>JAWXBB010000497.1:0-29328 GCA_034439795.1 Planctomycetaceae bacterium | reverse complement strand
GGCGACAGCTTCATCAAGCTCAACGCCGACACCGACAACAACATCGCCACGCCGCGCGACAACACCACCGGATTTTCCAGCTTCCACGTCGGGGGCGGGCACTTCCTGCTGGGCGACGGCGCGGTGAAGTTCGTCAGCGAAAACGTCGACGCCAGCATCTACCGGTGGCTGTCGACGATCAGCGACGGCAACATCGTCGGCGACTTTTAGTCGTCAATGGCTTGGACAACGAATCGCGAAAGAGCCGGGGACGCCGTGGGTGTCTCCGGCTCTTCGTGTTGGAGGCGGTTATAAAACCGCGTCGTCTTTACGCCGAAGGCGTTGTCTCTCACAGCCCAGGGTCGCGAGTCTGCGAGCGCACCCTGGGTGGTGATCGATGACAAACCCCATACCCTGTAAGGGTTTTATCAGGGATTGATGTCGCCGGTGATGCGACCCCTTCAGGGTCGATGCGACACGGACGCCAATTCCCCAGGGTGCGCTCGCAGACTCGCGACCCTGGGCTGTGTGATCGAACGCCTTCGGCGTACTTGACCTCCGATCAATGTCCCGTCTCCAACGGCAACAACCAGGATTGGGTTTGGAAACCGCTTCTATTACTGACTGATCGCGTTCGCAGGCTACCGTTCCGTGTGGTTTCGTGGTGCAATCGACGGCACCGTTGATGAGTCACCTGGAGAGCCTGCGATGTCCGTCCGTCAAAGATTGCTCGCCGCCCTGTGCGGACTGTGGCTGACCATTTCCGGACAAGCCGTCGCCGCCGAGCGTCCGAACATCGTCGTTGTGTTCATCGACGACATGGGCTGGGGCGACTTCTCGTGCTTCGGCAACACCGAAGTCGAGACACAGCACATCGACCAACTCGCCGCCGAAGGGCTGCGGTTCGAGCAGTTCTACGTCAACGCGCCGATCTGTTCGCCGTCGCGGACGGCGCTGTCGACGGGCCAGTATCCGCAGCGGTGGCGGATCAACTCGTACCTCAACAACCGGGCGGACAACCAGAAGCGAGGCGTCGCCGACTGGCTCGATCCGCAGGCGCCGATGCTCGCCCGCCAATTGCACGACGCCGGTTATGCGACCGGACACTTCGGCAAATGGCACATGGGGGGCCAGCGCGACGTCGGCGAGGCCCCGCTCATCGGCGAATACGGCTTCGACGCTTCACTCACGAACTTCGAGGGCCTCGGCCCGCGCGTGTTGCCGTTGCTGGAAGCGTATGACGGCAAGCCGGCCCGCAAGCATGCCTTGGGGTCAGACCTGCTCGGCCGCGGTGAAATCACCTGGCAGGAGCGTTCGCTGGTGACGTCGGCGTTCGTCGAGGGGGCGACGAAGTTCATCGACCAGGCACAAAAGGATGGCAAGCCGTTCTTCGTCAACCTGTGGCCCGATGACGTCCATTCGCCATTCTTCCCGCCCAAAGCGCGCCGCGGCATGGGCAAACGGGCGATGTATCTCGGCGCGCTCGACACGATGGACGAGCAGCTCGGCGTCCTGTTCGACAAGATCCGCCACGACGAGCGGCTGCGGAACAACACACTGATTCTCGTCTGCTCCGACAACGGCCCCGAACCGGGCGCGGGGAGTGCGGGACCGTTCCGCGGCGGCAAGACGATGCTGTACGAAGGGGGCCTTCGTTCGCCGCTGGTCGTGTGGGGGCCGTCACTGGTCGATCGCGCGGGGACGGTGAACCGCGAATCGTTCTTCGCGGCGATCGACATCGCACCGACGCTGCTCAAGATCGCCGGCGTCGCACCGCCCGAGGGTGTCGCCTTCGACGGCGTGCCGCTCGCGGATGTGTTGCTGGGCCGCTCCACCACGTCGCGCGATCGCCCGCTGTTCTTCCGCCGGCCGCCGGATCGTCCCTCGGCTCCGACCGAAGGGGATCTGCCCGACCTCGCCGTCCGCGACGGCCGTTGGAAACTGCTGTGCGAGTACGATGGATCGAAACCGCAGTTGTACGACCTCGATCAGGATCGCGGCGAGACGAAGAACCTCGCCGCGGAACAGCCTGACATCGTGCATCGGCTCACGGCCGCCGTGCGCGAATGGCACGCGTCGTTGCCGCCGGATAATGGGGCGGATTACGAGATGGAGTGATCGTCACAGCCCCGAGCGCAAGCGAAGGAGCGTCTTCCTTATGAAACAAGAAAAGATTCCCTCGCTTGCGCTCGGGGCTGTGACGGGCTGATTACTTCTCGTCCAGCAACTCCACCGCGACGAACTTCTTTCCTTCGAGCATCTCCAGGCTCGCGCCGCCGCCGGTGCTGACGTGGGTGACTTTGTCCGCCAGGCCGAAGTCCTGGATGGCCGCCGCGCTGTCGCCGCCGCCGATGATGCTCGTCGCGCCGCTGGCCACAATCGCCTCCGCGACGGCCTTCGTGCCGGCGTCGAACGGGGGCATCTCGAACACCCCCATCGGGCCGTTCCAGACCACCGTCTTCGACGACTTGACGATCTTGACATACGCCTCAATCGTTTGCGGGCCGATGTCGAAGCCTTCGTAATCGTCGGGAATCTCTCCCGACTTCACGATGCGCTTGTTGCACGTCGGCTTGAAGTCGTCGCCGCAGTGGACATCCAGGGGCAACTGCAGTTTTTCGCCGCCCATCCCCAACAGTTCCTGGGCGAGATCGACCTTGTCCGGCTGCACGTAGCTTTTGCCGACTTTCCCACCCTTGGCGAGTGAGAACGTGAACGCCATCGCCCCGCCGATCAGCACCTGGTCGCAGATCGCGAGCAGGTTCTTGATGACTTCAATCTTGTCGGCGACCTTTTTCCCCCCGACGATCGCCACGAACGGCCGCTGCGGACGAGCGATCGCTTCCGAGAGGAACTTGATCTCCTTCTCGACGAGGAACCCGCACACCTTCGGCTTGCCCGACATGGCATTCGGGACGGCGACCATCGAGCCTTCCGTGCGGTGGCAGGTGCCGAAGGCGTCGTTGCAGTACACGTCGCCGAAGCCCGCGAGGACCGCGGCGTATTCCGAATCGCCCTTCTTCTCTCCCTTGTTGAAGCGGACGTTTTCGAGGATCAGCACCTCGCCGTCCTTCAGCGCCGCCGCCTTGGCTTTGGCGTCAGCGCCGACGGTGTCGCTCGCGAAGTGGACTTTGCTCTTCGGTAGCAGTTCCTGCAACCGCCCGGCGACCGGCTTGAGGCTGTACCTGGCGTCTTCCGCGAGGGCTTTCCCTTCCGGGCGGCCGAGGTGGCTCATCAGGATCACGCGGCCGCCGCGGTCGAGGACCGACTTGATCGACGGCAGCGCCTCGGTGATCCGGCGGTCGTCGGTGATGTGGGCGGCATCGTCCAGCGGGACGTTGAAGTCCACCCGCATCAGCACGGCTTTGTTCTTCACGTCCACATCGGCGATCGTCTTCTTGGCCATGGCTCACAAATGTCAGCTAACGGAAGGCCGGCAGCCGGGACGCACACGACGGACGTCACCACGGCTCGCACCGGGCGGATTCTGAGACCGTATGGTAGCGGGCGAAATGCAGAATTGCACCTTTCGTGCCGAATCTCAGTGGCCGTGTGACAGGTTGCGACGGAAGTAGGATTTCATCCACAGATTTCACAGATGACGCAGATTTGAGGCAGAAAGCCAGCCGAATGAGACTGAGTCATTGATCCCATTGAATTCGTCTTCAATCTGCGTCATCTGTGAAATCTGTGGACAAACATCCTCACAAATCTTGCACCGACGAACCAACGATTCAGCGACTGTCGTCGTAACAGACAGCGGCAGCGCCGCTTGCCGTTCATCCCGCGGTGCGTCAAGATGCGGCGTCGCCTGGACGAAGCCCGAGACGGATCGAATCGCGTATGTCGCTGGAATTGCAGAACGTCCGCAAGAGTTACCGCGAGCCGGGGGGCGGAGTCGTCCCCGTGCTCGACATCGCCGAGTTCCGCCTCGGTGCCGGCGAGCAGGTCGCGCTCATCGGCGAAAGCGGCGGCGGCAAGACGACGCTGCTGAACATCATCGCGGGGATCACGTCGGCGGATTCCGGCGTCGTGAAGGTCGGCGGCACGGACATCAGCCGGCTGCCGGAAGCCGCCCGCGACCGGTTCCGGGCCGACCGCGTCGGCTATGTCTTTCAGACGTTTCATCTGTTGCCGGCGTTCACCGCGCTGGAAAACGTGCTGCTGGGGATGAGCTTCTCCGGCAAGCGGGCGGATCGTCAGCGGGCGCTGAAGCTGCTGGACCGCGTCGGGCTGTCGCACCGGTTGTCGCACCGGCCGAGTCAACTGTCCGTTGGGGAACAGCAGCGGGTCGCGGTCGCCCGTGCCTTGGCGAACTCGCCGCAATTGCTGCTGGCGGATGAGCCGACGGCGAACGTCGACCCGGCGAATCAGCAGGCGGTGCTGGAACTGCTGCGCGAATCGTGCCGGGAAAATAACGTGTCGCTGCTGCTGGTGACGCATTCGCCCGATGTGTCGTCGCAGTTCGCGCGGGTGGAACGGCTGGCGGACTTCAACCGCAGGGAGGTGGTCCGATGAATCTCGCCGCGATTGCCTTCAAGAGCCTGAAACAGCGGGCGCTGGCGTCGGTGCTGACCGGGCTGAGCGTGGCGCTCGGCGTGATGCTGATGGTCGCCGTGCTGGTGATTTACGCCGTGCTCGACCAGACGTTCAGCCAGCGGTCGATCGGTTACGGATTGATTGTGGGACCGAAGGGGAGTCCGCTGCAACTCGTTCTCAGCACGGTCTATCACACGAACCCTCCCATTGAGAACCTGCCGTTCCGGTTCTTCCGAGAGATCGCCGCCGAACCGCGGGTGGAGGTCGCGATTCCGGTCGCGCTGGGGGACGTCACCGAAGCCGGGTCGTTCCCCATCGTGGGCATCACGCCGGAATACTTCCTCCACGATTACGCCCCGCGGCGGAAGTTCCTGATCCGGGGCAACACGCTCCGCAAGCCGTTCGACGCCCTGATCGGCGACCGCGTGGCCAAGGTCAACGGCTGGGATATCGGCACAGAGTTCCGCATGATTCACGGCGGGGCCGACACCGGCCACGTTCACGATGAGAAGTTCACCGTCGTCGGCGTCCTCGCCCCCACCGGGACGCCCAACGACAAATCCGTGTTCGTGCATCTCGACGGCTTCTACCAGATTCAGGGGCACGACAAACCGTTCGACGAGGCGATCAAGCGCGAACGGGAATTCTTCGGCGAGCCGGCGTTGTCGGAGGAAGAGCTGGCCGCGCAGGTGGCCAAGCTCCAGAAGAAATACAGCCACGAAGGTCACGACCACTCCGGCCACGATCACTTCCACGACGTGTCGGACCTGCAGAAGGAAGTGACGTCGATTCTGGTGATCGGCAAAAACCCCATCGCAGAGAACCTGTTGCGCAGCGACATCAACAACAGCTTCAAGGCGATGGCCGTGAATCCGATCATGCCGATGCAGCAATTAATGAACGACGTGCTGGGGGGGGTGAAGATCATGCTCCTGGTGCTGACGGGGCTGATCATCGCCGTGTCGGGGATCGGCATCTTCGTCAGCATCTACAACTCGATGGCCGCCCGGAAACGCGAGATCGCCATCATGCGGGCCTTGGGCGCCCGGCGGCAGACGGTGTTCTCCATCATCCTCGCCGAGTCGGTGATGCTCTGCCTCGGCGGCGGGCTGCTCGGTTTGCTGCTCGGTCATGGGCTGGTGTTCGTCGCCGCCCCGATGGTCGAGCTGAAGAGCGGCATCATCATGAACCCGTGGGCGTTCGAGCCGGCGGAGTTGCTGTTGATTCCCGTGCTGCTGGGCCTCGGCGCATTAGTCGGCGCTGTTCCCGGCCTGACGGCTTACCGCACGGACGTCTCCGAAGCGCTGCAGAGCTGAGGGGTGGGCGGTGAGCAGCGCCAAGCAGACGACTCGCTATTTGCACATCGGCGGCGTGGTCGCCGTGGGCTTCGATCCAACCGGCGAGTTCCTGTTAACAATCACTCACTCGGGTCGAGGGGTATTCTCGACCCGTACGTGGGAGCGAGTCGCGCGCTGCACGAAACTCGCGTACCCGGAAAATGGATATGGGCGTCGGAATTGGTCCCATTGAAGGCCAGAACATCGCCGTGACCGAAATGGACTACAGCACGGAACAGATGCAAGTCGTGAGCTTGGATGGCCAGATCGTTCTGGAATGTGAGAGCAGCGGCATTGCCGTAACCGCTCCCAAGGCCTAGAAGCGGTGTCTAAGCCCGATCATGATCGTGGCGGTTGGTGACTAAACAGCGGTCGGAATTCGTGTACGCCGTAGGCGTTCGATCACACAGCCCAGGGTCGCGAGCCGGCGAGCGCACCCTGGGTGACGATCGACGGCGAACCCAATACCCTGAAAGGGTTTCATCACGGTTTGTCGCCACCAGTGATACGACCCCTTCAGGGTCGATGCGCCTCGGACGCCATGACCCCAGGGTGCGCTCGCAGGCTCACGACCCTGGGCTTTGATATAAAACGCCTTCGGCGTAAAGATCCTCTGTGCTGTAAAATCGGTTCTAACCAGACGCTGATTTTGCGTCGAGCAGAAATCTCCGCGGGGGTGCAACCTCGCGGCTTCCTCAGGGCAAATGTTTCGCCGCGAAATACTCCGCCAATCGCGCCAACAGCGGGTCGAATGTGTACTTCTGCACTTTGTGCGGCGGCTGCCACGGCAGCCAGTCGTAGCCGCGGTGTTCAGTCACCTGAATCGGGTGGTCCTTAAGCAACCAGCCGAGGAACACGACCAGCGTCTTCTCCACGCGGCCGGGGCCGAAGCGGGCCTCGTAGGGGAAATAGACTTCCTCGTAACGGAAGTCGGGATCGAGCGACACCGCATCCATCGGGATGCCGGTCTCCTCCCACATCTCCCGCAGCGCGCACTGGACGTCGGACTCCCCCTCTTCGAGATGTCCCTTGGGGAGATCCAGCCGCCGGGCGTGCTTCATCACCAGGAATTCCGGCCGCGGCTCCCTGCGGAAGACCAGCACGCCGCACGCTTTGACTTTTTGCATCAGACCGACGTCCCGTCGTCAGATAATCCTGTTAACCACGAAACACACGAACAGGCACGAAAACGGAATGAGTGATGTGGCCCAACAGCAATCCACTGTTCGATGCTTATCAACTGCCGGAGACTCTCGCTCAAACTCTTCCTTTCGTGCCATTTCGTGTGTTTCGTGGTTAAACTCTTCACTTCTTCGAGCGGTCGCCCACGCTCGGCTCCAACCGCGAAACCACCCGCTCGACTCCGGCCGTCACGCGGTCTTCGACGTCCGCTGCCCAGCGCTCGGCCGGCAGACCGTAGACCATCATGCTGCTTTGCCCTTCGTAGCCCCCTTCGAGGAGCACGCGGTGCGACGGGATGTACGCCATCACGTCGTTGGCATAGCCCGTGACCCAGGCCCCCTCGCCGTAACGCCCCTTGAATTTCAGGCTGTAATCGACGACGACTTCGCCGCCGAGCGCGATCCACAACTGCTCGCCCCCCAGCCGCCACGCCTGCACCGGATACGGGTAGCTCGTCGGCAGCGGCGGGCCCTCGGCTTGCCGCTTCAGAATGCGGGCCGCCCAGCGCTGCGAGTAACTCGGCGATGAGGCGGCCATCGCTTCCATCTTCGATTTCTCCGGCAGCGCACCCAACGCGAGGTCGACCATTTCGATTTCGGTCTGCAGCTTCGGCGAGACCGGCTGCAACGGATTCTTGAGAACCGCGTCGACGGCGTCCGCGAGTTGCGTGCCGTAGTTCTGAGCGAGTTCCACGGTGCGTCGCGGCAGCGGATTCTGATCGGCCCCGCAGCCGAGGACGAACATCGCCGTCGCGCCGGGATGCCGCTCCTCCAGGGCGTATTGCGCGAAGCCCGCGTAGTCGCCGCAGAACCGGTCGAAGCTCAGCGTCGTGTTGTGGCAGGCGTACATGAAGACCACGGCCTTCAGGCTGCCGTCGGGCTTCTTAACCGCCAGCACGGGGACCGAATGATCCACCGGGCCGAGCAGCTTCCCCTGTTCGCGCAGCATCGGGACATCGGGCTCGCGATTGTTCCGGCGGTTGACAGCGAACTCCGCGGCCCCCTGTCCGCGAACGAGCGTCGCCGGTTGAAGATCCTTCAGCGCCGCCGACACCGTCTCCACAATCGTGTCGGTCAGCCACGCCGAATACTTCTCGATCTTCGCGAGCTGTTCGGCATCGAGGGGGTAGATGTCGTACAGCGCGCTCTTCAACACCGGACCGCAGTGCGTGTGCGAGGCGTGCAGCATGATCTGGGCACGGGCCAGGCCTTGCGACTTGCCGAGCCGTTGGACGACCTCCTCGTAGATCGGCTTCGAGATGCCGAGCGTGTCGCTCGACAGCACGATTCCGCGATGTCCGCCGGCGTCTTCCACCGCCAGCACGCGAATCCACAGGTCGTGCAGCTTCCCTTCCGACGGCTTGGTCCGGCTGCCATAACCGGCGAGCCAGATCGACTCGGTCGGCGTGATGACCGCCCGTGCGATCCCGGCCTTCCACGTCGGTTCCGCGGCCGAGAGCGGCGACATCAGGCAGACGGCAATGCTGAACAGCAGTCCGCCAAGGCTGGCAGACCGGAAGAGCGGGGCGGGCATGGCGGGACGTCCTGGGGCAGGGTCGTTTGTCGAGGTCAAACGCAGCACCGAGCGGCCCCACTGTTGTACCGTCGCCGCGGGAAATTATCACGCGGTCGTCGAATTCTTCGCACCACGTCGATAGTGAATCGTGGTGAGCCTCGAAGACTCGACTGCACCCTACGAAATCACGCCGTCTTGAACACCCGTTGCAGTTCCTCCAACGACGTCTTCCCCTCGGCGACCAGCCTCAAGCCATCCTTGTGCAGGGTCAGCATGCCGTCGGCACGGGCCTGGGCTTTGAGGGCGTCGGCCGTGGCTCCCTCGGCGATCAGTTTTTTGATTCCCTCCGACGGCGTGATCAGCTCCACCATGGCGACCCGGCCGAAGTAGCCCGAGCCGTTGCACCGTTCGCAGGGATCGGGCATTTCGCCGGTCTTCTCATCCGCCTCCGGCTCGCACTTGCGGTACAGCACCTTGGTCTCCGGTGGCAGTCCGACCTTCGCCAGCAGCTTCGGATTCGGTCGAAACGCCTCGCGGCAATCGTTGCAAAGCGTGCGAATGAGTTTCTGACTGAACACGCCCTCGATCAGGTTCGCGACCTTGGCGTTGTCGCCGATCCAGGCACAGAGCTGCAGGATGGCCGCCGCCGCGTCTTTCGCGGGCATCTCGCCGAGGATCGTGACCTTCTCGCCGATGGTGGCCATGATCTTGGCGTTCTCGGCGTCCTTGATCGGATTGACAAAAATCACGTCCGCCTCGGAGCGGATCATGCGCTCCATCGTGAACTGCAGTTCGTCCCCTTCGTTGGCCTCGAAATTCTGGACGTTGTAGACCTCGCGATTCCCCATGTTCACGATGGTGAACGCGGAGTACATGTACAGATCGAGCCCCTTGAGGTAGGCATACACGCTGGTGGTGACGCCCGACCCCGGCGGCCCGGCGACGATCACGAAGCCGTGCCGCTTGGAACTGATGTCCCGCAGCGTGGCCTTGAGCGACGCCGGGAAATTCAGCTCTTCCAGCGTGCTCATTTTGGCCTTGAGGTTCCGCGTGCGGAGCGTCAGCTTGTCGGAACCATCGGCGGCCGGCTGCGTGTCGACGGAAATCTCGTACGGCACTCCCAGCCAGTCGGCCTTCACGCCGCCCGACTGCGCCTTGCCCTTGAGCTTGGGTTCGAGGCCGGCGAGCAGCTTCATCATCTGCGTGACGGCGACGGCCTGCGGCTTGGCGAGCTTGCCGCCGGAATACGCGATGCCGTCGACGTACATCGTGACCTGCGCGCGTTCCCCCTTGAGCTCGACCTTGACGGTCTCGGCGCGGCGCTGCAGGGCGTCGGTCACCAACTCCTTGGCGGGAATCAGCCCGGCTTGCGCGAGCCGCGCGTTGGCGGACATGTCGACGTCTTTGCCGTTCGTCGCCCCCTGAAAGGCCACGAGCTCGACGTCCTCATCGTCTTCTTCGTCGTCGCCCTTGTTGCCAAACATCCCAAAAATCACGGTGACATCTCCGCAGGAACACAAGCCGGACAGAACAGCCGGGGAATCGTGCCCTTGATTGTGGCGATCCACCGGGGCGGCGTCCACAGTACGCCGGGAGGGGATTCCTGGTCTTTTGCAGGGTGCAGTCGAGTCTTCGAGGCTCACCCTCTTCGTTGGAGTCCAGCCTTTAGGCTGTCTTCGATGGTCTCGCGACGTCCGAAGAGCAGCCTAAAGGCTGGACTCCAACGGGATGAGCCTCGCAAAGCCTCGACTGCACCCTACGGGAACGGCGGGAATCACCTCGATTCCGGCCCCGCTTTCCGATCCTCACTCGGAACCGTATTCTGAACTGGCAGCCACGGCCCGTTATCCACCGCTGAGCCATCACCATGTCCGTCGAATCCCCGATTCCGCTCGACATTCATCCACAACTGCCGCGGGACCGGTCGCCGGGGATCGGTTGCATCGGGGCCGGGTTCATCATGGCGGATTGCCATCTGGTGGCCTATCGGCAGGCGGGGTTTAACCCGGTGGCCATCGCCAGCCGCGATCCGGCCCGAGCGGCGACCGTGGCACAGCGCCACGCCATTCCGCAGGTCTATGGCGACTACCGCGACCTGCTCGCCGACCGCGACGTGCAGGTCGTGGACATCGCCGTGCCGCCCGATGTGCAGTTCTCGGCCATCCGCGACGTCGTCCGGCACGCCGACCATATCCGCGGCATTCTGGCGCAGAAGCCGCTGGGGGTGAGCTTCGCCGAAGCGCGTGAGATCGTGCGGCTGTGCCGTGACGCCGGCATCACGCTGGCCGTCAATCAGAACATGCGCTACGACCAGTCGGTGCGGGCCGCGAAGTCGCTGCTGGATCAGAATGCGCTCGGCGAGCCGGTGCTGGCGACGATCGACATGCGGGCCGTGCCGCACTGGATGCCCTGGCAGGAGCGGCAGGGTTGGGTCACGCTGCGGATCATGAGCATCCATCACCTCGACACGTTCCGCTACTGGTTCGGCAACCCGGACCGCGTGTTCGCCAGTGTGCGACCCGATCCCCGGACCGCGAAGCAGTTCGCGCATCGGGACGGCATCGCGCTGTACATCCTCGAATATGCGTCCGGCCTCCGGGCGTCGAGCGTGGACGACGTCTGGGCCGGCCCCGCCAAAGAAGGGGCCGCGGCGGACATCGGCATCAAATGGCGGATCGAAGGGACCACCGGAATGGCCCGCGGCACCATCGGCTGGCCCGCTTATCCCGAGCGGCAACCGAGCACGCTCGACTACACCACGACCGCGCTCGGAGACCGCTGGATTCAGCCCCGCTGGAATGAAGTCTGGTTCCCCGACGCCTTCGTCGGCCCGATGGCGCAACTGCTGTGCGCCCTCGAAGACAACGCCGAGCCGCTCATCAGCGGCGACGACAACCTGCACACGATGGCCCTCGTGGAAGCGTGCTATCGGTCCGCGGAGGAACACCGGGCAGTGGAACTGGAGGAAGTGTTGAGGGTCGAGGGCTAAGAAATGGTTTCAAAACCACATGGTCTTTACGCCGAAGGCGTTGCATCGCAAAGCCCAGGGTCGCGAGTCTGCGAGCGCACCCTGAGTGGCGATCGATGGTGAGCCGCATACCCTGCAAGGGTTTCATCAAGGTTTGAGGCCGCCGGTGATGCGACCCTTTCAGGGTCGATTTGCCTTGGATGCCATGTTCCCAGGGTGCGCTCACAGACTCGCGACCCTGGGCTGTGCGATCGAACGCCTTCGGCGTACTGGACCACCGATCATTAATCCGCAACCAATGACAACAACCCAAGGAGGGTTTGGAAATCCAGTGTCCAGAGGAAGCACAGCGACATCGCATGCCTCTCTTGTCCGGCCCCCTCGCCCCCGTCTTCGGGGGAGAGGGTCGGGGTGAGGGGGGCGAGCGCTCGCCACAGCATCGATGTGACGCCAGTCGGTTGGAACCGCCGCTCGCCCTGCGGTCGTGATGCAGAGCAACTGGAAAGAGCGTGGAATGCTGCGGGGAGCGCTCGCCCCCTCACCCTAACCCTCTCCCCCGAAGACGGGGGAGAGGGGACCGAACGGAAATCAATTCCCTTTCCGGCCCTTAGCTCTCAGCCCTTCTCCAGCGTCACCGTCCGGTCATCAATTGTGAACTTCACCGGCACGGCGTCGAACAGCTTCTTCAGAAACTCGTCCGCGGGGGCTTTCTGCGCGTCGAAGCTCACCGGACGGTTCAGGTCGATGCCGGCGGCCCGGAATTTGTCGGCGTCGTAGACGAACATCACGCCGGACTTTTCCAGTTCGCGCATGATCGCTGACACCGGGACGTTCTCAACCTTCAGCGTGAACAACCGGCGACGCAGCGGCGTGGGGGCTTCTCCCGGCGGCAGCGTCCGGCCGGTGATGCCCGCCGACAATTTCGCCTGCAGCGCTTCGTGGTCTTCGATGCGACCCAGCACGACGACTTCGTTCTGGTCGATGCGCGCCGCGAGGTCCGGGTCGGTTCCCTGCCAGTCCGCCAGCAGTTGGGCCGCCGTCAGCTTGCCACGCGGTTTGTAGCGGCGTTCGATCAGCGGCGGCTCGCGCCACGGCACGATGCGGACCGCGTTGCCGCCGGGTTGCCATTCCCAATCGAGATCGAACTGAATGAGCACCAGCGTGAGCGCTTCGGCCGCCGTCACCTGGGGCAACGTCGCCGACGCCCACAGATCGTGCGGCACGGCTTCGAGGTTCTCGATCGTCAACTGGTGGCGTTTGGCGATCAATGACAGGACATCCTGCGGCGTGTCGAGATCCTGCCAGTGGATGGTGTGCCGGGCCGAGAGATCGAGCTGGCGACGTTCCGGGATGTTTGTTGCGGGGTCATGGAGCGCTGAATCATGCTGTTCGATGGCCGTCCGCAACCAGCGCGCGGACTCTGGCGGCCCGAAATAGACGACGTTGTCCGGCCGGCTGACCGTCGCGGACATCGTCGCGGCGAGGCGGTCCAATCCCGTCTGCAACGGCTCGCCGGCCAGCGACAATGTCACCGGCGTGGAGGGGTCGATGCGACGATCGAGCAGAATCGCCAACTGGCGGTCCTCCCCCAGCCGCCGGAGCAGCGACCGGGGCTCGACGTTGTCCCATGTCGCGGCGAGCGGCTCCCGCAAGGCGTCGCGGTACTTGCTGCCGTACAGACACGTCGCCAGCGGCCGGTCGAGCAACACCGGCTCGGCCGAGATCACAGCGGCGATCAACCACGCGGCCAACACACGACACCTAATTTTGCGACGGAGCGTCCGGCTCTTCAACCGTGAAGTTCGGGTCCTGCACCACCTTCAGTCGGTGCGAACCGAGCAGCGTGTTCTCGCACAATAACTCCAACGCGAACACCCCCGCGTGGGGGGCGGGCAGGCTCGGGAGCGGCAGGGCGACTTCCACGGTCTCCAGCGGGTCGTTGCACTTCACCTGGAACTGCGTCGACAGCAGCACGTCGTTGTTGGACAGGTCGATGTACCGCAGCTCGATCATCTTCGCGCCGTGGACCTCCGTCAGGCTGAGATACGCGAACGGTGAGCCGGCGCGAATGAGCGACCGCGCGGGCACGGCGTTCCCCTCGCCCGGCGGCTGTTTCGGCTTGGCCCCCTTGGGGATGAAGCCCATGCCCGAGAAGACGCCGCAGATGACGTGCTTGCCCGTGCCGCGATCCTGGTACACATGATCGGCCAACAACAGCGCCTGCAAAACCGGCGTGGTCACTCAGTGTCCTTGTGAGGGAGGGTGTCGTGACTCTCTTCACTCTGCCGCGGTTGGCGAGCAGTTGCAAGTGGTGGGTGGTCCTTGGTCATTTGTCCCTGGTCATTTGTGATGAAGAAGAGGTATCGCCCAATGACCAATGACCAATGACTTCCGTCTACTGGACGTCACCCAGAAAGAACACATGCGGCGCGATCGTCTGGGCCAGTCGCGGTTCGGCGTAATAGTGCGGCCAGATGTGGCCCAGGCGGATGAACGGCGTGATGTCGAGATCGACCAGCTTCTGGCTTTGCGGGCCGATTTGCTGGCGATCGCCCGCGGAGAACCCCGCATACCCCGCGGCGGCGGCGGTCAGCGGGCGATGCAGCGGGTAAAAGCGCAACGCGATATCGCGGCGATTGCGGAGGTTGAGAATCAGCTCGGGTCGCTGGACCGCCTGCTCGTAGCGTTCACCAGGATTCAGCCAGTCGTGATCGAACGCCCCCGCCGCGAGAACCGCCCGGATGCGGTGCTGGTGGAACGGGCCGCCCCCGAACGCGACGTCATCCACTTTGCCGCCGCCGAGAACGTGCAGTGTCGAGACGACCATCCGCGCTCCGTGGCTGTGACCGACGAGGCAGATCGGATGATCGTTCGGAATCAACGAGATCAATTCGGCGACGTAGAGGCTGTGACGGGCCGACCGCCGGCCGAGAATCGCCACATCGATCGGAAAGATCAGCTTGGGGGTATTGTCGCTCGGCCAGGTGAAGAACACGACGTGCAACGGCCGGTCGGGAAGCGGCGCCCGCAGCCAGGAATTGGTGCCGCGGGCGTCCTGCAAGACGGTTTCCCAATCGACGAAGCTGCCGTGCATCACGAAGCAGACCGGCACCCCCGGCGTCAGCGATTGAACGAGCGTTTCCATGTTCGAGGCCTGCCGCCGGCCGTGAGCGTCGCAGTTGAAGACCTGGTAGCTGTGCCGCTGTCCGCGATGGAGTTCCCCCTCCAGATCGCGCGAGCTGACGACCCAATAGCCGCCGTCGTCGACGGCCGCCGGGGAATGAGCCGTGCGGACCAGCGGCGCGCGCGGTTCCCCGGCCTCCGCGGTTCCCGTCAGAACCGTGGCCATTGCGATCATTCCGGCCCCCCACGACAGGCGGCCCGATGTCATGCTTCGACAGCCCGCCACCCCAAGCCGCTCCGCCGTTGTCAGCACCCTGATGCCCACGCCGGACGGGTGCGTGCCGGCGGAAGGCGCGGCGCGGACTCTGTCCGATGGTGTCCGATCGTGCGGACCAGCCAACTGATCGGCAACACCGGCAGATCGCAATCAATGGGTCTGACTTGGACGAGGCGGACGGGGGGCAGTCGCGGGCGGCGAACAGGGTTGTTCACTACGATCGCGCCAGGCGGTCCATCCGGAAAAGCCGAACACCCGGCCGCGCGGAACGCGACCGGGTGTTCGAGATGTTTCCAACGCTACATAGCCCCCGGTCTCCTGACCGGGGGCCGATCGCTCCCACAACGCCACGTGCGCGAATCAAACAAGGTCGGTTCGCGTCAGGGCGCTTCGCCCCCCGGTCAGGAGACCGGGGGCTAAATATCGGCGACTACCGCGTTTCGTTGGGCGATTCCGCGGCGGCGGTCGCCGGCTTCGGCGTGATGGCAGCCGGGGCCGGGGCGACAACGGCGGCGCTCGCGACCGGCTTCTTGAGCTGGTACGCCGAGATCACGTCGTTGGTGATGTCGACGCCCGGATCGATCGACAGCAGGAAGCCCTCGTTCTTGGGGATCACAACCCCCAGGCCCCTGCTGGACGCCACCTGTTGCGCGAACGGCCGGACTTCCGCCCGGAACGCGGCGACCATCTGGTTGCGGAATTGATCGAGGTCCGCCTGCGCCTTGCGCCCGTTTTCCAGAAGCTTGCTGTCGGCCTGGCGTCCCATATTGGCCAGGATTTGCTTCTGCTCGTCGGTCGGTTGCTCACCGAACTCCGCCTTCTTGGCGTTGATCTGGTCGCGGAACGAAGCCTGCAAGTTCTGCAGCCCCTGGTCCGCCGCGCGCTTGCGGACCTGCCAAGCGTCGTTGATTTCCTGCGTCCGGCCGATGGTCTTGGCGACGTGATCGAGGTCGATCACCGCAATGCCGCCCTTCGCCGCCGAGGCCGACTGGCCGCCTGGTTGAAAGCCACATCCCGCCATGAGCATCGCTCCGGCGGCCAACGCCACGAACAGACTGCCAGATCGCATCCAAAACTCCTTTTTCGGATTGTGTCGCCAGAATCGGCCTCACGGAGGCGGCGGGAAGGTAGTGGATGCGGCCAACCGCGTCTAGGGCAGAAAGCGCCCTCGCAGCCCGGAGCGCAAGCGACGGCGTTCAGAAAATGACCAATGACCAATTTTCAATGACCAAGGTGGAAGAAGCATCGTTCTCCCCTTGAACCTTGGTCATTGAAAATTGGTCATTGGCCGCCGTCAGTCAAACGCCGCCCCAGCCCGCACGCATCCCGCACGCGCTGCAACACTTCGCGGCCCTTCGCGCGGGCTTTCTCGGCACCCGCTTTCAACACGCCCTCCAAGGCCGCCGGTTGCGACACCCACTGCTGCCGCCGATCGCGGGCCTCGGCGAAGTACGCCCACGCGGCGTCGTACAACGCCTGCTTCGCCTCGCCGTACCCCATGCCGCCGCGGCGGTATTTCTCGGCGAGCACCGACTGCTGTTCGGGCGTGGCGAACAGTTTGTACAGCGTGAAAATCGTGCAGGTGTCCGGGTTCTTCGGCGCTTCGACCGGCGTGGAGTCGGTCTTGATGCTCATGATCTTCTTCCGCAACGGCTTCGCGTCGTCGAAGATCTCGATCGTGTTGCCGTAGCTCTTCGACATTTTCTCGCCGTCGAGGCCCAGCACCTTCGCGGAGCTGTCGAGCACGCGGGCCTCGGGGAGATGCAGGAACTCGCCGCCGAAGATCGCGTTGAACCGCTGGGCGATGTCCCGCGTGATCTCGATGTGCTGCACCTGGTCCATCCCGACCGGCACGACGTCGCTGTCGTACAGCAGAATGTCGGCCGCCATCAGCACGGGATACGTGAACAACCCGGCGTCCGCGGCGATCCCCCGCGCGACCTTGTCCTTGTAGGCATGACACTTTTCCAGCAACCCGTGCTGCGTGACGGTCATGAGCAGCCACATCAGCTCACTAATCTCCGGCACATCCGATTGTCGGAACAGCGTCGCCCGCGCGGGATCGAGCCCCAACGCCAGCAGATCCAGCGCGGCATCGCGCGTGAGATCGGCGAGCAGTCGAGCGTCGCGAATCGTCGTCAGCGCATGCAGATCGGCGATGAAATAAAACGCCTGGTCGTTGTCCTGCAGTTGGATGTACTGCTGGATCGCACCGAAGTAGTTCCCCCAGTGAAACCGGCCGGTGGGCTGGATGCCGGAGAGGACGCGCATTTCGGATGACTTTCTTCAATGCCTTCAATACTAACCCGAAGCGTTAGCGAGGACGTTCGCTCGTTCGACGTCCTCACGTCCTCTCGCGGAAGCGAAATTCATGGGAGCGCAGGGACGGCAGTTGGGAATCGGTGGCTCCATGTCCTCGCTTACGCTTCGGGTTAGTATGGGACATCCTTGCCGGCGCTTCGGAGAATTATCAACGCGGTTTATCCTGACCATCTCGAACATACAGAATCGCGGCTTCCAAACTGGTCTCATCGTTGATGTACCGCTGGCTGCCACGCTCCGCCCACCAGTTCTCGCGGATCGGGACTCCGCCGTCACACCGGGAAATCTCCAGTTCTTTGAGCCGCCGCGTGCACCACGCCTTCAACTGGCTTCGGACGAGCTTGGGATCCCCACTCGCGGCGAGAACGACATGAGCATGATTGGAGCGGCAGTTCACGGTGAAAAGTTCCCAGCCTCTCACTTGGCAGGTTTCCGCGATCTGACGATGGACCAGCTCGCGTTGCACCCGATCCAAACGGCAAGCATCCTCGGTCATTTTCGCCATCGACTCCAATTCCCGCATCGGAGCGGGCAACTGCCAACCACGACGATACTCGACCCAACCGCGCTCATCGCCGGGCAGCCACGTTCCATAGGTCGACCAGGTGATGAAATAACCCAGGGGCTCTGCCATCGGCGGTTCGGATTCGCGGAACCGTGTCATGGCAACTCCTCACCCGAAGCGTCAGCGAGGCGATCCATACTAACCCGAAGCGTAAGCGAGGACATGGCGCCACCGATCCCCCACTGCCGTTCCTGACGTTCCCATTCTTCGCTTCCGCGAGAGGACATGGGCACGTCGAATGAGCGCTCGTCCTCGCTGACGCTTCGGGTTGGTATCATCGCCTCGCTTGCGCTTCGGAAAAGATCTCTACGCCGGCCACCGGACCGTCCCCACGAGTTCCGTCACCGACCGGCACCCGATTTCGTCCAGCGTGGCGTTGAGCTGGTCCACCAACTGGACGGACAACGACGGATTGTAAAAATTCGCCGTGCCGATTTGCACCGCGGTGGCTCCGCAGACGAGGAACTCCAGCACGTCATCCAGCGACTGAATACCGCCGATGCCGATGATGGGCACGTTCAACTTCTGGGCCACCTGCCAGACGATCCGCAGAGCGAGCGGCTTGATCGCGGGGCCGCTCAAGCCGCCGAGGCCGTTCCCCAGGACCGGTTTGCGCTTTCGCCAGTCGACAACCAGTCCCTGAAACGTGTTGATGAGCGACACAGCATCGGCTCCGGCTTCCGAGGCGGCCTGGGCGATCGGGACGACGCTGGTCACGTTCGGCGTCAGCTTGGCGATGATCGGGAACCGGCACGCCGACCGCACGCTCGCCACGACCTGGGCCGTCGCTTCGGGATCAACTCCGAAGTCGGTGCCGCCGGTCACGTTGGGGCATGAGATGTTGAGTTCCAGTGCCGCGATGCCGGGAAAGGCGTCGAGCCGGGCCGCCATCCGGGCGAACTCATCGCGGGCTTTCCCGGCGATGTTCACGATCAACGGCGCACCGAGTTGCGTGAGCGCCGGCAGGTGTTTCTCGATGAACGCTTCCAGGCCGTCGTTATCGAGGCCGATGGAGTTGAGCAGCCCGGATGCCGTCTCGACGGTTCGCGGGGGCGGGTTGCCGGGCCGTGGCAGCGGCGTCACGGTCTTGGGGATGATGCCGCCGAGCCTGCGGAAATCCACGAACGCCTGCATCTCGCGCGCGTAGCCGAACGTCCCGGACGCCACGAGAATGGGGTTCGGCAGAGACAGGCGGCGCAGTTGAACGGCGAGGTCGGCCACGGGGTTCGGTCATCCGAAGTTGCGGCGACAAACCGACCGCCCCTCCGCGGGCGACGCACGGCGAATCGCATTTCGGGATCGTAACCCTGCGGGAATGGTCGAACAACCAAGGGCCGCAACACGACAGGGAACGCTGGAGGAGATCTATGGCTGTGTGCCACGGCTGTGTCAGCCGTGCGAGCGCTCCGAGCGGTAGGGAGCGCACGCACGGCCGACACGGCCGTGGCACACGAGAAATCCCGATCGCGGGATGCTAAATCACGCCGCCGTGGGTCCGGTACGGCGTGGCGACGTCGGGCATGTCGAGGCCCCAGATCCGTTCCCAGATTTCGGGAATGTGACGGTAGCTCTCGGACGCGAAGATCAGTTGCCGGGCCCGCACATCGGGCGACGACGAAAAGATCGGGACGATGCAACCGACCTGCACGCAGGCGGCGATGGTCAGCAGAACTGCAAGGCCAAGCCGAGTCCGCATTTGCTCCTCCTTGAGCGTGCCAACCGCAAGTCCCGCGGTCGTCTTCCGTGTCATCAATCGCATTCGAGGGATGAGGGCGTTCCAGCGATCCTCGCTGGCGTGTGTTCAGAACCGATTTCCCGGCTGGAGGCTTGGGAGGCGACACCTGCGGCGGACTGCGTTCAGCTCGTCGGTTCGGTCGCTGCCGGGACGTGAACGCCCGCGGCACCGGCCTGACCATTGCTGCCCGTCGGCTGTTCCGTCTGCATCGCCTTGCGAGCCGCCTCTTCTTCCAATTGGCGGACCCGCTCTTCCATCTCCTTGCCGGGCTTGAACGTGACGACAAACTTTTCGGGGACAAAGACCTTATCGCCGGTGCGCGGGTTCCGGGCCTTCCGGGCCGCGCGTTTCTTCACCTCGAAGACGCCGAAGTTTCGGAGTTCGATGCGACCTTCTTCGACGAGCGTCTTGACGATCGCGTCGAAGGTCTTCTGCACGATTTCCTTGGTCTTCAGTTGCGTCAGGCCGATCTCGTCGGAAATGTCTTTGACGATCTCTTTCTTGGTCACGACTTGGGTCTCCCTATGGTGATCGGCGGCGATCGGCCAGAAGTTGTCGATGGAATCGACGAGACTCAAGTGTAGACACAAGCAAGACTTACTGTCAAGGAGATTGCCGCAAGTTCTTATGGGCCGCCATTCCAGCAGGATTGGAAACCCGGACAGAACCCGGCCCGTCCCTGTTTATCGGTTCGTCACGACCGATCCGTTCAGAAAATCCGCTACGATCCGGCCAAACTCTCCGATCGGCCAAGTTTGACACGGCGATTCTGCACGACTTCGGTCGCGGTGTTTCACTGTAACCGATTTCGTGGAAATCAGTTGCAACTCAGGACGAACGTCAAATCCGGAGTTCCGCAGCGCGGCGTTCGACCTCTTCCAAGGGGATCAGATCCCCTCGGCCGGCCCCAGGGCAAACCTCTTGGACACGTTTCCACTGCTCCGGCGACTCTAGATTCGACTCCCAGAACGGCCACGTCCGGCACTGAACCGGGCGGACCGGGTAAATCGTACACCGCCGCGTGCGGCCGTCGAAAAACGTGCAGTCCCCGTTGGCGTACTCGTTCAGCGACCGTTCCGTCCCGACGATGCGCGTTCGGTGGATCATCACGTCGCCGTAAGTTTCGCCGCGGAAATCGGCGATGGCCTGGATTTCCTCCGGCGAGACCGAGACGGTCCCCGGCCCGCCGGTGCAGCAGTTGCCGCATTGCGTGCATTGAAACGCCAGGCCGTCGGTGTACCAGGGCGCATCGTCGGACATCGTCGACTCCACGGTGATGATTACATTTTCTCAGCGGCACAGGATAACATCGGAGGGACGACCACCGCGAACCTCCCGGAAATCCACTCCCCATGCCCCCGCTGACCTACCGATCCGCCGGCGTTGATCTGGAGCTGTACGACGAGGCGATGGCTCGGTTGCCGCGACTGATGCAGCGGACGCATGGCCCGCGCGTGCTGCCTTTGCCCGACGGGTTCGCGGGGCTGTTCCGGCTGCGGAATTCGTCGCAACCCAGCGGCGGATATGACGATCCGGTGCTGGTCTCGGGGACCGACGGCGTCGGCACCAAGCTGAAGGTCGCCCAGCGGGCCGGGCGGTACAACACCGTCGGCATCGACCTCGTCGCGATGTGCGTCAACGACTGCCTGTGCGTCGGAGCCGAACCGCTCTTCTTTCTCGATTACCTTGCCGTGCCGAAGGATGATCCGGATCTGATCGCCGCGTTGGTGGAAGGGGTCTCGGAAGGTTGCCGCGAAGCCGGGGCGGCGTTGCTCGGCGGCGAAACAGCCGTGCTGCCGGACATCTACGCCCCCGGCGATTACGACATGGCCGGCTTCTGCACGGGTGTCGTGGAGCGCAGTCAGATCATTGATGGTACCACGATCCGCCCCGGCGATGTCGCGATCGGCATCGCGTCGTCGGGATTGCATTCCAACGGTTACAGCCTGATCCGCAAAGCAGTATTCGACGCCGCCGGGCTGGACATCGACGACGCCATCCCCGAACTCGGCCGCACGGTCGCCGACGTGCTGCTCGAACCGACGAAGATTTACGTCCGCCCGATCCTGGCGGTGCTGAAATCGCTCGCCCCGCGGACGCAGATCACGGGGCTGGCGCACATCACCGGTGGCGGATTGCGGGACAACATCGAACGGATTCTGCCGCAGGACTGCCGGCTGGCAATTGACCGCAACACTTGGCCCACGCCGCCGGTCTTCACCTGGCTGCAAGGGCTGGGCGACATCGAGCGGGAAGAAATGTTCCGCGTGTTCAACATGGGGATCGGGTTCGTGGTCCTCGCCCGCGCGGACGCCGCCGCCGCGCTGCAAAAACAGTTGACGACGCTGGGACTGGATCACTGGCAGATCGGCGACGTCCGGGCCGCGGAGTCGCGCGGCGTGGATTATCTGTCCTAATCTTCTGTAGGGTGACGTCGAGGCTCTGCGAGGCTCACCCCGTCGTGCCCCAGCGGGGTGAGCCTCGCAAAGCCTCGACTGCACCCTACGAAAACGAACGCATGTCACACTGGGGCTATTACTACCGCGTCTGGAAGGCGTTCTTCGTCAACGCCGCGGTGCGGGAATTGCAGTTCCGCAGCAACGTGGTGACGACACTGGTGACGCGCGGGTTCTGGTTCGCGGTGCAACTGTTGCTGTTCGATCTGATCTACCGCGAAGTCCCCCGCATCAACGACTGGAACCGGGCGGAATACTTCGGGTTCATGGCGACCGGGATGACGGTGAACGCCCTGGTCGAGGCGTTCTTCATGCCGAACTGCGCCCAGTTCAGCGAGTTGATCCGCACGGGGAACCTGGATTTCGCGCTGCTCAAGCCGATCGACACGCAGTTCCTGGTGTCGTTCGAGAAGATGGATCTGGCGATGCTGTGCCAGGTGGCGATGGGGCTGGGGCTGCTCGCGTACTCGGTCCACGAAGCCGGCGTGGCGTTGAGCGTTGTGACCGTGCTGACGTATATCGCACTGGTCGCCGCGGCGGTGACGTTCTTCTACAGCCTGATGATCGCACTGGCCTGCACGAGCATTTTCTTCGGCCGCAACCAGGGTCTGCTCGACTTCTGGTTCTACGTGACGATCTTCGCCCGCTATCCGGCGACGATCTACAGCGGCTCGCCCGCTGCCGAGGTCTTCCGGTTCGCGTTCTCGTTCGTGATCCCGATTCTGCTGGTGATCACGGTTCCGGCCCGCGTGCTGCTGTCGATGGTCGTCGAGCCGAACTGGCTGACGGCGTTCACGCTGGGCATCGCGGGGCTGTCGCTGCTGGCCAGCCGCGCGGTGTTCGCAGGGTCGCTGCGGCACTACCGCAGCGCGAGCAGCTAACGCGACAGAGTCTCGAAGAATCGCGAAACCGCAAGCGTATGTTCGACAACGCTTGCGGTTTCGCGATCTTTATCTTTTCACTTCTTCTTCTTTTTTTTCTTCGGCGGCTCGTCGTCGCCGAACAGGTCTTCGTCGGACAAGTCGTCGTCCAGTTCCGTATCGACGACGTCGGACAATTCGGCCGAATCGAAGTCCACCGTCTCTGAGATCTCCTCCGTCGGCTCCTCGTCGTCGGCGGTGACGATGTCGTCCCCGGTGGACATCCCTTCTTCCTCGTCGCCGTCAACGACCACCGTTGGGTTCGCCTGCGAGGCGGACACGTCCGCCTTGGCCTTCTTCTTCCCGGTGAAGATCAGGATGCCGAACGGCATGGCGGCGACCAGCGCGGCACAGGCCAGCGTGGTGCCGACCAGCACCATGACCATGCCCTTCAAGCTTTCGGAATGATTGAGGAACGCCATCGCGAGCAGGGCGGCCAGCAGGGCGGCGGGAATCGCGGCGACCAGCGAGGCGGCGGCCGTCTGCATCCGGGTCATGGGTCTACTTTCCGGCAAGACGAAATCGGGCGGTCGCTCCATCGTACGGAAGCCGCAACCCCGGAGACAAGATCGGCTTGTCGAACCCCCGCCAAGAAGCCGAACTCGCGAGGCGCGGAACGGAGCGGCTTCGCGGACTGTCGGCCCGCACGATGGACGGTCTGCACCGATTCTGCCACGATGCCCCGCGGGGTTCGGATTGTCCGCGAACAACCTGTTGTGCGAGTTGTATCGACTATTTAGCCCCCCGTCTCCCGACGGGGGGCCGAGCGCTTCGTTGGACGTCGAATGAGCATTCGCCCCCCGGTCGGGAGACCGGGGGCTATGTAAAGACCATGACGACCTCAATCAATCAATGGGATGCGCTCAACGCCGACATCACCGCCTGCGAGCGTTGTCCGCGACTGCGCGATTACTGTCGCACGGTCGCCGCGGAGAAGCGGCGGGCGTATCTCGACTGGACGTACTGGGGCCGGCCCGTTCCGAACTTCGGCGATCCTGCGGCCCGGTTGCTGATTGTCGGCCTGGCCCCGGCGGCTCATGGGGCGAATCGGACCGGGCGGATGTTCACCGGCGATCGCAGCGGCGACTGGCTGTACCGGGCGCTGCATCGGGTGGGGTTCGCCAATCAGCCGACGGCGACCGATCGCGATGACGGTTTGACGTTGCACGACTGTGCGATCACCGCCACGTGTCATTGCGCGCCGCCGGACAACAAGCCGTTGCCGGATGAGATCGTCGCGTGTCGGCCGTGGCTGGAGGAGACCGTGAGCGTGTTGCCGGTGCGGGTCTTCGTCGCATTGGGGCAGATCGGCTGGCGGTCGGTGATCGACTTCGCCCGCTCGCGCGGCACATGGACCGGGCCGCTGCCGAAGTTCGCGCACGGAGCGGAGGTCGAGCTGACCGACGGCCGCCGGTTGCTCGGCAGCTATCACCCCAGCCAGCAGAACACGTTCACCGGGCGGCTGACGGAACCGATGCTCGACGCGGTGTTCCAGCGGGCGAAAGCGCTGCTATCGTAGAGATAGGGGCCGTCCACGAAGAGTTGCAGACTCGGCGGCTTTGTCCCCTCGCCCGCCGCTTCGGTGGGAGAGGGTTAGGGAGAGGGTGCCTTTCGGTTTTGGCTCTGTCCCACGACGAAAACCAAGCAGAAGCACCCTCACCCCAACCCTCTCCCGGCGAAGCGCCGGGAGAGGGAGTCAAGACCGAGCACTCGAACAACATCGAATGGGCGGACGCGGCAATACTCCACGCAGGCCATCACCCCGACGGCCGCGGACACCATCAACAGGGGTTCGACCGCGTGCCGGAAGCGGGCCGCACCGTAGAACAGCAGCGTGCTCAGGACCAATCCGCCGAGGTGAAATGCGAGGAACGCGTACAGCACGGGATCGCGCCGTCGCAGTTCCCACAGGCCGAACGCGACGAACGGGGCCGAGACCATCCACGACAGTGCGAAGCTCCAGTAGACGGCCCGGTTGGTCGTCGGCTCGAACGGCGTCACCAGCCGATACAGCTTGGCGACCAGCAGCGTCGGAATCTCAGAGGGATGGTTCCGCAGCGACGCCCACGCGCGGGCCGTTGCCAGATCCCCCAAGGCGATCTCGTTTGGCGCGTGGCGGAGTTCGTCGTCCACCAGATGATCGGGAATGTCCCACAAGCCGCGCCATGCGGGGTCGGTGAGCGTGACCTTGTTGTGAGCGCCCCAGAACGTCATCCCGCCGACCACCGTCGCCAGGCACGGCTGGCCCATCACCACGGCATTGCGGACCACCCACGGCAACGCGACCGCCCCCACCAGCAGACATTGCACGACGAGTTGCCGCACCGCCCGCGTGCGTTGCCCGGCCGGCAGCCACAGCACGGTCAGCGCGACGAACGGCAACAGGAACACAACCTGCGGCCGAATCAACAGCGCACAGCCCCAACAGACGCCGGCCAGCAACGCCGTCGGCAACCAATTCTCTTCCTTCCGCCATGCGACGACCGCGAGCATCGTGGCCAAGGCGAGAAACAGCCCGTAGCCCGGCTCGCTCCACAGATGCAGCGTGTAATAGAACGATCCCGGATTGATCGCCAACAATGCGGCAGCAACGAGCGCCGTCACCCGGCCGCACGTCCGTTCCAGCATCCACGCCACGACGGCGCACGTCGCCGCGGACAGCAGCGCAAACCAGACCCGCGCCGCCAGCAGCGAGCGGCCGAACGCCGCATACATCGGCAGCATCAGCAGCGACGTGCCGGGCGTCCGCCGCGCGGTCGGTGCGCCATCGGCCAGCGTGTACCCCTCGCCGGACGCCATCCGCCACGCGAAGAGTTCGTAATCGAGCTGGTCGAGCCCGTCCGCGGCCGAGATCGGCTCGTCGAGTCCGACAAACTTTTCAATGACCGCCAGCCGCACCCCGACCGCGGCGAGGATGATGAAAGCCAAAGCGATGCTGTAGTGCCGGAGGAACATGTGCGGGACCGATGATGTCATGTGAGTATGTGATTTGACCTCGAAGAGGTCGCAGAAAGTAGCCGGGGGTCGAGTCTTCGAGACCCCCGGAAAGTAAGAGAACAGTCAGCATCCCGGAGGGATGCAAGAATCGCGCGTTCTGGCATCCCTCCGGGATGCGATTCCTCGATACCGGTGTCCGGGGGTCTCCGCAAAGCCTCCGACCCCCGGCTACGTTCTGCGAACCCTTCGGGTTCCAAATCCAAAGAGCCGCATCCAACCTCACAGCTTCCGTCGGAAGCAGCAGCCCACGATGCAGGCGATGGCCCGCACGCCGTCTTTCCAGCCGATCTTCTTGCCCTCGGCGTAGCCGCGCGGGGCGTAGCGGACCGGCGTCTCGTAGACCCGCAGCTTCCGCCGAGCGATCGCCGCGGTCACCTCCGGCTCGAAGCCGAAGCGGTCTGATTTCAGATGAGGGGCGATGTCGCGAATCACGTCGGTGCGGAAGACCTTGTAGCAGGTCTCCATGTCGGTCAGGTTCAGACCGGTCGTCACATTCGACAGCACCGTCAGAAATCGGTTGATCAGGCAATGCCAGAAATTCAGCACCCGCCGCGTCTCGCCCAGGTAGCGGGAGCCGAACACCACATCGGCGTCGCCGCGAAGCAGCGGGGCGACGAGTGCCGGATAGTCCTCGGGAAAGTATTCGAGATCGGCGTCCTGCACGACGACGGCGTCGCCCGTGACGTGCGCGAACCCCGTCCGTAAGGAGGCCCCCTTGCCCCGGTTCTGCGGTTGATAGATCACGCGGATCTGGTTGTTCGGATCGGGCCGCTCGGCCTGTTCCCGCTCGATTTCGGCCAGAATCTCGCGGCTGCCGTCGCGGCTCATGTCGTCGACGATGACGATTTCCTTGGGCAACGGCACCGCACAAACCCGGCTCAGAATCGCACGAATCCAGCGGGCTTCGTTGTAGACCGGCATCACGACCGACAGCCGGAACGTCGCCGGCGGGCGGACGGATTCGGAGTGATTGAGCAAATTCAGGCACTCATCAACGAGGGCAACCGCGGTCGTATCGCCGGCCCTATCGGACTCGGTCGGGTCGACTTGGATCAAAGCATCCGGTTGTTCGGTCATCGTCCGTCGCTCCGCCGCTACCCGGTCCATTGGCAACTTCACGCTGTGGTTAACCTAGCCGATGACGGGCGGGGACTCCAAGAAACCTTGCCCGTCGGCTTACGGAATCCCCGTTGCCGGACGGCAACAGACCGTCTCACGCCACAAGACTGATGATGGGCACGTTGCCGAATCACCACACCGAGGGCGTGGGCGGCGGCGCCAGTGTCCCGGACGCTGGAAGCGTCCGGGACACTTCGCAGTGCGTGACGCCGATCGAAACCCTTCCCGCACGCTTGACCGGTGGTTCGCCGTCACCTATTGTTCGTGGTGGTCGGCGACCCTTCGGCCGACTCGTGAACGGGCGATTAGCTCAGTTGGTTAGAGCGCAACGTTGACATCGTTGAGGTCACAGGTTCGAGTCCTGTATCGCCCACTTGTCTCATCGAAACCCCTGTGTTCGCAGGGGTTTCTGCATTTCTGACGGCAGCGCTCCCCGACGGATCCGGGCTCGTTGTGGAACAAATGGCTTGCACGCACTCACGCACCAGCAACTGACGATCATGTTGCTGTCGCTCGGGCTGATCATCGGCCTGGCGCGATTGCTGGGGGAGCTGGCGCAGCGGTTCCGGCAACCCGCTGTGCTGGGGGAACTGCTCGCCGGCGTGATTCTCGGCCCGACGGTGTTCGGCACGTTCGCCCCCGAGTGGCAGACGTTTCTCTTTCCGCGCGACACCCATAACGCCACTGTGCATCAGGGAATCGGCACGCTGGCGATCGTGCTGTTTCTGCTGGTTGCCGGGTTGGAGATCAACCTGTCGGTGGTCTGGAAGCAGGGGCGGTCGGCACTCAAGGTGGGGATGCTGGGCATCCTCATTCCGTTCACGACCGGGTTCGCCGGAGCGTGGCTGACGCCGCTGCTGTTCGGCCGGGAACCTGACGCCGACCCGATGATCTTTTCGCTGTTCTTTGCGACGGCGATGGCGATCTCCGCGTTGCCGGTCATCGCCAAGACGCTGATGGATCTGAACTTGTACCGGACCGACCTGGGGATGGTGGTCGTCAGCGCGGCGATCTTCGACGACCTGATCGGCTGGACGATCTTCTCGTTGATTCTGGGGATGATCGGCGCGCACGGCGGCGCGTCCAACGTCGGGATGACGGTGGCCCTGACGCTTCTGTACGCCGGGTTGATGCTGACTGTCGGCCGGTGGCTGGTCCATCGGATTCTGCCACTTTTGCAGGCGTACACGCACGGGCAGGGGGGCGTGCTGGGGTTCACGGTCGTGCTGGGGCTGTTCGGGGCGGCGTTCACCGAGCATATCGGGATTCATGCGATTTTCGGCTCGTTCATCGTTGGCGTGACACTCGGCGCATCGCGTCACATGCACGAACGGACGCGGACGTTGCTGGAAGAGTTCGTGTCGTTCATCTTCGCGCCGGTGTTCTTCGGCAGCATCGGCCTGCGGGTGAATTTCCTCGAACACTTCGACGGCCCGCTCGTCTTAATCGTGCTGATCGTGGCCTGCCTCGGAAAACTGCTGGGGGCGGTGATCGGCGCGCGGTGGGGCGGCCTGCCGATCCGCGACCGGTGGGCCATCGGGTTCGCGATGAACGCCCGCGGCGCGATGGAAATCATTCTCGGACTGCTCGCGTTGGAAGCCGGCATCATCACGCAACGGCTGTTCGTGGCGCTGGTCGTCATGGCGATTGTGACGTCGGCCATCAGCGGACCGATGATGCGCTGGATTCTGCAGCGCCGGCAGGCGCAGCGGATCGTCAGCCATCTGTCCGCAGCCCGATTCCGTCGCGAAATGACCGCCGGCACGCGCCGCGACGCCATTGCGGAACTGGTGGCGATGGCGGTCGCCCAGGTCGATCTGAATGCCGAGGCCATCGAAGCGGCCGCCTGGTCGCGGGAACAACTGCTGGCGACCGGCATCGGCCACGGCGTCGCCATTCCCCATGCCCGGATCGAGGGGTTGAAGGAGCCGATCGTCGCCGTGGGTCTGTCGGACGGCGGCATCGAGTTCGACGCCCCGGACGGTCAGCCGGCACACATCGTGTTTCTGCTGCTGACGCCGCTGAAAGACCCCGCCGTGCAGTTGGAGCTGTCGGCGAACATCTCGCAGATCTTCCGCGAACCGCGCGCGTTGGAACGAGTGCAGCGCTCGCAGAGCTACACCGAGTTCCTCGCCGCGCTCAAGATGCTCGAGCCGCGCCCGCAGGCGTGAGTTCTCGTAGGGTGCAGTCGAGGCTTTGCGAGGCTCACCCCGACGGGGCAAAACGGGTGAGCCTCGCAAAGCCTCGACTGCACCCTACAAAGACGATTCCCTCGGCTCACCGCTATTCCGGGT
>JAWXBB010000496.1:0-11405 GCA_034439795.1 Planctomycetaceae bacterium | reverse complement strand
TCACAAGGAATGGTGCCGGGCCATCCGCACCGGCGAAACGACCGGCTCGAACTTCGAGTACGGCGCGACGATGACCGAAGCCGTGCATCTCGGCAACGTCGCGTACCGCGTCGGTCAACCGATCACGTGGGACGCGCAGGCGCTGAAGTGCGTCGGTTGCCCCGATGCGGATCAATACATTCGGCGCGAATATCGGCAGGGGTGGACGCTGCCGACGTAGTGCGCGATCGAAGACGCCCAGGGATAGCTATCCCTGGGCTTCTCAGCGTCAATCCACCACGCTTGCGGTTTCGCGGCGCGCATCGCTCCGCGTCCGTTCCCGCGCATTCGCCGTTGACAATTTCACGAGCGACTGCGCATCGTTCACATCACGGCGGTTGAACAACCGGGCGCCCGTCGCGGCGAGACCCGATTGCGGCAGTTTCGCGAGTTTGTCCCACGACATGCCGTTCGCAACGTGCCAAGCCGCGGCTTGCATCGCGTCCTGGTCAGTCCGCGGGGAGTAGTTTTCGAGCAACTCGGCGAGGACCGGATCGCTGGTGAACTCCTCGACCGGCGTCAACCGGTACGTCATCTTCGCGATCGGCTCTGGCCGGCCGTAGTGGAGGCAGACCGTCCGCATCTGCAACAGGATCGACTTCCCGGCGGGAATGGTCGCGAACCCGGCGAACGACGCCAGTTCGGCCTTGTTCACCCACTCTGCGGGGACGCTGGGCAAGCCGAACGGATTCGCGTTCTGACCCTGCCCCTGGCCTGGACCATTGTTGAGAATCCCCGAACCGTTCATCGGCCCGCCCGTGCTTTGAGCGGTGTTGCCGATGGCGGCCATGTTGCCGTTCGGACCCTGTTGTTGCTGCCCCTGCTGCTGGCCCCCCGGCCCCGGCTGAAAGCCGTTGGGAAGATTGAACTGCGGCAGCACATGCACCCCGACGGCGGCCTTCGGCAACGCGACGGTCAGCGGCGCGTCGGTCTTATTCGCGATGACGACGTTCGCCTGATGCGCGTTGAGAGCCGACATCCGCACGTCGAACCGGCCGTCGTCGCGCCCCTCGAACAGCGGCACGACGTCGGCCTGGGGATCGAGCTTCAGCTTCGTGATCGGGCCGGTGTTCGCGGCGGACAGCACGCCGACGGCCGCGAGGGCGGTGAACGCCAGGATAGTTTGTTGCCAGCGAATGCGGTGCCGCATGACAATCGCCTTCCAGAGGTGAACGCGGCGCGCACGGGGCCGCTGGGAACAGCAACGCGGACGCCGATCAGTCATCAACACGAAAAAGAAGCCCAGGGATAGCAATCCCTGGGCGTCAGGGAACACGTGATGAGCGCTCCCCTCCGCTTCGGCATCCTCGGCACCGCGCGGATCGCGGAGAAAATCGCCCCCGCGATTCAGGCCACGCCGGGGGCGCAACTGGTCGCCATCGCCAGCCGCGACGCCGACCGGGCCGCCGAGTGGGCGCAACGGCATGGGGTCGAGCGGTCCTACGGCGACTATCAAGATCTGCTGGACGATGACGACATCGACGCCGTCTACATTCCCTTGCCGCCATCGCTGCATGCCGAATGGACCATCCGGGCCGCCGAGCGCGGCAAGCACGTCCTCTGCGAGAAGCCGCTCGCCGACTCGGTCGCCGCGGCGCAGCAGATGGAAGCCGCCTGCCGGCAGCACGGCGTGCTGCTGATGGACGGCGTGATGTGGCTGCATCATCCCCGCGCGACGGAGATGCAGGCCGTGATCCGCAGCGGCGCGCTCGGCCAACTGCGACGGATCACCGCGGCGTTCACGTTTCAGGGGACGTGGATCAAGCCCGACGACCTCCGCTACCGCCCGGAGCTCGGCGGCGGGTCGCTGCTCGATCTCGGCTGGTACTGCGTTGGCGCGGCCCTGTGGGCGACCGGACAGAGGCCCGAACGAGTGCAGGGCTGGGGCCGGTTCGTCGACGGCGTCGATCGCTCGTTCTCCGCGCAGATGTGGTTTCCGAACGACGTCATCGCCAGCTTCGACTGCGGCTTCGAGACGGTGACGCGGAAGTGGTTCGAGATCGCCGGCACCGAACGGTCGCTGATCTGCGACGACTTCACCCGCCCGTGGACGGAGTCCAAAGCCCGCTACTGGATTCACGACCAGAACGGCAAGGCCGCGGAACACGTGTCGCCGGTTGCGAATCAGGAGCAATGCCTGATCGCGGAGTTCTGCCGGTTGGTTCGTGAACCGGTGCCGACTTACGAGTGGGCGCGGTTATCGGTGATGACGCAGAGGATTTGCGAGGCACTGTTGGAATCCGCGCGTAGCGGCACGGCGTTGCCCAGCGCGCGCAACGAAGCAGCCGACGGTGGGTGAACCGTTGGCTGCCGGGTGCGGAGAGATGCGATCTCACCGGGGTGTTACTGCTCGCCGGTCGGGGTGGTGCTGACGATGTCGCAGTAGTTATCGCAGTAGTCGCCGACGTCGTAGAAGCAGCTGCCCTCGGTGCTCCCCTTGTGGCCGCTGGTGCCGTAGACCTGGTAGGTCTGCGTCATGTTGCCGAAGGCCGAGCCGATGTCTTCGAGTTCGTTGTTGATGTTGTGGGCGACTTCGGAGAGGCCGACGACCATCGCGAGCACGGAGATGGTCGCAACGAGGACCAATTCGGCCGAAACGATGAAACCGGCTTCGTCATTCAGCAATCGGGCGGCAAGGCTGGTCATGGATCAGGCTTTCTGTTCTGGCTGGTTGTAACAACTGGCTGCGGTTGGGTTTGTTGGTTTGTTTCGCAGGCTGAACGAAGCGTAAAGCAGCCCGCGTGCCAGAGCGGTTTTACGCGCCAATTTTTCTTGACACCGGCCGTCCAGATGCGGCGCAACTGATTAATTATCAATCAGTTATGGAATCCGTTATGCCGCTGAAATCTGATCGAGGCGGGCCATCACCAGGGACCTCGCGACGTTGCGGAAAGGCTTCATGATGTGGCCACGCGGCGGCTGGAAATCGCCGCAACCAATTGTCCCAGTGGCGATTGTGAGGGATCGCAACACGATGTTGCCAACGTGGTGAAACGGCAACGCGGGCCGACGACGACCGGGAAACCCAAATCCCGCGTGTTTCACGGGCTGAACACGATCACCGTCCGCGACACGTGCAGACCGCACCATTCGGAGGGAGCCGCCCTCGCCGACAGCCTCTCCCGCCGGTCGCTTGACCTCATCCGTGAAGCTGCCATAATCTGGCACAGTCAGCCGGGTTGTCGACTGATGTCCGCGGGTGTAACTCAGTTGGTAGAGTACCACGTTGCCAACGTGGTTGTCGCGAGTTCGAGTCTCGTCACCCGCTCTTACGTTCCCTGCGCGCGGCCTGCCGCCCCTGGCTGTTGACCGCCGGTGATGACCCGTTCGTCGCCCCGCCGTTTGACCCCGCACTGGCCATTTTGGCCGCGGCAGGCGTAGTGAGCGACGGACCCGACTTCGCGACCCTAAGGATTCTGCCCGTGTCTGACGATCAAGCGACCCTCACCGACGACGCCGTCGAAACCGCCGAAGCCCCGTACAAGCTGACGCTCGACGTCGCCATTGAGAACACCGGGCCGTGCCGCAAGCACGTGCGCGTGAAGGTGCCGCAGGCCGACATCGACCACTTCCGCGGCAAGGCGCTCCAGGACGTCGCCGGTTCCGCCGCCGTGCCCGGCTTCCGCGTCGGCCACGTGCCGATGAAGCTGGTCGAGCGCCGGTTCAAGAAGGAGCTGACCGATCAGGTCCGCCAGCAGGTGCTGATCGGCAGCCTGGAGCAGCTCTCGGAAGAGAACTCGCTCGACCCGATCAACGAGCCCGATTTCGACATCGAATCGCTGATCCTGCCCGACGAGGGGGACTTCGTCTACGAGTTCGACGTCGAAGTCCGCCCGGAATTCGATCTGCCGAGCTATAACGGCCTCAAGATCAACCGGCCGACCAAGGAGATCAGCGACGCCGACATCGAAGCCTATCTGCAGAAGTTCCTCGCGCAGTACGGCACGCTTGCCGATCACGAGGGGGGCGCGGAGCCCGGCCAGTTCGTCACGGCCGACATCGAGTTCCTGCACAACGGCGAACTGCTGCGGCGGATGAGCGACCTGACGCTGGAACTGAAGCCTCGGCTGCGGTTCCCGGACGGCGAACTGTCCGGCTTCGGCGACCTCCTGAAGGGTGCGACCGCGGGCACGGTCAAAGAAACGCAAATGACCATTTCGCCCGAAGCGGAAACGGTCGAAAATCGCGGCGAAACCGTGCAGGTCCGGATCACCATTAAGAAGGTTCACGTCCTCAAGCTGCCCGAACTCAACAAGGAGTTCCTGGCCCGGCTCGACATGGAGACCGAAGACGATCTGCGGGTTCAGGTTCAGAGCATGCTGCAGCGGCAGATCACGTTCGAGCAGCGGCAATCGGCGCGCAAGCAGGTGCTCGAGAAGATCACCGAATCGGCGACGTGGGAACTGCCCGAAGAGCTCGTCCGCAAGCAGGTCGAGAACGCGCTCCGCCGCGAAATCCTCGAAATGCAGCAGGCCGGCTTCACCACCCCGGAGATCCGGTCCCGCGAGAACGTGATCCGGCAGAAGTCGATCAGCACCACGCGGCAGGCGCTCAAAGAGCACTTCGTGCTGGACAAGATCGCCACCAAGGAGAACATCGAAGTCAAGCCGTCGGACATCGACTCCGAGATTCACATGATGGCATTACAGCGCGGCGAGAACCCGCGCCGCGTGCGGGCCCGGTTGCAGAAGTCGGGCATCATCGAAAACCTCGAAGCCCAGATCCGCGAACGGAAGGCGGTGGACTTCATTCTGAAGAGCGCGGAATACAGCGACGTGCCGATGCCCGCCCCGACCGATGACGAGGTGGAATCGGTCTCGCTGGCCATCTGCTCGACGGTGACGGCGGGCGACGCGGCCGACCTCGGCGACGACGACGCCTGATGTTCATTCCTCTTGTCCCCTCGCCCGCCGCTTCGGTGGGAGAGGGTTAGGGAGAGGGTGCTTCAGGCTGTTCTCTTCACGGGATCAAGCGCGGACAAATGACGAAAGACAAAAGGCACCCTCACCCCCGACCCCTCTCCCAGCGAAGCGCCGGGCGAGGGGAGTGAAGACCGCGGCACAATCTGGTTTCACGATACCGCAGATCACCCGGGAAACGGAGTTCGCCGGAATCCGGCTCGACCCCCTTTCCCCGCTCCGTACAATGATCATGACGCCCGCAATACCGCGGGGGACCGACAGCCTCGAAGCGGGGACGCGACTGATGGAAATGCCTTACGCCGCCGGCCGGACGATGAATTCCAGCCGCGATTACACTCGACAGCGGCAGATGGGGCTGGGCGACCTGCTGCTGGAGAACCGCATCGTCTTTCTCGACGGTCCGATTCACGACAGCAGCGCCAACCTGATTGTGATGAAGCTGCTGTTTCTGCAATCCGAGAACCGGCATCAGGACATTCACTTCTACATCAACTCGCCCGGCGGGTCGGTGACCGCCACGATGGCGATCTACGACACCATGCAGTTCCTGCAATGCCCGGTGGCCACCTACTGCGTGGGCCTCGGCGCGAGCGGCGGGGCGGTGCTGATCGCCGGCGGCACCAAGGGGAAGCGGTTCATCCTGCCGCACGCCAAGATGATGATCCATCAGCCGTATGGCGAGGTGGGCGGGCAGGTGTCCGACATCGAGATTCAGGCCAAAGAGATTCTCGAAACCCGCGACGTGCTGAACCAGATCCTGGCGGACCACACCGGGCAGCCGATCGAAGTCATCGCCAAAGACACCGACCGGGACCGGTACCTCACCGCCGGACAGTCGAAGGAGTACGGCCTGGTCGACGAAGTTCTGACCCCCACCAAAGCCCGCGAAGTGGCCAAGAGCGCCGTCTAACAGAAGCCGCGGGGTCCCACCCCCGCGGAGATTTCACTTCCTTCACAGAACAAGCGAACGAACTTCATGTCGTCTCTCATTCCGTTCGTGATTGAAAAGTCCGGCCGCGAAGAGCGGGCCATGGACATCTACAGCCGGCTGCTCCGCGACCGCATCATCATCCTCGGCAGCCCCATCAACGACGACGTGGCCAACATCATCGTCGCGCAGTTGCTGTATCTGCAGTTCGAGGACTCCAAGGCGGACATCCACCTCTACATCAACTCGCCCGGCGGGTCGATCAGCTCCGGCATGGCGATCTACGACACCATGCAGTTCCTGAACTGCGACGTGGCGACGTACTGCCTCGGTCAGTGCGCCAGCATGGGGGCGATTCTGCTCACCGCCGGCGCGAAGGGGAAGCGCTTCGGACTGCCCAACAGCCGCGTGATGATCCACCAGCCGCTCGCCGGCATGCAGGGGACCGCCACCGAGCTGGAGATTCACGCCAAAGAGGTGCTGAAGACCAAGCGGCGGATGAACGAGATCCTGCTCAAGCACACCGGCCAGACGCTCGACAAGATCGAGAAGGACACCGACCGCGACAACTTCATGACCTCGGAAGAGGCGAAGTCCTACGGCCTGATCGACGCCGTGCTGGAGAAATTGCCGGTGGGTCAGGGGTCGACGAGCAATTCGTAGACTCGACGAGTACGCCGAAGGCGTTCGATCACACAGCCCAGGGTCGCGAGTCTGCGAGCGCACCCTGGAGAAACGGCGCGCGAGGCGAACCGACCCAGAAAGGGTCGCATCTCCGGCGTCCTCAAACCGTTATGAAACCCTTTCAGGGTATGGTGTTCGTCATTATCGCCACCCAGGGTGCGCTCGCAGACTCGCGACCCTGGGCTTTGAGATTCAACGCCTTCGGCGTAAAGACGATGCAGTTTTGAAACCGCCTCTAGCGAATGTGATCTCTCCGGTCCCCTCTCCCTGTCTTCGGGGGAGAGGGGGCCGGACCTCCAGAGTCGTCACGTCGCGCGCCGTGCGGTACAACGGTTGGACGAATCCGCGTCTCAGGATCGTCCCGCATGGCCGCGTCCGACAGTTCCACCGTCAAACCCGACAGCGACGCGGTCCTCGCCGAGGCGCTCGATGAGTTGCTGGCCCAGTCGCGCGGCGGACGCAGGCCCGATCTGGAGTCGGTGATCCGCCGGCAACCGCAGCTCGAAGTCGAGATTCGCGAGCTCTGGGCGACGATGATGATCGCCGAGGACTTCGCCAGCTTCTCCGGCGATCTCGATGCCTTGACGAACATTACCAGTGACACGCGACCAAATCCGGCGGGAGAGTTGCCACGGGCGTTCGGCGAGTACGAGTTGCTGGAGGAACTCGGCCGCGGCGGGATGGGAATCGTCTACAAGGCCCGGCAGAAAAGTCCCGGCCGCATCGTTGCGCTCAAGATGGTGTTGCGGGGAGACACCGCGTCGGCGACCGACCTCGCGCGGTTCCGCGCGGAGGCCGAAGCCGCGGCGAAGGTGCTGCATCCGCATATCGTGCCGGTGTACGAAGTCGGCGAGCAAGATGGCCGGCCGTACTTCAGCATGAAGCTGATCGACGGCACCACGCTCGCGCGCCGGCTCGCGGATGGGCCGTTGCCGTCGCGGCTGGCGGCCGAGATGCTGGTCCCGGTCTGCCGGGCGATCGCCGACGCGCATCGCCACGGGGTGCTGCATCGGGACTTGAAGCCGTCGAACATTCTCATCGACCGCGAAGGCCGCACGTTCGTCACCGATTTCGGTCTGGCGAAGCGGCTCACGCCGGATAATCCCGACGGGTCGCTGTCGGGGGGACTCACGCAAAGCGGGGCGATTCTCGGCACGCCGGGGTACATGGCTCCGGAACAGGCCGCTGGTCAGCGCGGCGAAGTCAGTCTGGCGACCGACGTGTATGCCCTGGGGGCGATTCTGTACGCGATGCTCACCGGCCGGCCGCCGTTTCAGGCGGCGAGCGCGCTCGACACCGTCCTGATGGTGCTCGAACAGGAGCCGCTGCCGCCGCGGATGCTGAATCCCAAGGCGGACTCCGATCTGGAGATGATCGCGCTCAAATGCCTGCAGAAGCCGGCGGACCTGCGGTATCGGGATGCGGACGCGCTCGCCGACGACTTGCAGGCGTATCTGGCCAGTGAGCCGATTGCGGCCCGGTCGAGCCACTTCTCGCAGATTCTCACGCGGGCGTTTCGGGAAACGCATCACGCCGCGGTGCTGGAGAACTGGGGCCTGCTGTGGATGTGGCACAGCGTGGTGGTGCTGGTGCTGTGCGTGTTGACCAACGCGATGCAGTTCCAGCACGTCGCCGACCGCTGGCCGTACATCGCGCTCTGGGGGATCGGCGTCGGCGCGTGGGCCGCGATCTTCTGGGAGTTGCGGCGGCGGTCGGGACCGATCATGTTTGTGGAGCGGCAGATCGCCCACGTCTGGGCGGGCAGCACGATCGCCAGCACGCTGCTGTATGGGCTGGAGTGGCTGCTCGACCTGCCGGTGTTGACGCTGTCGTCGGTGCTGCCCTTGATCGCGGGGAGCGTGTTCCTGGTGAAGGCGGGGATTCTGTCGGGGAAGTTCTACGTGCAGGCCGCGGCGCTGTACGCGGTCTCCTTCGTGATGGCGGTGCTGCACCGAAATCCCGAGTACGATTACGGCCTGAGCGTGTTCGGTTTCGCGATGGGGCTGTGCTTCTTCGTTCCGGGCTGGATGTATTGGCGGCAGCGGGTCCGCGCGGATGGAAGAGCGATGATGACCGCGAAACCGCAAGCGTGACGACGGGAATGGTTCGCGCGCTCGCTGCTCTGTTCTGACTCTCAACCCTAAACTCTCAACCCTCCATGCACGTAGCGATTGTCACCGCGGGCGGCGCCGGGATGTTTTGCGGGTCGTGTCTGCACGACAACGCGTGGGCGCGGGCGCTCCGCGACGCCGGCATCGAAACCACGCTGATGCCCATGTACACGCCGATCCGCGTCGACGACGAGAACCTCACCTCGACGCGGGTGTTCTACGGCGGCATCAACGTCTATCTCGATCAGCACCTGCCCGGTTGGAAGCGGCTGCCGACGTGGCTCACCCGGCCGCTCGACGCCTCGTGGCTCATCAAGTGGGCGACCAGCTACGGCATCAGCAACGACGCCCGCGAATTGGGCGAGATGACCGAGGCGATGCTCACCGTTCCCAACAGCCCGCAGGCCCGGGAGGGGCAGGATCTGGTCCGGTTTCTCATTCGCGACCTGAAGCCGGACGTCATCATCTTCAGCAATGTGATGCTGTGCGCCGAGATCGCGCACATCAAAGCCGAGTTCAATGGCCCAGTGCTGTGCGTGCTGCAAGGGGACGACGTGTTTCTCGACGCGCTGCACGAGCCGTGGCGGTCGCATGTGTTCGAGCTGCTGAAGCCGATCGCGTCGCGGCTCGACGGCTTTCTGGTCCACAGCCGGTTCTATGCGGAGTACATGGCGGGATATCTTGGCATCCCGGCGGACAAGTTCCACCAATTGCCGCTGGCGATCGACTGCCGCGGCCACACCGGCCGGCCGCAGCCGCGGGGCAGCGTCGCAACGATCGGGTATTTCGCACGGTACGCGCCGGAGAAGGGGCTGAAGGAACTCATCGAAGCGGCGCTGATACTGAACCAGCGGCGACAGGACTTTTGCGTCGTCGCGGGCGGCTACCATCCCGCGCACCATGCGGCGTATTTTGCCGATGTCTGGAAGCTCGCCGCGCCGTTGGGGAACCGGTTCCGCGATGCGGGCAGCCCGGACACGCTGGCGGAGAAGGTCGCGCTATTGAATACGTACGACGTGTTGTCCGTCCCGACGCCGTATCGGGAGCCGAAGGGGCTGTATGTGCTGGAGGCGTGGGCGAACGGAGTGCCCGTAGTGCAGCCGGGGCACGGTCACTTCCCGGAGTTGATTGAGGAGACGGGCGCCGGAGTCTGCGTGCCGCCGGGCGATGCCGCCGCGCTCGCCGAGGCGCTGGATCGACTCCTTAGCGACGAACCGGAGCGGCGACGGCTGGCACAACGGGCGTGGGAACAAGTCCGCGAGCGGCACGATCTGCCGGTGCTGGCCCGCCGCAGCGGGGCGTTGCTGGAGACGCTGGTGAATGGGAATGGATAGTTGGGAAGATGCGCGGGGGTGGGACCCCGCGGCTTCTGGCTCTTAGCCCTGCGCTTAACCCTAGACCCCGCACAACCGGCACGGCCTTGGAATCCGGCAACTTCGGAATATTCGATACAGTTTACCAAAGACCCTGACCGATACCCTTCACAGCGGTCCGGCATTGCGCGGATCGGGAGTCGGGTTTCGTTCCGAATACACCGCGACGCTGGTCAGGGAACGACAATGCGGACACGGCACTGGTTGAAGAGCCTGCTGGGCGGCGCACTGTGGACAGCCACAGCGGCCGTGGGACTGGCTCAGGCGCCCCCTCAAGCCGGCTGGGAAGGCTACGCGGGCGGGTATTCCCCGTACATCGATCCCGGTTCACCGGCCGCGGCGAACTACGCCCCCGCGTACAGCGGCATCGAGGCCGCCGGTTATCCGCCGGGGGCCTCGCAATGGCCGTACATTTCGCCGCACACCGCCCCCGGCTTCGATCAGCACAGCTATCAGAACGGATTCTGGTACAACGAAAAGAAGCAGAATAATCGGAGGTATTACGCCTTCCTCGGCGGTGCGCTGAACACCTTCGCCGATCCGGACGACGTGCTGGTGGGCGATCCCGATGCGCCCCGCGACTTCCGCAACCTGGTCGTGGTCGGCGGCGGTCAACAGGGCGCGGGCACCTTGGTCGGCACTCGTGAAGTGTTTATCGCCCACGACTGGTCGGCGGTGGAAAACAGCCTGGCCGGCGGCGGGTTCCAGGGCATGCTGGGCTGGTTCAACGAGGACGACAGCGGCTGGTTCGCCACCGGATTCTGGGCCGAAGAAGGCATCGCCAGCTTCAACACCATGGACCAGGTCGGCAATCCGTCGCGACCGGTCGACACGCTCGCCGCTCTCGGCGGCATTCCATTGTTCGACGGCAGCACCGACGTCACCACGCTGCCGCCCGTTCCGCCCGATACCACCGGCGTGACGGTCGTCGGCGCCGGCGTGATTCCCTACGACATGTACTACCGCTTGGCCTGGCAGTCGCAGGCCTACGGCACGGGTCTCGGCTTTTACACCGACCCGCTGTACCGCGGCGACTCCATGAAGCTGCGGCCGTTGCTCGGTTTCCGCTACATCAACATCCGTGAAAACGCGACGTTTGAAGGCGGCGACAGCAGCCTCGACTACACGATCAACGGCGCGGACCGGCACCCCATCGCCGGCAGCGTGACGGGCATCGCCGACGTCTTCGAGTCCGAACTCCGCGCCAACACCAAGTCGCAAATGGCCGGCCCCGAGCTCGGCCTGCGGCTCGACATCGGCGACGACAAGTTCCTGATCTGGACGCAGTCGAAGCTCGGCCTCCTGGCCAATCACTCCACGCGCGAACTCGACGGCTTCGGCATCGGCC
>JAWXBB010000495.1:0-4962 GCA_034439795.1 Planctomycetaceae bacterium | reverse complement strand
GCCCGGATTTGACCACCAGATAGACGTCGGCAGTGGAGACTTCACAGGGAGTCACGTGAGCGGGGGCTCCAGCGGCAATGACCGACGATGGCGAGGAACGACGTGGCACGATCGCACCCGAAACCCGTTTTCGGCGACCAGCAAAGAAACCGGCCGCCCGGGTTGGCCCACGCCGGACGACCGTTCACATTATCGCGCATCAACTCCGCCGGGCAAGGGCGGGAGGGTGGTCGCGGTAGGGAGCACTTCACGAAACCCGGCCATTGCCCACGGAGCGAGCGTCCCGGACGCTTTACGTGGTCCGACCAATCTGGCCCTCTGCACGACCGCGGTCCACGCGGTATCATCCTGGACAAGGGCGCAGTCCAATCATCGAGGTGACACGCGATGCTGCAATACAAGGCCGGTTACAAGTTCGTCGAGACGGGAGTCCATGCGCAGGTGCTGGATTTCCCCGCGGCGATCACATGCGCGGACAGCCTCGACGAGGCCCGCCAGTTGTTGGCCATCGCCCTGCGCGACGTCGCCGAAGCGGCGCTGGAAACCGGCCTCGCCTGGCCGATTCCCAATCCCCTCATGAGCGATCCCGACATGGACGTCGAGGAGCCGATTTACCTGCATCTGCACGTCAGCTCCGACGTGCAGGAAATCCCCGCCGGAGTGGTGGTTTCATGAAGCGGCCCGACCTGCTGCGGCATTTGCAGTCCCACGGATGTCTGCTCTTTCGAGAAGGAAGAGGGCATGCGGTTTGGAGAAATCCGGCGAACAATCATCAAAGCTCGGTGCCCCGACACCGCGAGATTAACGATTACACGGCGCGGGCCATCTGTCGGCAATTGGGTGTGCCGGAACCGTGAGCGCCCCTGCTCTCCTCGGTTGTGCCGACTGGTGTGAGCGATCAGCGCGGCAATGAATCATCCGACGAGTGTGCGACCGGAGACGCCGGTTCCATCGCGCGTAAGTCGGCCAGCGAGCCCAGCCGGCGGATGTCGGACCAGCGGGCGGCGACGCCGCAGACCACCAGCAGCGTGCCGATCCCCCCGCCCACGACCGACGCCACCGGGCCGAACAGCTTCGCGGTCACGCCCGACTCCAGCCCGCCCAGTTCGTTGCTCGCGCCGATGAACACCTGGTTGACCGCCGACACCCGGCCGCGCATCGAGTCCGGCGTCAGCGATTGCACCAGCGTGTGCCGGATCACCACGCTGATGTTGTCGCACGCCCCGAGCAGCACCAGCATCGCGAGGCTCAGCCAGTAGCTCCGGGACAGACCGAACACAATCGTCGCCGCGCCGAACAACGCCACCGACCACAACAGCGCCCGTCCCGCCCGCACGGTCGGCCGCCGATGCGCCTGCACCACCGCCGTCACGCACGCCCCGATCGCCGGGGCCGCCCGCATCCAGCCGTAACCGATCGGGCCGACCTCCAGTCGCTCGGCGAACATCGGCATCAGGTACGTCGCTCCGCCCAGCAGCACCGCCAGCAGGTCCAGCGTCATCACCGCCAACAACAAGTTTGTCCCGAATACGAACCGCAATCCCGCCGACAACGATCGCAACCCCGGCTCCGTGACAGTTTGCTCGACCGGAGCGATGTCCGGCAGAAACAGCGTGATCGCCAGACACGCGAGCAGACACAGCCCCGCGATCAGATACGACGGCCCGACGCCGAACACAATCATCAACCCCGCCAATGCTGGTCCGATCCACGCCGCCATCTCGAACAGACTGCTGATCCATGCGAACGCATTCGGATACAACCCGCGCGGCACCAGATTGGGCAGCAGCGCCGCCCGCGCCGGACGGGCAAACGTCAACGCGACGGCATTGGCCCCCACCAGCGACAACGTCGCCGTCAGCGACACGCCCGCATGGCTCGTCAGATTCAACACCGCCAGCGCGCACGGGGCCGCGGTCAGCGCCAGTTGCGTGATCAGCAGCACCCGCTTGCGGCTGTACCGATCCGCCACATGCCCGGCCGGCAACGCCAGCAGAATCACCGGCACCGCGCCGATGAGACCGATCAGCCCGACGACGAGCGGGTCTTTCGTCCGCTGGTAAACATCCCACTGCACGGTCGACGCCAGCACCTGACTGCCGACGGTGGCCAGCACATAACTGACGGCGAACAACCGAAAGTGCCCGTGTCGCAGCGCAGCATACGGATCGTGCAGAACCGACGCAGCGCCCTCATCAGAGTCATCAGCGGCGGGAGAACCCATGCGGGCAGTTTAGCCCGACGTGTCCGAAACCTCGACCGCCAAGATCGACAGATCGTCTTGAGCCCTCGTTGCGCCATGCCACTTCGTGATCGCTTGTAAGAGGATGGTCAGCCCTTCTCGGAGTGGTTCTGATCGCCCTTGATTGATCGCCTCCAGCAGCCGAATGTCGCCAAACAAGTCGCCGGCGGGGTCCATCGCCTCAGGGGCACCGTCGGAGTACAGATAGAGGCGATCTCCGGCCCCCAGTCGGACCGACCGCTCCTCATAGACATCGCCACCCAAGCCGATCGGGAACCCCGCACTCGCCAACATGACTGGATCGGCGCGGGAGGGCAGATGGACCGGGCCTGGATGCCCGGCGGAGACGTAGCAAAACTCTCCGGTCGCGGCGTCCAAGATTCCATAGACCATCGTGGCGAACTGCGCGGTCGCCGAGTCGAAAGGAAACAGTCGATTCAGGCGTGCAGCCACTTCTGCCGGCCGGGTGATGTCGAACCGATCCCCACCGTCTCCACCCCGGATTAAAATCGAGGAGGGCTCCGATGGCGGCGAGAGGAGGCGGCTCAGCGTCACCGACAGCAAGGCCGACGCGACGCCATGGCCGCTGACATCGAGGATGTACAGCCCCCATTGCCGATTGCCGAGTGGAATGATGTTGAGGCCATCGCCGGCCAGTTCATCGCAGGGCTGAAAGATCCACGCAAAATCCGCGCCCGGCACGTGCGGCATCTCACGGGGCAGGAACGTCGCTTGGATCTTGGCCGCTGCCTTCAGATCGCGGGCCATCCGGCCGTTGACGTTTTCCAGTCGCGCGTTGCTCTCTTCCAACTGCGTTTGCAGGCGGCGGAGCTTCAAGTGCGTCTCGACCCTGGCGTGTAGTTCTTCCATCTGAAACGGCTTGGTGATGTAATCCACGCCGCCGAAGGCGAACGCCTTGACTTTGTCGAGTTGCTCGGTCAGGGCGCTGATGAAGATGACCGGAATGCCCTGAAGTTCCTCGTCAGCTTTGAGGTGTTCGCACACTTCGTAGCCGTTCATCTCCGGCATATTGATATCCAGCAGGATCAAGTCCGGAGGATCGCGTTGAGCCGCCAGGAGCGCCAGTTTGCCGCTGGGAACCGGGCGGACTTTGTAACCGCGGTCTTTGAGCATCCCCGCCAACACTTGAAGATTGGCGGGCGTGTCGTCCACGACCAGGATGCTGGCGGGTTGCTCGAAGTCACGGATGGGCTTCTCGGGATTCAACGGATGCTTCCTGCGCTGAAGAGTTCGGCGCTGACATTCACCTCGATCAGTCGTTCAAATTCGCCTTCTTGGGCAAGGAAAACCGAAACATCGAGCCGACCCCTTCTGTGCTTTCGACGCTCACTTTTCCCCCATGAGCCTCAGTAAACGTCTTCACAATGGCGAGACCCAAGCCCATTCCCCCCGCCTGCTCAGGATCGGTTTCTCCTTTGTCGAAGACCTTTTCCAGGAGCGCTTCAGGGATTCCCGCTCCGTTGTCCCCGACCCAGCACTCAAGCGCCTCTTCCTCACTGAGTTCCCGCGCCCCGATGACGACCTCTCCGCGCGGCGTGTACTTAATGGCGTTGGCGATTAAGTTCTGAAAGACCCGCCGCAATAGACTGGCGTCGGCATACACGACCAAGTCTTCGGGCACCTTGTTGCGCAGCCGGGTGCTGTTGGTTCCCGCCACGGGGTGGAGGTCGTGGATGAGCGCCTCGACGAGCGGCCACAAATCGAACGTGCGCCGCTCCAATTTGATCCCGATCTCCGTCTGGAGATTGGTGCTTTCCTCGATGACCTTGGAGACTAGCCTTTCCAGATGCAGCACGTTGCGGCGCAGCGCGGTGAACATCTGGGCGGTTTCAGCGCGGGCACTTGCCTCGGGGAGCGTCAGTTCGAGCACTCTCGCGGCGAGGGAAATGGCATTCAGGGGCGTCCGAAGGTCGTGGGCGACAAACGCGAGATACTCTTCGCGGCGGTGCTGCACCTCACGGGCTTGTTGAGTCGCATAGGACTGCACGGCCAATCCAATCGCCCCGTCCAAGACGCGGTTGACAATGTGGAACGGCTGCCCTTGCAGACTCAAACCGTTGTCATCGGCCAGATCGTGGAGGCAGCCACGCAGGATGTTGTACTCCGCCACGACCTCTACAATATCAAATCCGTCCTAGACACGCTGTAGACCATGCGCAGGAGGGCTGCCTTCGCTGAGTGCCTCCGGGATCGTCTGGCCAGAATGTGATTGAAGTGCCGCAGCCAATTCGTCGAGCAATGCAGGAATGTGATCGTTGAGCGTTGGGATGTCGAGCTGCCTCGCGGACGGAAGTTGCCGCACTTGTTGCCGCCATCGCAAGAGTAAAGCGTCGCGATCCTGCTGGACGAGCGTTGCCAATTTGTCCATTTCGTTGAGGGCCATCTGACCTCTCACTTAACGCGGGGTTTCTGGAGGCGTTAGCGGCTTAAAGCTTAGCAAGTAGGCTTCTATGGATTCAACGGACATCCTCAGTGCTGAACAGTTCAAGAAGTTTCTGGTATTGGAAGTCCTCGGCGAGGCGGTGCAGCTCCCGAGCGATGCGGGGATCGCGAGTTTCAAACTCCTGGATCTTTGCCAGCAACAGGTCCAGATCCGCCGTGATGACGGCTTCACGCATCGAGTGGATGAGGTCTGGGGGCCAGGCCGTCAGGGACTCCGGAGTGAGCTCGACCGCTTCTTGCTGGGCCGTGGCCGCGGG
>JAWXBB010000494.1:0-8734 GCA_034439795.1 Planctomycetaceae bacterium | reverse complement strand
TGCTGGGGGGGGGGCGGGCATGGGGATACGGTATGCCGCTGACGGTTATCCGACAATCTCCCCAGGAGTCCTTGATGGCCCAAGACTTCGGCCATTCGCAGGAATTTGCCAAATTCTTTGGATCAACCGGCAAAAAAGGCACCTCTTGATTCCAATTTGGAATAGAATTAGTCGCGGCGGCCATGATGGCTGGACGAAATATTCTGAAACGGTATGATACCATGTGGAAGAACTGCGAATCCGACGGCTATCTCCGGCAGGCCAAAGACTTTGTGAAGAGGCACCGCCGGGAATGGGTGGCTGTGATCGAGAATCTCGACACATACCGCATGGCGCTGGATGAGGGGGCAAATCCTTACCACGTCTCTTACAGGTTCGTGCATTCTGAGCGCAAGGGCGCTTTGGCGATCACCGAGCAGGGGGGCGGCAAGTCCCTCAAAGCCACTCGCCTCTATGTCTACCCCGAAGTCGAAACGTCACTGATTCACCTCATCAGCATCAACGGCAAAGACACCCAAGATCAAGATGTCAAAGCAAGTCACGCCTTCATCGAGCAACGCAAAAGGACACTCGCCAATGACCACGAAAGCTACCAGCAGCGTTCTGGACCTGGCGCGCCACATTTCGGACGACCCCGAACTCGTGAAGGAGTTGGAAGCTCGGATTCAGCGTCGTCAGGTAGTCAAGAAGCTCATGGCCATTAGGGCGGCCAGGGGGCTGTCGCAGCAAGACATTGCCGAAAAGATGGGCTGTACCCAAAGTCGCATTTCTAAACTTGAGAGCAGTGACGACGACAATCTGAGCCTCGGGGACTTTCGGGAATATCTGAAAGCGCTTGACTTGGATTTGCGGCTGATTGTCTGCCCTCAGAATTGGACAGTATCCGGCCAGATCACATTCTTCGCTGACCGGATCAAAGACTGTCTCACTCGGCTGGTGGAACTGGCGCACACGGATGCGGCTATTTGCAAAGTCGTCGAGAAGCTGAACGTCACGATGTTCCGCAAGTTCGTGACGATGTTTCTTGAATGTGCCGCCGAACTGCCGAAACTTCCGGTCGCAGCACCGGACGTTCTCGATGCAGAGCATGAGGCTGGTGACGATAGGTTCGCCGAAACTTGCGAAGCGTCGCGTCAGCGGTCGCTGGTCACCGTCTGACGGAGGCCAGCCCGCGTCTTGGCGGCGCAGCAGTCTTATACACTGCCGGAGGGGTCCGCGTACGCGCGGATGGGATCGTAACCCCCGGTCTCCGCTACTTAGCGTTGAGCATGCGCCCGACGGCTTCTCGGACGGCTTGCGCCCGCGTCCAGTCGCGCTTGGCGGCGTAGGCATCCAGTTGTCCCACAAGGTCAGCAGGGAGCTTCGTTCCGATCAAGATCGACTCTTGATTCGGGTCCAGCGGCTTCCTCCCTGAACCTGGGCGTTTTCCTCCGTGCTGCTTCTTGGGCATTTCCCGATTCTCTTGATTTGTGGTACTTTTTCATGTTGACCGCAAGGCTTGATAGAGTATAATCAGACCAAGACGGGACGCCAATCCCGAAAACGAAAAACCCCGGAAGGGACGCCAATCCCAACCGGGGCGACCACAAACCGGCAACTTGCGTTACCAGAATGCAGCTTGGCAGCAACATTCTAACGCAAGTCGCCCCTGAGAACAGGCGACTTGAAATGCCCAACATCCTCCCCCGCGAAAAGCAGCTTCTCGTCCTCCGTCTGCTGGTGGAAGGCAACAGCCTCCGTGGCGCAACCCGCATCAGCGGCGTGCATCGGACGACGATCATGCGGTTGATGGTCGAATTCGGCGAGCGCTGCCAAGCGTTCATGGAAGCCCAGCTTCGCAACGTCCCGGCGCGACACTTGGAGATTGACGAGCAGTGGACGTGGGTCGCCAAGAAGCAGCGGAACTGCACGGAGCAAGAGAAGATGATCGACGATGTGGGCGACCAGTACCTGTTCGTCGCGTTCGACCAAGACTCCGGCCTCATCGCCTGCCACGGCATCGGCAAGCGGACGGAAGACACCACCCGCCGGTTCCTGGCCACGCTGGCGACCCGGATTCGGCTGCCGGAATCGGTGGACGTTCCCTACCAGTTGAAGCCGCAGCTTTCGACAGACGGCTTCAACGCCTACCCGAACGCCATTCAAGACATCTTCGGCAGCTACGCTCAGCACGGCGTCATCATCAAGAATTACGCGAACCCGGAAGTCGGCCGGTACGCTCCCCCAGACTTGGCCGATTGCGAGCGCCGCCGGATGCAATACGTCGAGAACCTGTGGACGATATGCACCAGTCACGTCGAGCGGTTCAACTGTACGACGCGGATGTTCGTCAAGCGGTTCTGCCGGTTGACGCTGTGCTTCAGCAAGAAGCTGGAGAACCTGCAAGCCGCCGTCGCGTTGTACATCGCCTATTACAACTGGTGCTGGCGGTCACGGGAGAACGGCAACAGCGGTCGGCTGCGACTCACCCCGGCGATGCAGGCAGGACTGTGCAACGAACTGTGGAAGATCGAAGATTTGTACGATGCCGTGATGGCGGCGTGAGTTCGGGCTTGTCCCCGCGGCGCAGAACCGGAAACAGAGAGACCGCCGAGTGGAATCGGCGGTCTCTCTGTTTCCGCTTGGGAAACCATGCTCGCGTGATGACTGCATGGTACGGCCCCCGGCGCGCTCGGTCAATGGGGGGGGCAGCGTCGTGAGCGATGAAACGCAATGCAGGTGCAGTGACTGCGGCTTCCTCGCCGTTCGCCGACACTCTGATTGGTCGCTTATCGAGGCGACAACGCGATACCGGGAAGGCGCTGGGCGGGTAAACCACGGGAACCAAGAAGTCTACATGCTGGAGCCGGTGTGCTTCGTCAATGCCACGAATTTCCATCAGGAGATCGGCGGGGAGGCAACGCAAGGATCTGTGCTGACCGCGATTAAGGCCGACCGGTCGTGCGATGAGTTTGTATCTTGGACCCAGGGGTTTTCACCGAAGGAACACGCGGAAATGCTTCAGCAGCAGGCGTTGCGAGAATGGCAACGTGAGCGCGACGACGCGGATCGTGCGTGGCGGGAACGGCAGGCCGACCGAGAACACGCTTGGCGCGAACAGCAGGCGGATCGCGAACGGCATTGGCGAAAAGAAGATCGCCGAACGGCGATGATGAATCTGATCGTCGCGGCGGCTGTGGGTTTGATCGGCGGAGCGGTGACATTGATTGCCGCCAATAAATTGGCGTGGTATCAAAACCAACCGCTTCCCAGCGGGCGGATGACAGTCCCAAATCCCATCGACAATTTGGACCCGCCACCATAACGACTGCCGCGATGCCTCAGCCGCCCGACCACGATCCGCTGCCGCCAAGCGTCCGGCGATTCGCGCCGTGGACGTGGAATCGCTGGGCACGTTGGGCGTTGCTGGTGCTGGCCGCCTTGCTTGTATGCGCTGAACTCCCGGTGTTCGCGTTCTGTTTGATGGCGAACAATGTGCCGGGTGGCGAGTGGATGTTTTACGGCGGTTGCGCCCCGATGCTCTGGCTTGCCGACCGCTTCCCCCCGCTGGCGATGTTCTATCGGATGCAGTGGAAACTGATACTGCTCGCGTCGTGACGTTGACCGTCCCCGCGCCAGCCGCGTACCGTGAGGGGATGGAACCTGCCAGACGCCGCCGTTATGCCGCTGCTCTCAGGATGGGCATCGTGCTCGCGGCCATCGCCGTTGTGGCGATGCTGCCCAGCATTGGTGGCCAGCCGGGCGAAACGACGTGGATGGTGGAATGCTCAGCCATCCTTTTATGTGCCGTCACGCTCGCGATTCTGATTCGGTAGCCTGGGACACGGGCCGGAAACAGAGGTAATCGCGCCACCAATCGAAAATGTACCACCACCCGAATGTCGGTAGTGTCCTAATTTGGCGGGCGGCTCATGGATCGCGGCTTCGGGCGACTTCTCGATGACGGTTTAGCCGCCCGGTGGGCGCGGGGCGGGATCGCATGTTTCCTCGGGCTGGGGCTGTGGTCGCCTCTCGCGGTGGTCGCCGAAACGCCGCATTCGCCGCCCGGACGACCGCAGCATCGTTTGTCATCCTCGGTGGTCGAACGGGATTCGCAGTTCATCCCGAAACCACGGGACCGTCCGACAGTCAGGCCGTTCGATGGCATGACGGCGCGGCCGCTGCGGACGTGCGTGCTGATCACCGGCGAACGCTTTCAGGGCGAACTGTTGCGGGCCGATCAGTCGGCGGTCGAGTTCCGCTGGCACGGTCACACCCGGTTCCGCGTGCCGACCGCCGCCGTCGCGGCCATCGAGAACCCGCCCGGCGTGGTCGATGTGCTGGACGTGCCGGAGTGGACCGACGAGTCGCGCTCCTTCGCGATCACACCCGTGACCGACGGCATCGCGCAGCTCTGGTGGCAGGGCGATGGGGAATCCGCAGACGACGTTGTCCGTTGGAATCTGCGCTTCGGGGACTCCGTGCTGGAAGTCACGTGGTCACACGATGGCTCGCCAGCACTGACCCTGCCCGCGGATTGGACCACGAGCTTCCGACAACATCTGCGGCTTGCCACAACGATTCCGGCCCCCTCGCCCCCGTCTGCGGGGGAGAGAGGGCCGAGCGAGGAACCAGTACGGTCGGTCGCCGCGCGGATCTGCGTCGCCGTCCGCTGGACGGAGACGACGTGGGATGTCCGCATCGGCCCGGCGTTGTGGAGGCAGGGAACCAAACCCGCCGGCGCCTTGTCGCACAGCACGCTGTTCACGGAGCGACACGCGACGCCATCCGTCAGCGATCTGACGGTTCGCCGATTCGATGCCGAGCAGCGATTGAGCCGCATCGAGCTGACCGATAGCGATGCCGTCGTACGGGCCGATGGTGATGTCTGGTACGGCGAGTTTCTGCGCACGACCGGCGACGGCGTCGAACTGCGCGGGCAGAACCACGCCGTCGCGCTGGTCCCCTGGACCGAGTTCGCCGCGATCAGGTTTCAGCGGCGCATAGGAGCGAACGATCTCCTCCAGCCGGTGACCGGGCGCGTTCGCGAACACGTCGGCCCATCGCTGTGGGAGCCGTGGCGACTGGAACGCGAACGCTGGATGGCCGCCGAGGTCTCGCCGTGGTTGGTCTTCCTTCCGGCCCCCTCGCCCCCGTCTTCGGGGGAGAGGGTCGGGGTGAGGGGGCGAGCGCTTCCCAGCGTCTCCGAAGACAACGCCAGTCGCGAACATCCTGCGGAGCGCTCGACCCCCTCACCCTATCCCTCTCCCCCGAAGACGGGGGAGAGGGGACCAAGCGGGAATGCATTCCTCGATGGTTTCATCGCGCCCGTGATCGAACACCCGCTGCTGGGTCGGATCGCGCTCCGAACGGGCGATGTCGCCCGTCGCTTTGATGACTTCCTACCGACGTGGCAGTGGCTGCATCCGCAAGCCGTGCATCTCGGGAACAACGTGCAGCCGGAGTTCGTCGTGCCGATGCCCGTGGGCACGAGTCTCGGCGGAACGCTGACCCTGTCGCGGCAGCCGTCCCATGCCGCGATCTCCCTCGACGCCGTCGGTTTGGAACCGTGCGGACCGGGGACGCCGTCCACGCAGCCGTTCCTCACCGAGCTGCAATCCGGGGCGTTGCGCACGGAGCTGTTCATCAATGGCGAACCAGTCGGCGACTGGAACAGCCGGCTCACCTACCGACCGCGGCCCGGTTTCCCCGCGCGACTGCGGCTGTCCATTCCGCGTGAGCGATTGCGTCAGGGCGAGAACACCTGGGAGATTCGCCAGCAACCCGCGCGGTACGATGCCACCGAGTTTGACGACTGCGAACTGTCCCGCATCGTCTTTGAGGCTAACTGACCGTTGCATGGCAGATTGCGCGATTGTTCCATCAGCGAAGATTTCATCCACAGATTTCGCCGATTACGCAGATTTCAGACAGAGACATTGACTGGGGTAGCATTCCTTAAATACTGGTCTCTGCCAGATTTCTAATCTGCGTAATCGGTGAAATCTGTGGATCAATGCTTTGGGATTTCTGCTGTTTGTGCGAGCGGCATGGAGTATCACTCACACGATCCTCACTGAGAAACGAACATGCTCTCCCTCACCCGGCATCTCACGTTTGAGCTTCCCGAACGGATGGGGTTCGTGAACATCACGGCCGACGTCGTCGCGCTGGTGGCCGAGTCGGGCGTGCAGGAGGGGCTGTGCCTGGTCAACGCGATGCACATCACGGCGTCGGTGTTCATCAACGACGACGAACCGGGCCTGCACGCGGATTACCAGAAGTGGCTGGAGCAACTCGCGCCGTTCGATCCGTCGCCGCAGCGGTACGCCCACAACCGGACCGGCGAGGACAACGCCGACGCCCACCTCAAACGGCAGGTGATGGGCCGCGAAGTCGTGGTGGCGATCACGAAAGGCGATCTCGACTTCGGTCCGTGGGAGCAGATCTTCTACGGCGAGTTCGACGGCCGCAGGCCCAAGCGCGTGCTGGTGAAGATCATCGGGGAGTGAGCCTCACGTCAGCCGCTTGCGGAACTGCGTCATGCTCATCACCAGCAGCCCGACCGCCATCGCGCTCAAGACCATGACGTGCTCGCGCAGCTCGTACCAGCCCGCGCCGCGCAGAATCACGCCGCGCGAGGCGTCGATCATCCATGTCGTCGGGATGCAGTGCGCCACATACCAGAAGAACGTCGGCATCGACTCCACCGGGAAGACGTAGCCCGACAGAAAGATCGACGGAATCACCGTCCCCATCGCCAGGTGCATGGCGGCTTCGCGGGTCGCGGCTTTCGTGGAAATCCACAGGCCCAATCCCAGCATGCCCAGGATGAACAACAGGCCGATCCCCAGCAGCGTGAAGAACGAGCCGTGAATCGGCACGAAGAACACGAACCGCATCAAGAACGTGATCAGGCAGAACTCCGTTAGCGCCAGGACCAGATACGGCGACACCTTGCCCAGAATCAGTTCGCCCGCGCGGACCGGCGTCATGAAGAGTTGCTCCAGCGTGCCGTTCTCCTTTTCACGGACGATCGCGTTCGCGGTCAACATCACGGCCATCATCTGGCACATCACGACGAGCAAACCGGGGATGAAATAGTTCGCCGACCGCGTGTCGGGATTGAACAGAATCCGCGGACGGGCTTCGACGGGGATCGGCCGGCTGCCCAGAATCTGCTTGAGCGACTCCCGCAAGGCGATCGCGTTGCCGACGCTGACGGCCTCGGCCGCGATGCTGGAGACCGAGCCGTCGACGATGATGAGAATCTGCGCCGTCTGCCCGGCGAGCACCTGCCGCGAATAGTCCTCGGGGATCTTGATGCCGACGTGCGCCTTGCCGGAGACGATCGCCTCGCTCATCTCCAGGTCGGTGAACACTTCGCCGATGAACCGGAAGTCTTGCGTGTTCTCGAAGCTCCGAAGCAGCAGCCGGCTTTCCTGCGTGCGGGCCTGGTCGAACACGACCGTCGAGACGTGCCGGACATTGGTGTCGATGGCGTAGCCGAGCATGAACAATTCGAGAATCGGCACGAACAGGCTGAAGAACAGCGTGGTCGGATCGCGGATGATGTGCAGAAACTCTTTGCGTGCCACCGACGCCGCGCGCTGCAGCGACATGCGGTCGCGTTGGGCCGCGTCACTGTGCAGGTCGCGTTGCGATCCGGTGGTCATGGATTCTTTCCATTCCCGTTCGCCGTCTGTGCGCGGGAGAGCGAGACGAACACGTCCTCCAGCGTCGCCACTGTCGGATGCACGTCCAGCCCGGTGAGACCCAGATCGGATTCGGACAGATGGTCGTCCACCAGCGCGAAGACTGAGCGGCCGAAGATCGTCGCCTGCCTGACGCCGGGAATCGCGCGCAGTCGCTCGCACAGCACGGCCGGTTCGGGGCCGCGGATTTCCAGCCGCCGCGTGCCGGGGGGTGTGACGCCGGGCAGCTTCTTCAATTCGCTCGGCATCCCGAATGCCAGCAACTGGCTGAGATAGATGTACCCGACTCGCGCACAGCGCTCGGCTTCGTCCATGTAGTGCGTGGTGACGAACAGAGTGATCCCCTCCGCCGCGAGCCGGAACAGCAAGTCCCACAGATCGCGCCGGGCGACGGGGTCGATGCCCGCCGTCGGTTCATCGAGGAAGACCAACTCCGGCTGATGCAGCAGCGCGCACGCCAGTGCGAGCCGCTGCTTCCACCCGCCGGACAGCTTCCCGGCCCGGCGGTCGAGATACGGGCCGACGCCGACCTGTTCGACGAGTTCCGCCTTGCGCCTTCGGCCTTCGACGAACGACAGGCCATAAATGCCCGCGTAGAAATCGAGGTTTTCCCGCGCGGTCAGATCTTCGTACAGCGAGAACTTCTGCGACATGTACCCGATGGACGAGCGCACGCGCTCGGCGTTGCGTTTCACATCGTAGCCCAAGACGCTCGCGGAGCCTTCCGCCATCGGGATCAGGCCGCAGATCGCGCGGATGAGCGTGGTTTTGCCCGAGCCGTTGGGGCCGAGCAGGCCGAAGACCTCCCCCTTGTGGACCGACAGCGAGACCTTGTCGACGGCAGTGAACTTGCCGAACCGCACGGTGGCGCTGTGAACGTCGATCACCGGTTGGTCGGGCATGGGTTACTTGGGTGAAGTGGATTGCCGTAGGATTCTGGCCCCCTCGCCCCCGCTTCGGGGGAGAGGGTCGGGGTGAGGGGGCGGTCGCTCCCTGCCGTGTCCAACACTAACCCGAAGCGTGAGCGAGGGCGAGCGCTC
>JAWXBB010000493.1:0-6421 GCA_034439795.1 Planctomycetaceae bacterium | reverse complement strand
CGGCTTGGCGTCGCGCTCGGCCTGCAGGGTGAGCATGTCGGCGGCCATGTCGGACACGGCCTCGGCGACTTTTGCCTTCTTCTTCGTCCAGCCCGTCCCGCCGACTTTGGCCAGCTCCGGGGTGCTCTTCCCGCCGCCGACGTATTTCTGCACGAGATGAATCAGCGTCACCGGCACGAAGAGCTGCACGCTGTCGCGGAATTCGAGCTGCAGATGCTCTTCCTGCTGGCCGTCCTTCTCGATCAGCTTCATCCCGCGGTATCGACCGATGCCGTGGCTGAGATGGACGATCAAGTCCCCCTCTTTGAGGTCGAGGAAGCTGTCGATCGCCCGCGATTCCAGCTTTCGCTTGCGCGGCGCGCGAACGACCTCCGTCCGGCCAAACAATTCGTTGTCGCTGAGGACGACCAATCGCTCCGCGACCAGCCGGAAGCCGCGCGAAACGTGGCCGACGCCGATCTGCACGCGATCTTTGAGTCCGTTTGTTGATTCCGCGAGCAGCTCGCTCAACCGCTCCTGTGAACCGGCGTTGTGGCAGGCGATGAACGCGGTGTCTTCTTTCGCAAGCGTTTCGGCGAACTCGTCCAGCGCTTCCTGCTTCGGCCGCGTGAACCGCTCGATGGACGTGACGCGCAGATGGCATGCCGTCTCGTAACCGCTCGCCGCGATGCCCGCCATGAACACCGTCGCGTGGCGGGTGCAATGCTCGAACGTGGCGTCGATGCCGAACAGCCCGCGACGGTCGTCGAGCCGTTGCAGATACAGCCGGGCCTCGGCCTGCAGGTCTTCCAGTTCGTGCAGCACCACCCACGTCTTACTCGGCAACGACGCGAGAAACGATTCCCCCTGCGACAGCAGCACCGACACGTCATCGGGCTGACCAATTTCGTTCCGCGGGGCGACGAACGTCAGCCGCACCTCGGGCAGGTCGGCGACCTTCTGCTGCGTCTCCACGTCGAACGTGCGGATGGAGTCGATCTCGTCACCGTACAGTTCGATCCGCACCGGGTCGGCCGCATCGGGCGAAAACAGGTCGACAATGCCGCCGTGGATGCTGAACTCGCCGGGCATCTCCAGGGCGGGCACGCGCTCGAAGCCACGGGCCACCAGCCATTCGGCGAGCGATTCCGTGTCGAGCACCTCGCCGACTTTCCAGGTGCGCGTCGCCTCCTGCCGCGTGGACTTCGCGGGGACCGGCTGAAGCAGCGCCTGAATCGTGGTCACGACGACCTTTGGCGGCGACGCGCTTTCGACCCCCTTCAATACTCGCAGCCGGCTGCCGAGGATCGGGTCCGACGTCCGCAATTCCTGCGGCAACGTCTCCCACGCCGGGAAGATGTCCGGCGCGACGCCCGCAAACGTCGCCACGTCGAGGGCGAACGGATCGAGCTCCTTCTCCCGCGGCAACACCACCAGCACGGTCGCCGGAGCCGCGGCGGCGAGCGCGGCGATCGTCAGCCCCGCGGCCGACCCCCACGTGCCGTCGATGCTGGTCATCCGCCCCAGATGCAGGGCCGCGACGACCTCCGCGAAGCCGGCCTGCGCGGCGAGGCGGGGCGTCAGATCCGACAACGTCGCCGGTCGCGTTTCCCCGCTGGCCATGCTGCACTCCACGACAACGCCGGCCGCGCAAACGCAATCACGCCACCTGGGCGGTGTCCCAGGGGCCAATGCGGCGTCAGGTTGTCGGGGAATTGTAGCGAATCGCGAGGCGAGGCCAACGGGAGTTGTGGCGAATTCCGTGCCTTCCGTAGGGTGCAGTCGAGGCTTTGCGAGGCTCACCTTGCTGGACTCCAACGAAGAGGGTGAGCCTCGAAGACTCGACTACACCCTACAAGAATCACCCTGACCCTTTCGTACTCGGTCCACAGATCCCTCGAAATCCTGTATACTGCCCCGCGATACGAATTGTCATTGCGAAGGTTTCGGGTTCCATGTTAGTCCCCCAAGTGGCCATCGTCGGCCGGCCGAATGTCGGCAAAAGCTCGCTGCTCAACTGGCTCGCGCACAAGCGGATCTCGGTCGTCGACCCGATGGCCGGCGTCACCCGCGACCGCGTCAAGTACCTCATGCACCACGAGGGCCGGTACTTCGAGCTGGTCGACACCGGCGGCATCGGCATCGTCGACCTTCACGAGCTGGAAGCCGAGATCGACCACCAGATTCAGATCGCCATCGACACGGCCGATCTGATTGTGTTCGTCGTCGAAGGTCCGTCGGGCATCACGCCGCTGGATCGGCAGGTCAGCCAGCGGTTGCGGAAGATCGACAAGCCGAAGCTGCTGGTCGTCAACAAGTGCGATTCGCCGAAGCTCGACAACGAGGTCGCCGAGTTCTACAAGCTGTTCGACGGCCCGCTGCTGACGACCAGCGTCACCGGCAACCGGAACGAGCTGGAACTGCTGGAGGCGATCGTCGAGCATCTCCCCCCGGCCACCGAAGAGGAATCCGCGGCGGGCCTGCGGATGGACACCGAGCCGGAGTTGAAGCTGGCCATCGTTGGTCGTCGCAACGTCGGCAAGAGCACGTTCATCAATCAGCTCGCCGAGACGGAGCGGATGATCGTCAGCGAGATCCCCGGCACCACGCGCGACAGCGTGGATGTGCGGTTCGAGTTGGACGGCAAGGCGTTCATCGCCATCGACACCCCCGGCGTGCGAAAGCGGAAAAGTCTCGCCAACGACGTCGAATGGTACGGCCTGGCCCGCGCGAAGCGGAGCATCCGCCGGGCGAACGTCTGCCTGATGTTCTTCGACTGCACCGACAAGGTGTCGCGGGTGGACAAGCAGCTCGTCTCCGAAATTCGGGACGAGTGCAAGGCGTGCATCTTCGTCGTCAACAAATGGGATCTCGCCCAGGGGACGAACACGGAGACGTGGGCCGAGTATCTGTTCGAAACCTTCGGCGACATGCGTCACGTGCCGGTGGCGGTCATCACCGGGCAGACTGGGAAGAATATTAAGCAGCTCATCAATCTCGCGCAGTCGATCTACAAGCAGTCGCGGTTCCGCGTGCCGACGGGCGAGCTGAATCGTCTCGTCCGCGCCACCGTAAAGAACTGGCCGCCGCCGATGCGGCAGAACCGCACGCCGCGAATTCTGTTCGCCACGCAGGTGTCCACCGAGCCGCCGACGATCGTGCTCAAGGTCAACGACGCGGTGCTGTTCGACGAATCGTGGAAGCGGTATCTGCTGGGCGTGCTCCGAGAGGAGCTGCCGTTCAAGGAGGTGCCGATCAAGCTGTACTTCCGCTCGCGCGACGATCAGTCGCCGCTGCGGGCCTCCAAGGAAGAGGCGGAAGTCCTCGCCGAGATCGAAGCCGAGGACGCCGCGACTCCCGACAGCGAATGGGATGATGAATAATCGTCGAAGACGCCCAGGGATAGCGATCCCTGGGCTTCCTACTCGTACAACGGCCCGCGGATCGTGATCGGCCGGATGTCGAGAAACACGTTCAACACCGTGTGCGCGTCCCCCGGTGCCGTCGGCGATGCCCAAGCGACCGTTTCGCGATTGCGGCGGAACGTGAACTCGAAGCCGGGCGTCGTCGGCTGCGTTTTCGCCGCGGCTCCGTCGAACACGAGGCCCGTGGCGTCGTCGTGCGGGCTGTCGACCAGCTTGTACATCACTTCCAGCAGCATCGTGTTCGCGACCATGTCGTTGTAGAACTGCTTCGTCAGATAGTACGGCTGGAAGTCGGGCGCGAATGGATCGACCTTGAACTCGGCCACCTTCTCCAGCCCGATGCCGACCTGCCGCGTTTTCAGGTCGATGCTGTCGCCGTGGCTGAGGTACGTCAGCCGCACGTTGCGGACGTTGAACCGCGGCTCCAACGGATCGGTCGTCGCGGCGGACGCATCCACGATCGTCGCACCGCGGTAACCGACGACCCGCGCCATGTGCCCCCGTTCGAAGACGACGCCGGTGTCTTCGTCGATCCCCAGCCCGAACGGAAACTCGTACTGCCGCATCGCGACGAGGGTCCGCGCGAACCGGCCGCGGGTCAGGAAGTGCTGATCGACGAACCAGTCCGCGGGGACGAAGCCCAGACCCACGTCCGCCTCGCGGCCCAGCGTCGCACCGTGCAGCATCACCGGCAGATTGAACTCGGCGTCGGCGTACATCACGCGGCTCATCACGGCCATGCCGGCGCTGGTCCCGCTGACGAGGCCCCCGTTGCGATAGACGTGCCAGATCGCGTCGAGCATTGGCGTGTTCGCCCCGTCCGCGACGACGAGCGCCTGCCGATAGCGCCGCTGATCGCCGCCGGCGAGGAACACCGCGTTCGCCGCGCGGACCCGTTCGACCAACTGCGGATCGCGCGCCTGGCGCTGCACGTCGCCGCCGTCCAACCGGGCGGACAACGGCACCAGCGCCGCTTTCAAGCCGAGCTTGGCGAAGAATTCGACGTACAGCCGCCCGGTCCGCTCGGGATTGCTGCTCGCCGTGGCGAACACGGCGACGCTCGCCCCGGGGCCGCCGGCGAGCCGGACGAATTCGTCCCACAGCAGCCGATTGTCGTCCCGTTCCGATCCGCCGATGAGCAGCAAGGCCCCGCGCGGTTCGTCCTCGGCGGTTAACGGGGCGGGCAACGCGGTCAATGCGCAGACTCCGACGAGGAAGGCGATCAACCCTGGAAACCCATTCGCAGACAGCGACATAGTCCCGCTGGTGTAACGGAGTCGCCGTGCGGATGCCAGCGACAGGCGTGCTTTGGAAGCGAGGGAGTGGTCGTAAATTGATGCGGGACGTTTGTCGATGAAGGCCTCATTCTTCGCCCCGGCGAGGCGTTGGACTGTAGCCACGGGTGGAGCGCAGCCCGCTGCGGGCGAAGCATAACCCGTGGGCAGCGGATGCAAGGATCGGTCCCGTCCCGGAGGGACGGCGGAAGTTCGTGACTGGCGCAGTCCTCCTTTGCCCCTACCGGGGCAATTCTCGCTCCTTCGATCTGTCCACGGGTTCCGCGTCGGGCGGCAAGGCCCCCGCGCCGCTCCACCCGTGGCTACAACCTGACCGCCCCTGCCGGGGCTGAAAAGACCATTGACATGACATCCACGCGGCCCCGGTTGAAGACCCATCCAGATTCACGACAAAATAGATTGACAGCCGATACATCGCGTGGCAATATATCGGGCGTCCGGACGTCGGCGAGGAGACTTGTGGTGACGGAACGCTTCGGCCCCGATCTGTTGCGCGGCAGCCTCGACCTGATGGTGCTGTCAGTCCTCGCCAAGGAAAGCACCTACGGCTATGAGCTGCAGCAGCGGTTGCGCGACGCCAGCCGCGAGCTGGTGCAGGTGCAGGCCGGTACGCTGTATCCGCTGCTGCACCGGCTGGAGGCCGACAGCCTGATCCGCAGCAAGTGGGACGCCTCCACCGGCCGCAAGCGGAAGTGGTACGAGTTGACCGCCGCCGGTCGCCGACGGCTGACCGCCCAGACCAAGGAGTGGGACCGCTACGTCGCCTGCATCCAGACCCTGCTCGCCCCGCTGCGGGCGCAGCAGCCCGACCCCGTCTGACCCTGTTCTGCCCGACCGGGAGAGGCATCATGTCGGAATCTGAATTCGACGCCTATCTGTCGCTGCTCGGCAAGCTGCTCAACCTGTCGGCGAAGCAGCGGGCCCACATCTCTGACGAACTGCGGGACCACCTCGAAGAGCGCTTCCACGCGCTGCTCGACCAGGGCACGCCGCGCGACGAGGCGCTGCGGGCCGCGGTCGAGGAACTCGGCGACGCGGCGGCGCTCGCCCAGCAATTCACCCTTCCCTATCACATCCGTCGACGGAGGCAACTCATGCGATATTCCCTCGGCTCAGCGGTGGTCATCGCGACCACGTTCGTGATGGCGGCGTTCTACTGGCCCGCCAACCGCCCGGAACCAGCGCTGCAACTGCAGGCGCAGGATGCACCCCGGACCACCGATGTCGGATCGCCGCACGCACGGAAACCCTCCGATCTGGTGAGCGCTCAGGCGTCCAAGACGGCCTCGATCCGCGACGACTTGACGGCCAAACTGGAGTTTCGCGACTTCGAGTTGAAACTGGATGACGTGCCGTGGCCGGAGGCGATCCAGTTTCTCAGCGACGTGAGCGACGTGGACGTGCTCGTCGATCGTCGCTACGTGGAGGAATCCGGCGTCGCGATGGAGACGCCGGTGCAGCTCAAAGCACGGCCGGGCGCGTTGTCCGTCCGGTCGGCGATGGAGTTGATCCTCGAGCAAGTTGCCGGCATGCAGTTGGCGTATGCCGTGCGGGATGGCGTGATTCTGATCTCATCCCCGGACAATGCCTACGAGAACCGCGTCTACGACTGCCGCGATCTGCTGGAGGGGGTCGTCGTGCATCAACCGGGTGGCGTCGTCGGAGGTGGCGGAGGATTTGGCGGAGGTGGCGGAGGATTCGGTGGAGGTGGTGCGGGCGGCG
>JAWXBB010000492.1:0-4546 GCA_034439795.1 Planctomycetaceae bacterium | reverse complement strand
GTGTTGGTGAAAGGCTCGGCCGCACTCGAACGGCTCGCCACCGTGGACACATTCGCGTTCGACAAAACTGGCACGTTGACGCAGGGCCGGCCGAGCGTCGGCGACATCCATCCGCAGGGCGACCTTACGGCCGACGACGTGCTGCAACTGGCCGCCATCGCCGAACGCCGCAGCGAACACGTGCTGGCCCGCGTTCTCGTCGAAGCCGCCGAGCAGCGGTTCCGCGGGCTGCCGGCACCGTACGAGTTCGCGGCCGAACCGGGCGCCGGGGTGACGGCAACGATCCGGTCCAGCGCCCTGCGAGACATCGCCGGCGGTCGCTGGTCCGATGAGGCAACGCCGCGCGAGGTGCGGTTGCTCGTCGGCAATCGCCAGCAACTCACCTCACATGAAATATCCATCGCCGCGGAATTACTAACGCATGCCGAACAGATGACGCAAGCCGGGCAGACCGTGTTGTTTGTCGCGGTGGAGGCGGCGTGCGTCGGCGTCATTGGCGTGCGCGACGCCATGCGGACGGAATCGGGGGCCGTGCTGGCCATGCTGCGACGGCTGGGCCTCGAACGGTTCGCGCTGTTGACGGGGGACCGCACGCCCCCCACCACGGCCGTCGTTCGCGAACTGGGAGCAATGGCCCACGTCGCCACCGAGCAAAGTCCCGCCGACAAGACCGCGTGGATCACCGCCCAGCAGGCCGCGGGGCATCGCGTCGCGATGGTCGGCGATGGCGTCAACGACGCCCCCGCGCTCGCCGCAGCGGATGTCGGCATCGTCGTCGGGCGACCAGGGGCGGATCTCGCCGCGGAGGCCGGCGACATTCTGCTGTTGGGCGATCCGCTGCGGACTCTGCCCGGCTTGCTGATGCTCGCGCGGGCCTTGGTGCAGAACATTCAGACCAGCATCGTGCTGTTCGCGGGAGGAATGAACGGCCTCGGCGTGCTGGCGTCGGCGATGGGCTGGATGGACCCCGTCGCCGCCGCGCTGTTCCACGAGTTCGCCTCGCTTGCCGTGATGATCAACGCGATGCGATTGTTGTGGTTCCGCGAACCGGCGGCCGATCCGGCGGTGGCGACGACATCGAACTGGACCGTCGGCTGGGACGACCTCGCGGCGTGGCTGTCCCCCTCGACGTGGGTCTACGTCCTCATCGCCCGTTGGCGGCTCGGTGCGCAACTGCTCGCCTGCGGCTTCGCGCTCGTCTGGCTTTGCTCGCAACTGGTCCTGTTGCGGAGCGACGAACAAGCGCTCGTCACGCGGTTCGGACGCTATCACGAGACATTATCGCCCGGCTGGCACTGGCGCTGGCCGCGGCCGTTCGAGGCGGTCTACCGCACCCGGCCCGATGAACTGCGGAGCGTCGCGCTCGGTTATCGCAGCACGGGACGAACGGCGGACGGGGAACCGGATGTCATCGAATGGACTGACGACCACGAACGGGCCGGCCACGCTGCGCAGCCGGCGGAATCGCTGTTCCTGACCGCCGACGAGGTGCTGGTCGACGTGACCGCCGACGTGCAATACCGCGTGAGCGATTTCCAGGCGTTCGTGTTCCGCGGCGGCACCGGCGTCGAAGAACTGATCCGCAGCCATCTGGAGAGCGCCCTGCGCGGGTTGGCCGCGACGTCGCCATTGGACGACTGGCTCACCGAACGGCGTCGCGAACTCGAACAGGAGACTCAGGACGCTTTGCAGCGCGATCTGGACCGGTTGCAGATCGGTGTCGCCATCGTCGACTTGCAGTTACTCGACGTGCATCCGCCGCGGGCGGTTGTCGGCGATTACCGGGCGGTGTCCGACGCGCTCGAGGAGCAGGAACTGCTCCGCAACCAGGCCGAAGCCGCCGCGACTCGCACGATTCTGGGGGCGATCGGCGAACCGGCATGGGAGCGGTGGAAGCAGCTCGATCCCAGGGCGGAAGGGTTGTCCGGTGATGTGTGGGCAGAGATCGCGAAGCCGCAAGCGTCGCTGCTCGCTGGGTCCGCTGCGGAGACGATTGCCGCGTCGGCCGTCACCGCCGCGGAGCATCGCGCCCAATCGCGGAGCCGCACGAGCCGGTTGAAACAACTGGGGGCGGTGTCGGCGGTGTCGCCCGAGTTGACGTGGTCGGGGCTGTATTGGCGGAGCATCACGCCTTTGTTGTCGAACCGGCCGCTGACAATTGTCGATCCGCGGGCCGTGAAACAGCAGCACTGGTGGTTGAACGACGCGACGCCACAGTTCGTGCCGGTGCAGTTGCCGTCACTGGAATGAAAGAAGCCCAGGGATTGCTATCCCTGGGCTTCCGTGTGTACGTGCTCGTGAACGGTTGCGTTACGCGGCGACGGAGTCCGGTTCCGCGTTCAGGGCGGGGGTGCGGTCGTCGACGTTCTTCGCCTGCCCGATCAGTTGCAGGAACCGGATCGACCAGAACGTCGGATCGAGTTCCCACCAGCGGTGCCCGGCCCGCGCGGTGTGCGGATGGGCGTGATGGTTGTTGTGCCAGCCTTCGCCGTAGGCGAGGATCGCGACCCACCACAGGTTGCGGGATTCGTCGCGGGTCTGATAGTTGCGGTAGCCCCACAGGTGCGTCGCCGAGTTCACGAACCACGTCGAGTGGTACATGACCACCATCCGCAGGCAGAAGCCCCACAGCAGCATCGGCACGCCGCCGATCGCGTACAGCGCCCCCGCCAGGGCGAAGTGCCACAGGATGTACGTCTTCTCGAACATCCGCATCAGCGGATCGTTGATGAGATCCGGCACGTACCGCTGGTACAGGGCTTCGCGTTCGGCCGGCGTGCGGTAGATCAGCATCCACCACATGTGCGACCACCACGGGCCGTCGAGCGGCGAATGCGGATCGCCGGCCTGATCGGAGCGGGAGTGATGCAGCCGGTGCGCGGCGGTCCAGCTCAAAGGAGTGCCCTCGCCGGACAGAACCCCGCACAACATCGTGAAGAAGTGGGCGGGCCCGGAGAGCTTCATCGACTTGTGCGTCAGATAGCGGTGAAAGCACAGGCAGATGCCGATGCTCCCCGTCAGCCAGTGCAGGAGCGCGAACGCCCCGAACGCCGGCCACGAGAAGTAGAACGGAGCGGCGAGCGCCCCGACGTGCATCGTGGTCATCCAGCCGAGAACCACCCAGTCCATGTGCGGGCGCTTGAGCAGACGATCGGGCGAGAACGTGGCGTGGATTCCCTCGACGGTGTCCATGGCCGGCGACGTCTCGGTGACGGCGACCGGACGGACTTCTTCGCGGGAGTATTTGCGGCGCTTGGTGCGCTTTTCTCGAACGGGATTGATGGTGGCGGACATTCGGTTTCCTTGGCAGGCATCCTCAACCAACCAGACCGGGGCGAATCCATCCGCCACGGCATGTCGCCCTCCCGGCAAACCGGTCGAGCGAGCGATGAGGATTTATACCTCCAGATCGGAAATCGAGTGTCAGGGGTCCGTCATGCCTGCGTCAAACTTCTGTCACGGCGCAAAGTGCAGATGAATATGTAGTTGCGCGTCGCGGCCTGCTCACTCCCCTCGCCCAGCGCTTCGCTGGGAGAGGGGCTGGGGGTGAGGGTGCCTTTGACTCTTGGGATTTCTATTCACGTGACGAGGAAGACCAAAGGCACCCTCACCCTCTCCCAGCGAAGCGCCGGGCGAGGGGACAAGCGGGGAACATTTCTCACCCCTGTTGCGACTGCCGCTGCGACTGCCGTTCCGTCGCCGGCGTCGTGGTGATGAACGTCTCGTAGATGCCGTCGCCGACGCGGTTGAGCTTGGTCTGCAAGCCGTCCAGGTACTCGTGCAGTCCGGCGGCGATGATTTCGTCCACCGTCGCGTAAGCGAGTTCCGAGCGCAGCAGCCCCAACTGCTGCTCGGCCGCGTTGCCGAACGTGTCCAGCGGTGTGCCGGTGATCGCGTGCAGCGCCTTCTCGGCTTCCAAAACCGCGTAGTGAATGGCCCTGGGGAACAGCCGGTCGAGCACCAGGAACTCGACCACCTTGGGCGGCGTGATGCCGTGATGCTGCTGCCGGTACATCTCGAACGCCGACACCGACCGCAGCACCGCCTGCCATTGCAGGTCGTCCACGCTGGAGTTCACGTGGTCCACGCGGGGCAGCAGGATGTAATACTTCACGTCGAGCAGCCGGCTGGTCTTGTCGGCCCGTTCCAGCAGCCGCCCCAACCGGCCGAAGTTCCAGCCGTCGCCGCGGCGCAGCGTGCTGTCGGTCAATCCCTTGAACAGATGGCTCTGCTGCTTGACCTCCTGAAAGAAATCCTGCGGCGACTGCCGCCACTGCGAGTTGCCGCTCGCCTCGCGAATGAAGATGTGGAACTGATTCAGTTGTTCCCACATCTCCGAGGAGATCGTCTCGCGGATCGACCGCGCATTCTCGCGCGCGGTCCGCACGCAGTTGCGGATGGAATTCGGATACTCCTCGTTGAATGTCAGAAAATGCGTCACGCTGTCGGCCGTCGCCAGTCCGTACCGCTCGTAGAACCACTCCTGATCGCCGGAGACGTTGACCAGCGACGGCCAGACGTCCCCCGCATCGGCCCCGCATTCGAT
>JAWXBB010000491.1:0-3432 GCA_034439795.1 Planctomycetaceae bacterium | reverse complement strand
GTCGTGAAGAGTAGCGTCCACCACCGCGGAACTCGCAAATCGTGCCGATGGTGGTCCAATCACGCTGAAATATCGGTCAGACCACAGTCGAAACCGCTTGGCCGGGCTGTGACCGTTGCGTTTCGCCGAATACATTCCGTCGCTGGGAATCCTCGCCGGTTTGCGACGGGAGCCTGTCATGCGACGGCTGAAATTCGCGGTGATTGCGGTCCTGCTCGTGGCGTCCGTGAGCGGCTGCGCATCATTCTGGCACGACCTGCAACCACACCGATTGCGACGCCTCAATCGTGGGCCGGCGCCGTCGTTGGACCCCGAATTCTCGTCCGTCTCGCAGCCCCTCGGTCCCGCCATCGTCGCCAACTCCGATCAGAATGTGACGGTTCGCGCTCAGCAATAGTGCCGGGCGGCGAGCGGCGGTCGATGACCTTGTCGAATCTGGCTGGACAAACAACCGTCGGAGGCCATCGTGAGACCTTGGAAATGGATCGCGTTGATTCTCGTGACTGCCGGGACAGTCGGTGGTTGCTCTTCCCTGCTGCACGAATTGCAAGATCATCGCAGGAGTCGGCTTAACCGGTACCCGGCACCATCACTGGACCCCGAATTCTCAGCGATCTCTCCCGAGGAAAATCCCGCGATCGCCCTCAATTCCCGTCAGGTGGAGACCGTTCGCGCCCAGCAATAGCGGCGAATCACGAATTGCGGCGTCTGGGGCCGCGGGTTAGCATGGTCGGAGGGCCGTCGGACGCGGGTGTGCCGCGCGGTGGCGGCTTCTTCGGACTGTGCGCCATGACCGATCGGTTGTCAGCGTTTTCGTGGTCGATTCCGGTCGGGCGTCTGTTTCTGACGCAGATCCGCGTCAGCGTGCTGTTCGTGCCGATCGCGTTAATTCTCGGCTACCGGCTGGGCTGGGAAGTCGGGCTGGCGTTCAGCGGCCTGTTGACGTTGTCGATTCTTGCCCACGAGCTGGGTCACGTCTTCGCCGCGCGGTGGACGGGCGGGTACGCCGACGAAATTCTGCTGTGGCCGATGGGGGGGCTGGCGTTTGCACAGCCGGGACCGCATCCGTCATCGACGCTGATCACGATTGCGGGCGGCCCGGCGGTGAACCTGCTGGCCTGTCTGCTGTTCTTTCCAGGGTTCTATGCGACCACGCTGTCGTGGTCGCTGCTCAGCCCGTTCGAGATTCCGATTGCGGAGTTCACGGCCGCGAACTGGGGCCGCGAGGTTTGCCACCTGGCGTTCACCGTCAACTGGATTCTGCTGCTGATCAACCTGTTGCCGATTTACCCGCTTGACGGCGGCCAATTTCTGCACGGCGTGCTGGCCCAGCGGCTGCCGTCCGAGTCCGCGTACCGGCTGGCGGCCAACATCGGAAATGTCTGTTCGTGGCTGCTGATGGGTCTCGGACTGATGTACGGCCTGATGTGGGTCGTGGTCATCGGTGCGCTGACGCTGGTCCTCGGCACGTTGCTGACGACGCAAGGACCGGGCGGCGAATCCTACGACGATTCCTTCCTCGGCTACGATTTCTCGCAGGGCTACACCAGCCTGGAGCGCTCGGAGCGGAGCTCGCGCAAGTCGACTCAGCCCGGCTGGTGGGAGCGTTGGCGCGAGGAGCGGAGGACCAAACGCCAGGCCCGCGAAATGGCCGAGCGCGAGGCGCTGGAGCAGCAACTCGATCTGTTGCTCGCCAAGGTCCACGAACTGGGGATGGAGGCCCTGTCCGCCGCCGAGCGCCGCCAATTGAAGCAGGCCTCGGAATCGCTGCGCGGCCGGACGCGCCCGCCGTCGCAGTCGTGAGGGATGCGCCGGATCGGCGCGTCGTTCCGTCCCGCTTGCGCGCTGCAGCCTCGCTGTCATCCGGGTGTGGTCTCTAATCTGTGTTCAACAGACATCGAGGTCAACGGCCTTCGCAGCCCCGAGAGGGGCGACCGGACTGTAGCCACGGGTGGAGCGGCGCGGCGGCGGTAGCCGACCGACGCGGAACTCGTGGTGAGGTTGAACGAGCGGACCTTGCCCCGGTAGGGGCAAAGGATTCCGCTGACAGGCAGCACTTCCGCCGGCCCTTCGGGACGGGCCAAATCATACCACGCTTTCCACGGGTTGCGCTCCGCCCGCAGCGGGCTGCGCTTCACCCGTGGCTACTGTCCGCGGCCCCTGCCGGGGCTAAGCAGACACACTCTCGACAAAACGTTCCCTATTAATTAGCGACCACACCCCCCGGCATCCTTGCAATCCGCCCGATTGGCGTATGCGGTGCATTCGGTGGCCGTAGAGAATTCGCACCGCATTGCCCGCAAAGACGGCATTCTCCGCTCGCGGCATTCCCGAAATGCAACGTCGCCTCTTCGCGTCTGCATCGAGTCCCCATCGTTGACCTAAGTTTTCTCCCGGTGCTCTCATGGACCGACCACCGTGTCGGCGAGATTATTCAGAAACCGGACCGGGACTGCATGACTTCCATCGAGCTGGAATCGCCGCCCGTCGCAGCGCGTCGCTCGAGCGTCACCGCGACGTCGGGCGGCAGCCTTGCGGCAACGCAGGCCGCCGAATGGGTCCGCTGGCTGTCCGATCATACGGCCACGCCGTGGTTTGGCTGGTCGGCGGAGACGGGAGAGTTGCTGGCCCGCTCACAGGACGGCGTGCCCGCGTACTGGCCGTATTGCAACGGTGCGAAATCGGCGGTGGCGACGCCGCAGTTCGTGGAGCCCGAGCCGGGTTTGCTGTGCTGTCAACTGATCCCGCACGGCGCGGAATCGGGCATCGTGCTGACGAGTTACGTGCTGACGCAGTCGGGTCGCATTCCCGCGGAACTGGTGCTGTCGACGGTGGATCAGGGACTGGATGCGGCGGTGCCCGCGATGGATTTCGCCGACGTTCCCATCTGCTCGCGGTCCGTCTTCATGCGGCTGGTGACCGGCGCCCTGGCCCAACGGGAAGCCGTCCGCAAAGTCACGCAACTGGACGCCCAGGTCGAAGCCCTGGCCGCGCAAATCGACTACGTTTACGAAGAAATCAGCCTCCTCCACAACATTACCCGTCACCTGCGGTTGTCGACCAGCCCGACGGAGCTCGCACAACTGTGCCTCGAGCGACTGCAGGGCTTGATCGACGCCGAAGGGCACATCATCGCCTTGCAGGATCACACCGGCGAACTGCACTTCCTCCAGGCGGGCCCTTTGCCGATGGACGAGTTGAAGCTGAGCCGGTTGCTGTCGTGGTTCGACGATCTGGACTGGTCCAAGCCGCTCGTCAAGAATCGGGTGTCGCAGTCGCTGCTGGGGGCGGATTTTCCCGGTCTCGACAGCTTCACGGCGGTGGCGATCGCCGACGGCGAATACCGCCGCGGCTGGATCGTCAGTTGCAACCGGCGGTGCGAGGAATTTGGCACCATCGAAGCGAACATGCTGCAGTCCGTCGCGCGCATCC
>JAWXBB010000490.1:0-29009 GCA_034439795.1 Planctomycetaceae bacterium | reverse complement strand
TACCTGTCGGCCATGCGGGATGCATCAAATCTGCGGGTGTTGGCTGACTACGCGATCAACCGGCACTATCCGGCACTCGTTGACGGCCCCAGCAAGTATGTGGAGTTCTTCCGCGCCGTGGTGGACCGTCAAGCCTCGCTCATTGCCCGGTGGCAACTCGTCGGTTTCATTCATGGCGTGATGAATACGGACAATATGGCCATCTCGGGAGAGACCATCGATTACGGCCCCTGTGCGTTCATGAATGCCTACCGTCCCGACACCGTCTTCAGTTCGATCGACCACGGTGGCCGCTACGCCTACGGCAATCAACCCGCGATCGCGCAATGGAACCTGGCGCGGTTTGCTGAGGCCCTGTTGCCGCTCTTGGCACCAGAGCCGAATCAGTCGATCGACATCGCCACAGAGATCCTCGAAGAGTTTACGACGCTGTTCGACGGGTACTGGCTGGCCGGGATGCGGGAAAAGCTGGGGCTGCAAAGTGCCGAGGCTGACGACCTGGAGTTGATTCGGTCGCTGCTTACCTGGATGCAGAACTCCAAGGCTGATTTTATCAACACGTTCCGGGATCTCGCATCGACAAATTCGCTGACGGATGACCAGTCTGCAGATCCGGAATTCGTGACGTGGCATTCCCAATGGCAGCAGCGGCTCGGACGCGAGGGCCGGCCGCTCACGGTGGCTCAGGCCGCCATGCGGGCCGTTAACCCCGCCGTCATTCCCCGGAACCACCGGGTGGAGGAAGCCCTCTCCGCCGCAGAAAACCTCGACGACCTGTCGGTGCTCCACCGCCTACTGGCAACGCTGGCCACGCCGTACGAAGACGGGGCCGATTCCGCAGCGTATCAGGATCCTCCGCGGGACGATGGCAGCTACCGAACATTCTGCGGAACTTAGGCCACTTACTCCCAGCGTTTATGAGAGTTCGGCCGCAGAGATGGTTAGGGTGTCGCTTTGCCATTTGCAAGCCGCCGACATCGCAGATCTCCCTGAAGAGCGAGCGCACTTTCGCCTGTTGAATTCCGTCCACGGGCCCAAGGGACCGGTCGCGAACCCGGACAACGGCGATTGCATGCCCCTGTTTTTGGCCAACATCCGGAAGAAAATCGAATCGGCAGGGGTGCAGATGGAATTCGGCGCTTCCGCGTAACGACGGCTGCTGCGAGAATTGACTGATCGTGCCGGATAAGACAATCACGCCCGTGATGCTCCAGCAGATTCCTTTGGTGCGACGGTCGCTCGATGCCTGTCGGTGCAACCATGAGGTTCAGATTGAGGTTCGTGCGCACGTCGGCGGTATGGCCAGTCATCGAGACCCCCAAGCCGCTTAAGGCGCTCCATCTCCCTGCTTCCCACCAATCACGCGAACGAAGTCACTGGGTGCGATGTTTCCGACGGCATCACGCCGTGAGGCTGACAGCGCGTAGGCTTGTCGCCGAACGCGGTTGATGCCCCCCAGTGGTCGATGCGCCGCCAAGGCATGCCACACAGAAAAGGATCGCCGCTCTCCCTCTTGTCGATAGGCCGAGATGTCTTGGATGGGCAAGGTGAGAGCCGCGACGGTTTGATAGGGAGACACGCTCTCGGACCATCGCACGGTCGCATCTTCGATGGGCATGGTCTGTGCGCTCGTTCGCAGCTGAACTTGAAATTCCAAGACCACTTCCTGGAGGAGAATGGTCTGTTCCAGCACGTCGCCGAGTCCATCGCGTTTCATCATGACCGCCAGCAGCGCGTTGCCACGGAATTTCTGCTGATTGCCCGCCTTCAATCGCGTCCGATACTTGGCGACGTAATCTCCAAACCGAATCGGCACCATGCTGTAATACGTGTTGACCAGGGGATGGGAGGGCGGCTGCAGGGCGACTTGGACTGCGCTCCAGGCTTCACGCCATTTCCACTGCGAGGGATTCCAGCTTCCATTCGTCAGTGCGCCCGCGGGTCCACGCAGGGGATGGGATTCCGATTCCAATCGTGCGACTTGCAGGCGGAAATAATCCTTGACATCACGGGCGATAAAGACGGGATGATTCACCATGACGAAATCCTGCGTGGGCGCCGACGGGTTCGACACCGGCAGAAACTCACCCACGATGTTTTCCACCTGGATCGCCATCCCTCGCCCATCGGGGACCGCATCGGCCAAGGCCACCGGCGAGGAATTGGAAAAGCGGACCGAGGCTGGATACGACTTCGGCTCCTGAAACAGCCCCTGCCGAAGCTCCGGGGGCAGATTCTCCAGAACCTGGAACAGACCGGTGGCGCAGCCGTGCATCTTGACATGGACATCGCGCTGGCGCGTCCCGGTCGGTCCTTCCTTTTCCTGAAGCGCTCTTTGAATCAACTGCAGGACCTTCTCGGTGTCGACAGCTTCATCGGGGGGCACACTTTCTGCGTCAGACGTGTAAGGGAGGGGAGAAAGCATTGCGGCGCTCCGGCGGCGACCAGTCTGCAGACGATTGGGACCGCTCCCATTCTAGTCGGTCGTATGGTAAGACAACTGAGTTGTGTGGATTTCGTCCGCGACCGGAGTGGGCGCAGAGTTTGCTGCGCTCCCTCTCGCTGACCCGTTCATGACAAAGGATTCCTCAGATGACTCCAGCGTCACCTCCCGCGGAAGTGTCTCGACGCGAGGTGAATGGAGTCACGTTGGAAACTGCGGTCGCTGGTCCGGAGGGTGGTCCCATAATCGTTCTGTTGCACGGGTTTCCCGATTTGTGGCAGGGCTGGCATCTGCTCATCGGACCCTTGGCGATAAGCCCGCCGGAGTTCTGGCCTATGATCTGGATGTGTTGGCCCAAGATGTCCTGGAGCTCGCCGCTTCCGAAGGACATGAGGCATGCCACCTCGTGGGACACGACTGGGGCGGAATGGTGGCCTGGTGGACCGCCGCGCGATTCCCCGAGCGCGTTTCCAGGCTGACCGTTCTCAGTGCGCCGCACCCAGGAGTTTTCGGACGATATCTGTTTCGCAACCCCGTCCAAATGCTGCGGAGTTGGTACGTCGGCTTTTTCCAGATCCCCTATTTGCCCGAGGCCCTGCTGCGAGCCAATCACTTTCGCATCCTGATTCGCTCGTTGAAATTGACGGCACCACCTAGCTTGTTCGGAGAGGCCGAAATCGAATCCTTACGTGAGGGATGGTCGCATCCCGGTTCATTGACAGGGATGGTCAACTACTACCGCGCCGCCTTTCGCCGTTCCCGAAAATCGCTGCAGCGGGCGGTCGCGGTTCCCACGGTTGTCTTGATGGGGAGCGAAGATCCCACCGAAGAGGTGGGCCTGGCCGCCGCCAGCCAAGAGTTGTGTCGACATGCTCGGGTGATCGTGTTGGAGAAGGTCTATCATTGGCCCCAGCGCGAAGCAGCTGATCGGGTTCTGGAAGAATTGCTAGGCGTCTGAATCACCTTTGCCATGCTTCTCAAAAATCCCTCAGGCGATGACGGCGTCGCTGCGGCACCACAGTTCTTGGATGCACAAGTATTTCCCACTAAACGCCTTCAACGCCCCCACCTGCAAACGTGAAGCGCTGAAGGCGGCGAACTGGCCACATCGAGCGGGTTTCCAGCACCGTTCCATTCGGACGGTCAAACCCAACATCTCTCCCGTTACACGATCCGGAAGCGGTTCCGGACGGATTGGCGTCAGTCGCCGCCCGACAGTTCGACAAACCCTTGGGCGATTTCTGCTGACGATGGCCGAGCCATCTGGCTGACAACTTAGCCATCTCGCAAAAACACTAACGTCGGCCACAAAATCACGCGGAAGGATCGACCGAGGGGATGTCCGCGGCCATCCTCAACTCGAATGTGCCTGACATCCGGATGCTTGGCCAGCATGCCGGTCAGAAATGCCTGAATGGCGCGGCAATGCGGACACCATTCCGTGCCAAACTCCAGCACGTCGGAGCCCGTCAGGGAATTGACTTCTTCACGGGTAGGCTCTGACATGCCAGCCTCACTGATCCTTCAGCGCACGAGTTGCGAGTGCGTGGGCTGCGTCGAGTGCTTTGGCCGCGGGTGAATGAACGTCGGGCTTCACGCCGACGCCTTCCCAGTTGCTCCCACGAACTGCAGTCGCGACCCGGCCGGTCGGAATGACAGCCTCGAATGAATCGGTGATCGCGAACGGTCGACCGGGGTTCGCGGCTCCTGAAGTTGTCTCGCCGACAATTGTGGCGCGCTTCTGCTCCTGAAGAATAAAGGCCAATCCTTCACCGGCGGAGAAGGTTCGTGCGGACGTCAGTACGAAAACAGGTCTCGACTCATCGTGACCAGGGGGCGGTTTGTCAGCGGTGGAGTATTGTTGGCTGCCAGATTGACGGTTGATAATCTTGAACAACGGTCGATTCGGCTCTGCGAAGAGGTAGCTCGCGAGCAGCGTGACCGTTTCGGGAGAACCGCCGGTGTTCTCACGCATGTCAAGAATCAGGGCATCAGCATTCCGCAGCAGGCACATGGTTGCGGCCAACGCATCTCTCGCTTCCTCCGGCCGATAGAAGTGTGTCAGGTTGAGGTAGCCGACGTTGCCGGCTAGAACCTCAACATGCTTCACACCAAAGTTGGCCTTCCTGCCTCGCTCTTCCCTTGAAACAACAGGTTTCTTGCCGGAGTCATCCTCCCTGTCTGATTGACGCGCGACGAACACGGAGAGTTGGCTGTCCTTCGTCACCTCGAACAGATCGCGCGTCAGTCGCCGTGCCAGTTTTGGCAGCGATGGGACATCGTTGTACCGCCCCTTGGCCAGTGCTTCCGTCAATCGTTGACCTGCTTGCTCCGCAGTTTCCGCCTCGAAGTACTCCTGGCGAACAACCTTTGCCAAGCTCTCGACCGTCTCCCGAGTCAGGCCACTTTCCACAGGACGCGAACCATCCCGTGCGCACAGGACGGAGCAGAGAAGAATCACCGACAGTCCGAAGGACTGCACGGAAACCAGCAGGTGTGACCGAAATGACATGGCGAGCTTACCCCTCTTGTTCCTTCCGTTTCCGTAGGACGACTCAGGTTGCTTCATTCACCACCGACAGGATGTATCCGTGTCGGCTTTGCACCCATCGCTTCCTTCGCCCGTCAGAATCAGCTTCCCCAGAACCGACTGGAGTGGATGGGGTAGATGATCGAGTCTTCGATTATGGCTTCGGTCGCTATACACCGCTAGCAAATCGCGACGCGTAGTCGCGTATCGGCCCGATCCAGCGGCACAATGTCAGTCCAAGTGGCAACGGAGCGGACCGACACACACCGACGCGCTCGGGCGAGGCGACCGACTGGTCGTCGACGGCCATATTTCGCCAAACGGGTTCTGTCGCCCTCTCACCGCCGGGTTGGAAGTCGCCATCGAGGATAAGAAACGATACCTCGATGGCTGGGCGTACTTCCTGTTCCGCAACAAGCCTGGCGAGCCGCACTCGCAGGTCCGCACCGCGGTCCGGACCTGCGAGCGCTGGGACTGCTTTGACTGCGACGCCGTACACGGTGCGGTGGATAACGGGGTGACCCAATACTATTCTGTGGACGGACGCTCGTGCGAAGCAGTTGGCGAAGGCTGCCCTGATGAAATGACCGGTACGACCAGAGCCAGTGGTTGATGCCATTCGCCGACGTTCCGACTCCAGGCACTTCGGACCTGCAGCCGGACCTGTCGTCCAAGGCCACTTACAAAACCCGGTGACCGAGTGAATCCATGAACTCCACGCTGGTCCGTTCGGCCATTCTGCTGCTCTTTCCCGTGGCGGCCCTCCACGCGGCGCATGCCTCGTCGAAACCGAACATCGTGGTTATCGTCGCGGATGATCTGGGTTATGCGGACGTGCTGTTCAATCCGCTCCATCCCCAGGAAGTCAGCACGCCACACCTCGAAGCGCTGGCGAAACAGAGCATTATCTGCCGGCAGGGGTATGTCAGCGGGCATGTCTGTTCGCCGACTCGCGCGGGCCTGATGACCGGCCGGTACCAGCAGCGACTTGGGTTGTACACGGGAGGCGAGGCTGGCAGCGGCCTGCCCCTGACGGAGACCATTTTCCCGCAGTATTTCAAGTCGGCCGGTTATGCGACGGCACAATTCGGCAAGTGGCATCTGGGACCGACGCCGGAGTGGAGCCCGGCGCTGCGGGGGTTCGATGAGGTGTTCGGCTTCCTCGGCCGTGGGGCGCACGACTATTTCCAGCTTGACGATCCGGACGATCCCATCTATCGCGGCACCAAGGCTGTGAGCGAAACCGGCTATCTCACCGACCGACTCGGGGAAGAGGCTGCGTTGTTCATTACGAGGCACCGGACGCAGCCCTTCTTCCTCTACCTTGCGTTCAACGCCGTCCACGCGCCGCTGCAGGCGCCCGCCGAGGAGATTGCGAAGTTCAATACCGGCAACACAGACCGGGACACGCTGCTCGCGATGGGCAAGCGGCTGGACGACGCGATTGGTCATGTCGTGGCGACGTTGAAGTCGGAAGGTGTGTGGGACGACACGTTGCTGTTCTTTCTCAGTGACAACGGCGGGCCGCTCGCGCAGACCGCGGTCAATGCGCCATTACGCGGCGGCAAGCACCAGGATTACGAGGGGGGCATTCGCGTGCCGTTCCTGGTGTGCTGGCCCGCTCAATTGATGCCCGGCGAGAGCCAGACGCCGGTGATCTCCCTCGACATCCTGCCCACCGCGCTCGCCGCCGCGGGGCTAACCCCTATAGACGCAAAGCCCTTCGATGGCAAGAACCTCCTGCCGGCGCTCAAAGGCGAAACGGAACCGCAGCCGCGCAATTTGTTTTGGTCATCCGGCAGCGAGGAAGGCTGGTGGGCGGTGCGTTCCGGCAACTGGAAGCTCGTTGGCGAAAAGACACGCGTGGGACTTTTCGATTTGCGTGCGGACATTTCGGAAAAACACGACCTCACGCAGCAGATGCCCGAGAAAGTCGCCGAACTCACGAAGCTGCACGATGCCTGGCTCGATGAGATGGCGCGCCCGCTGAAAGCCGGCGCAAAGCGCTATGGCATGGAGACACCGCCAGGCTTCAAGCCTAAAAGGCCGAAGGGTGAGCGCAAAAAGCTGGCTGACTGAGGGCCGTTCGGCTCTCTTGGGAAATCCTCGACCCTCGTTCTGAATCTGAAGGCCGCGAACCCCCAAAAGAGCCTAACAGCCGCGGACCAACCCTTCTGCCCAATTGGAAGACGAACAGGCATCGCGACGAGAATTGGCTCGTCCTCAGAATCCAGGAGTCGATCGATGAACCGCCAGTTGATGACCGCCATGGGTTGCTGCGGAGTGATGCTGGCGGCCTGGTCTGTGACCGCGTTCGCTCAGCAACCGCCGTACGACGTCTTTCCCACAGCAGAGCCCCCTTATTACCGCGTCCGCTACGAGGCTTCGACACAGCCAGGGGAGTTGATCTTTCCCGTCAACTACACGATCTGGATTCCGCCCAACATCAAATCGGTGCGGGGGGTGATCGTGCATCAACACGGGTGCGGGGAGGGCTCGTGCAAGTCCGGTCTCACCGGTGCTTACGATCTGCATTGGCAGGCCTTGGCGAAGAAGCACGATTGCGCTCTGCTGTCGCCGTCCTATGAGCAACCGGAAAAGGCCGACTGCCAGATGTGGTGCGACCCGCGCAATGGCTCCGCGGACGCATTTCGGCAATGTCTGGTCGATCTTGGTGCGAAATCCGGCCATCCCGAGTTGGCCACCGTGCCGTGGGCGCTGTGGGGACACAGCGGCGGCGGCCATTGGGCGGGCGGAATGGTCATGCTCTTTCCGGAGCGTGTGGCCGCTGCGTGGTTGCGATCGGGCGTGCCGCTGCTGAGGCAGGACCCGGAGCGCTCCACGATCAAGGCACATGCCTTGCCCGAAGCCGCATTGAAGACGCCCATGATGTGCAATCTGGGAGCCAAGGAAGGCGTCACCGTGAAAGACGGCCGGTTTGCCGGCGTATGGCCGGCGAACGAAGCGTTCTTCGGTGAAGTGCGCGCCAAAGGGGGACTCATCAGCGTGGCGGTCGACCCGTTGACGGCCCACGAGTGTGGCAATCAGCGTTATTTCGCCATCCCTTGGCTGCATGCCTGCCTGAGCGCCCGCCTGCCGGACTCTTCCGCCGATCCGCTGAAGGAGATGCCCACCAACACCGCCTGGCTGTCCGCGATCACGGGCACGGAAGCCGTTCCCGCTGCGAAGTTCGACGGGGATCCCTTGAACGCAGCATGGCTGCCCGATGAGTCGATGGCGCGAGCGTGGATGCAGTATGTCAAGGACACTCTCGTGGCCGATAACACGCCGCCCCCCGCGCCGACCGATCTGCGACTGAACGGCTCCGAGTTGAGCTGGGACGCTGAAGCTGATCTCGAAAGCGGACTCGCTCACTTCATGATCGAGCGTGACGGCCGGTTTCTCGCCAACGTCCCGGAACAGGGGCGCAATCCGTTCGGTCGCCCCGTCTTTCAGAACCTGCAATACAGTGACACCCCCACGCAGCCACTGGTCCCATTCCGCTACACCGATACGCAAGCCGAATCCGGCAAGGAGCACACTTACCGCATGATGGCGGTGAATACGGCGGGCTTGAAGTCAAATCCCAGTGCAAACTCCGTCAAGGAACAGGCCGGGAGATCGGATGCCGCCTGGATTAACGGGCCGCCCGTTCGAGACGATTTCTTCCCCATCGCCGTCTGGGTGCAGCAGCCTGCCAATGCGCCGAAGTACAAGGCGGCGGGCATCAATCTGTACGTCGGGTTGTGGAACGGGCCAACCGACGAGCAACTGGCCGAGTTGACGAAGCACGGCATGCCGGTCGTCTGCGCTCAGAATTTCGTCGGGCTCAAGCACAAGGACGATCCCATCATCGTCGGTTGGATGCACGGCGACGAACCGGGCAATGCGCAGTGCCTGGGCCGGAACAAAGGCTATGGCCCGCCGATCCTGCCGGCGAAGATCGTCGAAGACTACCAGCGGCTCAAAGAGCGCGACCCGTCGCGGCCGATTCTGCTGAACCTTGGCCAGGGAGTCGCGTGGGATGGCTGGTACGGACGGGGCGTGCGGACCAATCACCCGGAGGATTATGCGGAGTATGTCCAGGGGGCGGACATCGTCTCGTTCGACATCTATCCTGGCTGCCACACTCACGCCGATGTGGCCGGCAAGTTGTGGTTCGTTCCCGAAGGGGTCAGCCGGCTGCGCCGCTGGTCAGAAGATCGGAAGCCGGTGTGGACTTGCATCGAATGCACGCGGATCGACAACGTGAAGGCCAAGGCCACGCCGCATGAAGTGCGGGCCGAAGTCTGGATGGCGCTGATTCGCGGCGCGCGGGGCCTGATCTACTTCTCGCATCAATTCCAGCCGAAGTTCATCGAGGCGGGGCTGCTCGCCGACCCGGAGATGCTCGCCAGCGTCACCGCGACGAATCAGCAGATCCAGCAGCTCGCCAGGGTGCTGAACGCTCCGACGGTGGGGGAGGGTGTCGCGGCGACCACGACGGACCCCGACGTTCCGGTGGAGGCGATCGTCAAGCGGCACGACGGAGCCACCTACGTGTTCGCCGTCGCGATGCGGCCCGGCCAGACCGCCGCTGAATTTCGCGTTGCCGGAATGTCCGGGCGCGCACGGGTCGATGTCCTCGGCGAGGACCGCCGCCTCGACGTCGAGGACGGCACGTTCCGCGACACTTTCGCGCCCTGGGACGTGCATCTTTACCGCCTTGCGGAAGGGGGATCGAAACAATGAGTCTGATTCCCTGTTGTGGCGAAGTGGCCATGGCCGCCGCGGTGAGCAATCTTTCTGGTTCAATGTTGGACTACTGACTCTCGCCCGAGTCGGCGATCGCAAGCGATTAGGGCGAGTGTTTACAACCGGACCGGCACGGCATTCGATTCGTTCAACAACAGTCGATGGGATCAAGTGATGACTGCTGACTACGAGCCTTCGTGTTGTCCGACATGCGGCCGCGCCTTCACCACCTTTCGCGATTTCCCGCTGCTGGAAATCGTCGGCTTCGAGCGATTGCCGATTCCGGAGACGATCGACAGCGTTTCGGCGGAGGCGGCCACTCGGCGGATGGCCAGACTCCGCGCTGATCCGGCCTCTCTCGTCAGCGGCCGGGAGGACGGAATCAATATGACGCCGGCGATCGCCCAAGCCACAGAGACGGCAGAGGTCACTGAGTATCTTGATCGCCTGCGCGCCTTGGCTGGAACGACCGTCGTTCCCACTGACTTGCTCCCTCCGCTGAAAGCCCACGGCATGTTTGCGTGGGCGTATCTCATTCCGGGAACCGAACTCTGCCTGGGAATCGATGACGACGAGTCGTCGGGGCCGATCGAACGGATCGCGGAAGTCCAGCTCTACTGTGCCGGCCCCAACCTCGGCTCAGCGGGCGGCCCAACCCTGCAACCGCTCGGCGCCATTGCACGCATTCACTATCGGGGACTGCTGAACGTCGCCGCTTCCAGCCCGCGCCCCTGAGTCGGGCGGGCGAACGGTTCCGCGCTGGCCGGAGGGCAGGCTCCGGCGGTATGCTCGCCTGTATGACCGACAGCAGTAACCCGCTGATGTATTGGTTCCCCGCGAAGCGGTATGGCTGGGGCTGGGGACCGCCGAATTCGTGGCACGGCTGGGCGGTGTTGGCAGGTTTCGTGTTGTCCATCGTCATCGGCGCACTGATCTTTCCGCCGCAGCGATGGCTCGGCCAGTACCTGGCCTGGACGACAGTCTGCACCGCGCAGTTGATTGCGATCTGTTGGCACAAGGGTGAGCCGCCGCGATGGCGGTGGGGAGAGAACAAGCCATGACGAAACCGTGTGCCGATGACCGGAAGCGAGCCGAGAAGTTGCTGGCGGACGCCGTGCTGAACCGCAGCGGCTGCACGCCTGAGATCGTGGCGACGACGGTCAACGTGCTGGCCGAGTCGCTCGCGGACCATCGCACCGACCTGGAAACGATCCATCGGGAAGCCAGCGCCGGGCGGTGGCGAGTCGAAAACGTCGTCGCTCACTGCGAACACCGGCTCGCGCACGTCGGCCGTCTGACCATTCCGCCGGAAGCCCCAACGCTGCGGTCGATCGCCAATCGCGTCCTCATGCGGGCCATCGACGACGGAGTGGTTGCGCCGGGCGGTTCCGTCGATGACGAGGACTGGGAACCGCACGTGCTCCCGCAGGAATATTTCCCCGGCGTGATCGGCCTTCTCAGGGAGTACCTGCCGGACCTGCGCGACGACGATCCGACGATTTACGAACAAGAGGACGAGTCGTGTGCTCCCGCCTCAACATCCGACTGACTCCCGCGGCGCTGCAGGAGTTCTTCGACGTCGTTCGGAGCGTGCCGCAGTTTCCAATGCGGTACAACGTCAACCCCACGGACCCGGTGGTCTATCTCGTGGATGGCGAAGCCGGTCGCGAAGGCCGCATCGGGCCGTGGGGGTTCTCCGCATCATGGGAGAAGGGCCTGCCCATCTTCAACACGCGGGCCGTGGAAGCCTTCGACAAGCGGATGTGGCGGGATTTCATCCGCCGGCAACGCTGCCTCGTCCCCGTCACCAGCTATTACGAATTCACCGACTCCGGCAAACGCCGGAGGCAGCGCTGGCATGTCTGGCCAAAGAGCGGCGAGCCGATGGGTTTGGCAGGCGTGTTCAACGGCAAAGGTGAGATCTCGATCCTCACGAACGACCCAAACGCCGAGCAGGCCACAATCCACGACCGGCAACCGGTGATCTTGCCGCGCGATGTGTGGTCCCGGTATCTCGATCCGACGATCACCGAACCGGATGAGATTCGCCCGATGCTGCGGACGCCGCCGGATGGGTCCGTGGTCCTGCAAGCCGTCGCCGAGTCACAGAAGGAATGGCAGCCGGACTCGCCGGAATGGATCAAACCGGCCGAACCGGTAGAGATTCCTAAGCAGAAAAGCCTGTTCGACGACCTCGGTTGACAGTGAACGCCCGTTTCTTTACTGTCCGCCCGTATGGTATCTGTCATCGGGCATCTCGACGCCGATTGCTTCTACGTCTCCGCGGAGCGGGCGCGGTTCCCACACCTCCGTGGCGTCCCATCGGGCGTGATCGGGAATCAGGGCGCATGCGTCATCGCCAAGAGTTACGAACTCAAGGCGTGCGGTGTCACGACGGGGATGCCGATCTGGGAAGCCGTGCCGCTGTGCCCGGAGGCCGTGTTCCTGAAACGCGACTTCCGTTGGTACGAAGTGCTGTCCCGCCGGATGCTTGCCATCTTGCAAGCCGTCAGTCCAACAGTGGAATACTACTCGATCGACGAGTTCTTCTTTGACGCCTCCACGCTCCCACACGCGTTCGGGTGTTCCCTACCATCTCCGCTTGGTTGGTGGTGCTGGATACGATCTACTAGGCGGGGAATCTGAAAGTGTACCACCCCCAGCGCTCCCGGCCGACTTGCTGCGTCGTTGAAGCAGCCAGTCTCGTCTGGTAGAGTCCCGCATGGACTGATGTCGACTGCTTGCAGGCTGCCGGAGTCGATTTCTTCCCCCCTTGTCACGCCGAGTCGGCTTTAATCCTCATGGGGCGCACGCCCATCGAAGAAGCTCAACAGGCTACCCTGATACTGACGTTTCTTCTTGGAGGTTCACCACATGCTGCGACGTTCAATTGCGACTTGGTTGCTCTATGCCATTCTTTGGTGTGGTCACTGCGCTGCGTCTGAACCAGTCACCGCCGAGAATTACGTCGCGCCAGAAGCGAACAGTAAAGACGAGCCTTTGGCGGAGACCTACTCGCTGGAAGCGGCTGCTCGGTTTCTTGATGCCGCGGCAATCGATTGGACCACGAAACGCACTTGCTTCACGTGCCATACAAATTACTCCTACCTGATGGCGCGACCGCTGATCTCGGCCGCACCGTCTGACAAGGCTCCGGCACACACATTCGTTCGCGCGGCGTTGGAGACGATCGTTGTCGATCGTTGGGAAAAACGGGGACCGCGATGGCCGACCGAGGTCGTTGCCTCAGGCGCAATCCTGGCCTTCAACGATGCGCATACGACGGGCAAGCTGCACCCGGCCTCGAAGCAAGCGCTGGACCGGATGTGGACCGTGCAACGTGCCGATGGCAGTTGGAAGTGGCTGAATTGCGACTATCCGCCGATGGAATCGGACGACCATTACGGCGTGACCATCGCCGCGGTGGGCGTGGGAGTCGCTCCCGACGGATATGCTCAATCGCCGGCGGCCCAAGCCGGACTGGCCAAGATCAAGTCGTACCTCCGAGAGAATCCGGGAGAGCACCTGCATCAACGAGCCATGGTGCTCTGGGCTTCGACCTATCTGCCGGATTTGGAGTTGCAGACTGCGGCGGAGAGCTCGAAGTGCATCGATGAGCTGTTATCGCTCCAGCATTCCGACGGCGGTTGGTCGACCGCAGCGCTCGGCAAATGGCAACGGGCCGATCATACGCCGCAGGACACCGCCAGCAGCGATGGCTATGGGACAGGGTTCGTCATTTATGTCCTGCGCCGCACCGGCTTACCCGCCGAGGATCCCCGATTGAAAAAAGGCATCGCCTGGCTCAAGGCCAATCAGCGCGCCAGCGGAAGATGGTTCACCCGTTCGCTTCATCAAGACAGCAAGCATTATCTCACGCACGCGGGCACGGCCTATGCGTGCATGGCGCTGGCGGCGTGCGGAGAAACTTTGGGCAAGTGATGAAGTTGGCCGGATTGAAGCGTTGTCCTGATGACGCCGCGACCAGCAATCCCTATGGAATCCTCATGCCCGTGCCTCGACTGTTTCTCGTTGTGTGTCTGATGGCCGCAGGCCTCCCTATGGCCGTGGGCCAAGAGTCGCGTGCTACCCCCAACATCGTCTTCATCCTCGGCGACGACATCGGCTATGGCGATTTCGGCTGCTATGGGGCGACGAAGATCAAGACGCCGCACGTGGATCGTCTCGCGCAACAAGGCGTCCGATTGACCGATGCCCATTCCCCGTCGGCAATGTGCACGCCCACACGTTACGCCTTCATGACCGGTCGGTACGCCTGGCGGCAACCTGCCGGATCGAGCGTCCTGAGCGGCATTGCGCCGTTGTGCATTATGCCGGGTTCGCCCACCGTCCCGTCCATTCTCAAACAGGCCGGCTATGCCACGGGAATGGTCGGCAAATGGCATTTGGGTCTGGGCGAGCGAGAGACGGATTACAACCGCGCCATCAAGCCGGGGCCGCTCGAAGCGGGATTCGATTACGCGTTCATCCTGCCGGCGACCGGGGACCGCGTGCCATGCGTCTTTGTGGAGAACCACAGCGTGGTGGGTTATGACGCGGCCGACCCGATCCGTTTGGATTACACCGTTCGTCGCGGCGATCCCGAATCCGTCGTCGCCGGAATCCCGCGAATCGGCGGCATGAAAGGGGGCCAGGCGGCCCTTTGGTCCGATGCAGACATCGCCGATACCTTCGCCAGGAAAGCCGTCGCATTCATTGAGCAGCACAACAGTTCTCCGTTCTTCCTGTACCTGGCCACCCACGACGCGCACGTTCCTCGGGTGCCGCATGACCGGTTTCGTGGTTCAAGCCAGTCCGGCGTGCGCGGCGATGTGATTCAGGAATTCGACGCGACCGTCGGCAGCGTTCTGGAAGCGCTCGATCGACTGCAATTGACTGAGAACACCTTGGTCATCGTCACCAGCGACAACGGCGGCGTCCTCGATCCCAACGGCCCTGACACCGTCAATGCCGGTACCGAAAAGACGAACAACGGCCACCTGCAGAACGGCGCCCTGCGGGGCATTAAGGGAAACTTATTCGAAGGCGGTCACCGCGTTCCCTTCGTCGCGCGATGGCCGAGCCGAATAAAAGCCGGGACCACAACCGACCAATTGATTTGCCATGTCGACATGCTGGCGACCTTTGCAGCCGCCGCCCATCAGAAACTCGCCGACGATGCGGGGCCTGACAGCTTCAACGTGCTTTCCGCACTATTGGGCACGGCCGAGAAGCCCGTCCGCAATCATCTCATCAACCACACGGCGGGTTTTCCGGGAAGGCTGGCCGTGCGACAAGGACCGTGGAAATACAGCCCGGCGAGCTATGCCGGCGGCAAACAACGCACGAATAAAGACGGACAAAAAGCCGCGCTAATTCCCGCGCAACTGTTTAACCTGGCCGATGATCTGGGGGAAAAGAAAGACGTGATCGGAGATCATGCCGAAAAAGTCCAGGAGTTGGACGCGCTGCTTAAAAAGATACGCACCGAGCCGCGGTCCCGGCCGTAAGCGAACCAGGCAAACGCCTCTTGGGGATCGTGTCAATGCGAGACTGGACACGACGAGGATTCCTAAGTGCAATCTCGACTGTGCCGCTCGTCGGCCCTGCGCTTCATGCGGCGCCCGCCGGACGAGGGCTGCGTGCGGGAGCCGCGAAGGCGAATATAACGCTGCCGCTGGGCGCCAACAACGGCGGCATCATCCTGCGAGGCGGGCCCGCCAAGCAAGTCCACGATGAGCTGCACGCGCGCTGCCTTGTGCTAGACGACGGCGCCACTCGCCTGGCACTGGTAATCTGTGATCTGCGCATGATCAGCCGGGAATTGGTCGACCGCGCCAAAGCGCTGGCTGCGGCGGCCTTAGGATGGCCCGCCGACCACATGCTGGTTGCTGCCACACATACCCATGCCGCACCAGGGCTGGTCAACATCCAACAAGCCCCTATTGACCGCTGGTATGCCGACTTTGTCGTCTTACGGATCGCGGACGCCATTCGTCGGGCCGCCGCGCAATTGGCCCCCGCTCAAATCGGTTGGGGAAGCGTTCCTAAGCCGGAGCACGTGTTTAATCGGCGCTGGAAGGTGCAGCCCGGCGCCGCCCCGCCTGATCCGTTTGGCGAGACGAAGGACACAGTCATCACTAATCCGACCGCCGCTCAGAAAGTGCTGGAACCGGCGGGGCCCGTCGATCCGGAGTTGAGCGTCCTGAGCGTGCGGCATGCCAATGGGCGCCCCTTGGCCGTGCTCGCCAACTATGGATTGCACTATGTGGGCGGTTACTCAGCCGGCAGCGTGAGCGCGGACTACTTTGCCGTTTTCGCGGAGCGTCTCCAGCAATTGCTCGGCGTCGAAGCGGGCGATCCGCCCTTTGTGGCCATGATGTCCAATGGCGCCAGCGGCGACGTGAACAATGTCAATCGTCGGCAACTCGTCGAGCGCAACCCGCCCTGGGAAAAGATGCAGACGGTCGCTGACAACTTGGCGCAAGCAGCGGCCCAACTCTGCCGACAGATTCCCTATCGCGACGCATTGTCCTTGGGCGTCGCGACCAAAGAGTTGGAATTGGCGGTCCGCCGCCCTGATGAAGCACGCCTGCGCTGGGCGCGCACCGTCTTGCAGGGCATTGAACACCCCAACAACCTCACCCGCCCTCAGGTCTACGCGGAAGAAGCGATTGCGCTTGCCGCAGGCCCCGAGCGCGTCCCGTTGCTGTTGCAAGCCATGCGCATCGGAGAAATTGGCATCGCTGCGATCCCCTGCGAAGTGTTCGCCGAAACCGGTTTAGACATTAAACAGCGCAGCCCCATGAAGCCGGCCTTCGTGATCGAACTGGCCAATGGCTACAACGGCTACCTGCCGACGCCCAGGCAGCAGGCCTGGGGAGGCTATGAAACATGGCCTGCCCGGTCGGCGTATCTGGAGGTCGAAGCAGCTTCCAAGATCCGCGACGGCGTGATCGATCTATTGGCGAGTGTTTCTCAATGAATAGAAGTGGCAATCAACAAATTCGGATTCGAACCGCTATGATCGCTCCTCGTTCCCTATTAGCCGCTATTGCCACGACGTCATTGCTGACACCAGACCTCATCCTCTGTGCGAGCAACGACTGGCCTAGCGCCGGGGAAACCGTCTACGGGATGAACCGCTAAACTTGAAGCCCCGTTGTCCCATTCGGCGGAGAAGTCTCATGCCCTTGAACCCACCATCACCTCTCAATCGCCGCCGATTTCTCGGAACGGCCGCGGCGGCGGCCACAGCGGCCGGCTTGCTGAACTCTAGTGCATCCACGCTGCGGGCCGCCTCCATGACCCGTGAAACCGAGCACTTCTGGTATCGCCGCGCGCCAGCGGGGCCCTACATCGATTCGCAGCGCGCTCACAAAGCCTTCGGATTCGGCGACGGGAAGGTTTTTCTGTCGGAGGACAATGGTCAGTCCTGGGCTCATAGCACGGCGTTTCCCGACTCGGAGAACATCACCTTCAGTTGCCTTCTGAAAAACGGGAATATCCTCTTCGCCACGCGCGAGAAGCTGTTCCTGAGCACCGACAATCTCACGAGCTACCGGCAGATCATTGTCACAAACCGCGACGGCACTCCTTACTTGCCGCACACGCCGCAGAAACCGGATCAGCCTGGCTGGTATTTCCATCCGCTCGACGGCGTCCATACTTGGGACATCGACGGCTCGGAAATGCTCGTGTGGGGAAACTACTGCAACGTGCTCGGTGGGCCGGTGCCGGTGAATATCTACTACTCGACGGACGGCGGGCAGACGGTCAAGATCGCCTATTCCTTCGGGCGGAATCCCCATTTTCAGGAGAAGGGTGCCGAGCCCAGGTCGTTCCTCGGCGATCCCGGCAACCCGGTCATCTGTCGGCACATTCACGCGGTGACATTTCATCCGGCTGAGCGGGCATTCTACGCCTGCACTGGGGACATCAATCGCGGACATGGGAACGAATGTCACTGGCTGCGCGGGGTATACGACGCACGGGCCGACGCATGGGACTGGATGGTGCTGGTATCCGTGAACTCGAACTCGCGTTACAAGTCGGGCGGCATCAACTTCGTCGATGGACAGCTCTACTGGGCGGCGGATGCAAATGGTCCCAAGTTGCCCAACCAGAAACACGACCGTGGTATTTTCCGCTGTGCTCCGGCGGATCTGGCCGATCCGAAGACTCACACCCTGCTTTTTAATTCGGAATTCGAGTTGGCTAACATGATCATCGAAGACGGCGTGATCCTGGCGGGCCATTGTGCTCCCGCGTCTACTTATGCCACGGGCATCGCAATCTCGCCGGACCTGGGTAAAACCTGGGCGCAGTACGACCTGGCCGAATTCGGGCCGCGATCTCCTGTCCGCTTCCATCCGAAAAACAGCGATGGCTGGTTCCGGGTGGACCTGCGGAAGGGATGGATTGAGCGCGCGGAGGTTCTGTTCATCAAACCGAAGGCATAAAAGCACTCGTAAAAAGATCAGCCCTTGACAGGCGGACCACATTGTCTCGTCGTCCACGAAGCATCGGAACGCCGCCTGGGTGAAGAAGCAGGCGGAGTCGTTCGGCGAACTCCCCGAGGCCCGCAAGCTGGGTATCATCCCGTGCGAGCCGTCACCCAATCAGTTCGGGACGGATGGTTCCCGTCCCCGCGATGGAAAACGGACGTCCTTGTTGATCGTGGACCATCGTGTGCGGATCAATTCCCAGCAGATGGAACGAGGTGGCCAGCAGGTCTTTGGGAGAAATGGGGGTCTCGGCGACATCGCCGCCGATGGCGTCGCTCTTCCCCACCGCTCTACCTCGGGCGATTCCCCCGCCGGCCATCACGCCGGAATACACGCGCGACCAGTGTTCGCGGCCGGCTCCGGGCACATTCTTCGTAATCTTCGGCGTGCGACCGTGTTCGCTGATGCACAGCACCAGCGTTTCATCGAGCAGACCTCGCGACTCCAGGTCTTCCATCAGCGCCGTGAACGACAGATCGAAAACCGGCAGCAGATACTCTTTCAGCCGCGGATAGTGCTGATAGTGCGTGTCCCACCCGGCGGTGAAATGGCCGTAGGCATCCCAGAAGACGGTGAGGAAGCGGCCTCCCGCTTCGAGCAACCGTCGCGCCGCCAACAGCGATTGGCCGAACAGATTCATTCCATACCGTTCGCGGACCGCGATCGGCTCTTGCTGGATGTCGAGCGCGGATGCCATCTTCCCCGACGAGAGCAACGACCACGCCAGTTCTTGATGACGGCTCAGCGTGCGGACCCGTTCCTGCGCGTCCATCCACCGCCGCGACGCGTCGAACTGGCTCATCAGCGCCCGCCGCAAACCGAGCCGCTGGGGACTCATCTCCGCGCTCAGGTTCGTCGGTCCGGCAATTTCAAATCGGTCTTCCGTCCGAATTCCGGCGAACGGGTCCAACCAGTCGATTCCCGTCCCTTTGGCAAGCGACGGAGGCACGGCGCGCGTTCCCTGCGCGTGAAACTCAGTCCAGATCGGATCGTAGCGGCCGCCGAGAAATCCGGCGTACGGGCCGCCCAGCGGGCGAAACTGGCAACGCGAATACATCACGTAGGGCATCGCGATGTGCCGCGGAATCTCCGTCTGCCGGTCCCCGTCTCGCTGCTGGTCGAGATAGTCGACCACCGACCCAATACACGGCCACAGCGAACGATCGTTCGGATCGGCTTCCGTCTTGGGAAAGTCGGGAATTCCCGACATCGCATAATGGACGTGATGAAACGGCAGGTGGTGCGTCAGCGATCGAATGACGGTCAGCTTGTCGAGGATGCCCGCCGTCCGCGGCAGCCCTTCGCCGATTTCTACGCCCGTCAGACTGGTGGAGATCGCCTTCAACTCCCCTTGAATCTCGGCAGGGGCGAGCGGCTTAGGATCGAAAGTCTCATGCTGTGGCGGCGCGCCGATCAGATGGATCAGAATGCAGGCTTTCGCCTTTCCAAATCCGCCAATCGACTCCACCGTTTCGTCCGCCTGCAGCTCCTGCAATCGGAGAGAGTCGCTCAGCGACAAACCGAACATCCCCAACCCGCCGAGGTGCAGCAGGTCGCGGCGGGTGATGCCGTCGCAGAGCGTTCTTGGGGAGCCGGAAAAGGAAAACATGCCGGTCGTCCGGTCAGAGAGGTCCTTGATTCCAATTCGCGTCGGCCGCCATTGTAGCAGGGCGTCCTTGCGAACAAACACGCTTTGGATGTTTTGTAAATGGGGATAAAACCAGGGGCTCGCACGGGATGGTGGTGGTCCATTTTCAACGGGAGGCGCGCTCACCTCCGCCTCTGTGTTCACGGCTCGCCGATCACGCTCCGCAACCAATCGTCCTGCGACTCATAGAAGTCACGGTCGAGAGACGGCACCAGTTCGCAGATTGCCACAATCGGCAAATAGACGGTGAACGTCATGGTCTCGCGAGCACCCACGCCGCCCAGCCGTTGTACGACCCAAAGCATTGGCACTGGCCACAGCACGTATCCTGCGAGCACCACAGTCACCGCGAGCGTCCACCGTTGCCACGGCTTCATCCACGGGAACCACATCCACGGCGCGAATCGCCGGACGTGCGGCGGCAAAGGATCGTACTCAGGCGGATCAGACATCACGGCAGCGCATCAATCGGGGGCGGGGCGCTCAGTGACAATCGCTACGGGTCTGTCGCTGGTACATGGCCCCGAAAGGCCGCCGAGACGGTTTCCCATTCAAGGGCGCAAGCCCTCGCTGTTCACCTGCCCCGCTCCCGTGGTGATATCCTACCAAACGAGAACGCCCTGGCAGACACTCCTTCTGCCTCCGTGACTTCTTCGCGGCGACACCAGCGCTCGACGTGCCCGGCCGCACCGGTTCGCAACCACGGCACAGGTTGAGCACATTGTCCATTGACGGTGAACTACAGTCATGGCCTACTCTTACGAAGGTAATTATATACTTGACTCACCACGAGACCGGGGATAGAATGGGGGCATAACGCCAGTAACCAAGAGGTTCCCCCATGTGCTCCACCCCGACAACGCTAATTGAAGCCGTCAAGTTCTTCGCGGACGCCGATGTCTGCAATCAGTACATGGTGGGCATCAAGTGGCCGGACGGCAAGATCACCTGCCCGAAGTGTGGCAGTGAGCGCGTCGGCAAGATCGAGACCCGGAAGATGCTGCGGTGCAAAGGCTGCCGCAAGCAGTTCAGCTACAAAGTCGGGACGATCTTTGAGGATTCACCCCTCGGACTCGACAAGTGGTTCGTCGCCGTCTGGTGCATCACGAACGCGAAGAACGGCATCAGCAGTTGCGAACTCGCCCGTCATCTTGGCGTGACGCAAAAGAGCGCGTGGCACATGCTGCACCGCGTTCGGCTCGCGATGCAAGAGGGGTCGATGACCAAGCTGTCCGGCACCGTGGAAGCCGACGAAACTTTCGTCGGCGGGGCTGCGAAGAACATGCACGCCGCCAAGCGGAAGGAAAAGATCAAGGGCCGCGGCGCTGTCGGCAAGACCATCGTTCAGGGTGTCCTGCAACGCGGCGGCGCTGTCATCGCGGGTGTGGTCGAGAACTCCAAGCGGAAGACGTTGCAGCCGAACATCCGCAACGTGGTCGAAGCGGGGGCGACGATCTACACGGACGCGCTTCGATCATACGAAGGACTTGAGGATGCCTACCTGCACGACACCGTTGACCATGCCCGCGAGTACGTTCGCGGAAACGTCCACACGAACGGGATGGAGAATTTCTGGTCGCTGCTGAAGCGCTGCATTAACGGGACGTACATCGCCGTCATGCCGTGGCAGTTGTGCCGCTACGTTGACGAGCAAGTCTTCCGGTTCAACGAACGCAAACTGACGGACGGACAGCGGTTCGATGAGGTCATGGCCCGCGTTGTCGGTCGCCGTCTGACCTACGCCGAACTCATCGACTAGAGAGTTCGGCGGCGATCGTTCGGTATGTCATACACCGAGCGCGAACGTCTTCAGTGATTCAGTTGACGCGCCCTCATCAGCTACATTCACAACACGCCCAAGTGACTTCAGGAGGCGGTATGCTGCGCGAGCATCGTCATTCTTAAGATCGGACGGTGTTGCATACACGAGGGACGCGCACTGATCGTGCGCAAGGTAGGTTCGCTGCATTGCCTCAAACATGAATGCGGCGTGGTGGACGGTGGCCTGCCGGAGCAGATGCACCTTCTGGATAACGGCCTTGGGTGCATCGGTATGAATACCGTGGTCGAAGTGGAATGGTTGCATCGTATCGCCAACCGGGCAAATCCAGTCGTATCCGTCGCGGTAACCGGGTCGCTCCGTGATGCCAGACCGCTTCAGGATTTTCGGCATAGCGCGACTGAGCAGTTCTGCTTCGCTGTACTCGACTGGTTCGTCCGCGCCATCGCTGTCGAACACCAGCGTTGAGTACAGTTCGTTGAGAAGGTCGCCAGTCTCCTCTTTGGGGACGCGATCCATCATTCGACCGCCCTCCGACAGCATGAAATGCCCCGACGCCGTGGACATTAGCGCATCGACGAATTCAGGAGATTCGCGCGTTGCCAACGTCCCGTCATCACGCTTGATTGTTGGACGCTGGCACTGCATGTCCCAGAACGTCAGCCATTGACGGTAGGCGTCAGGGTCGTTCAAGTGAAGGCGTCGAAGTCCATTCGCACGATCCTGCACGAACTTCGACTTGATGATGCCCTCGTTCCAAACGAGGACGCCGAAGTTGCGGGGTTCCATGCGGCGAAGATCAGGCGCGTATTTCGCAATCAGGAAGCGTGGCGTAGTCATCAGAATAGCTCCCCTGGCTTCTTCCATTCCGTGATGCCCGTGAAGGCGTCGCGGTTCATCTCGACCAATAGGCCGATGTTACGTTTTCTGAACTCTAGGAACTCAACCGCCGCGTCGGCTTCTGCCTGTGATGCAACTCCGAAGCGGACGGCCTCACGACAAAGTGACATAATGAAATGCTTCGGCACGGTCGCGATTCGTTCAAGCCACTGGTCGAAATGCTCGGCCGTTTTCATCTCGTCCAGCAGACAGTGGCGATTGCCGCCGGTCACGGTCCCGCCAGTGACCCCTAGCCGCGTAAACTGCAATTGATTCAGCCGCTCAATTCCGACCGTCCCGCATCCACCGAAGAGCGCCATGTCATGGTCGAACACGACCATCTTCGTTGGCATTGCCACGTTGTCCACCGCAAGGTTCTTGTCGTGTCGATCCTCATTCGCGATCCAAATGTCGAACATCAGCACCCCGGCGCACTCCTCCGCCATGTGTTTTAACGCATAGGTCGGGGAACACTCGCGGCAGATTGTCTCCGTAGGCGTTGAAGTTGAGTTCCGAGAAGATCGCCGGGGCATCCAACATCTCACTGGTCGCCAACACGCACGGCGGAATTGGCAGGCCAATGAACTCGCCGAGCCGCGTGCAGATGTACTCGTTCGGAACTCGGTACGGCGTTTCGTGCCACGGGCGCTTGTGGTAAGCTGGCACATAGCCAAAACTCCGCTTGCTCCAGTCCTCGTTGGGGCTTCCCGTGATGGGGTCGATGTTGTAAATGGCCCGATACCGGAAGCGGCCGAAACCTGCCATGTCATCACCAATTATACGAAACACCCGTACAGGGCGCTAGAGCATTTGCCGAAAAAGTTCAGCACCCCAACATCGTCGCCCATTCGGCAGAGAATGCCAGAAAAATCGGTCGGAATGGAGTCGCAAGATGCCAGCGAAGAAAGAACCAGCGCAGCCACGGAAGGACCGGCACAGCTTCTCTAAAGCGCTGCCAGCGTTCGACGCGGCGATGCGGAAGCTGGTCGATGTATCGAAGGAAGAACTCGCCCGCCGCGAGCGTGCCGAGCATGACGCCGCGAAGTCGAAAGAGTAGATCGCAGGCGTGTTCCGGGCGATTCGCCGGTCACTTAGGCAGGCTTGACCGCTGGTGAGTCAAGTATATAATTACCCTTACGAAGGAGGCCCTGATGGCCAAGAAGAAGAGCCGTGCGAACGGCAAGCCGCTGAGCAAGATGGAAGTGGTTCGTCAGATTCTCGCCAACGATCCCAATGCCAAGGCGGGTGGCATCAGCGAACAAGCGAAGGCCAAACACGGGATCGACATCAATCCCAAGATGGCCGCCACCTACCGTTACCACGTCCTGAGCAAGCAGAGCCGGAAGAACCGCAAGGTTGTGCGCACGGTCCAAGCGGCTAAGCCCGCGACCACAGACAAGAGTGATGGTGTGGATGATCTGCTGCGGGCTGCCCGCAAGCTCGGGTGGCAGCGGGTCAACGAGATTGTCCAGGGGGTTCTCAACGCCCCGTCCTGATGGGCGGAGGTCTCGTTCACTAAGCCTCTGGCGCTCGCAATTCTGCTGGAGATTCCCATCGAAGTCCCGCCCACCATCGAATCGCAGCTCCAAACGCTGCGCGCGCAACTGCAAATCGTCGATGCGCAGGGCCATACCGTGAACAACGGCGCTGCCAGAACGTACCTGGAACGGAAGATTCGCGAGCTCGAACATCAGGTCTCACTGCTGGCTCCGCCCGCACCGCCTCCGCCACCCATCGACCAGTCCGCCTTTGGTCGTCTCTTCTTGGGACAGTAGGCGTGTTCGATGACATCCATTCGCCAGGACGATGATTACCACTGGCACGAATGGACATTCGATCGGCACACCAACATGCCTACATGTCTGTATGTGAGAAAGGAGCGAACCCAACTTGCCTTCCCGGTATCCAAGAGTAATATGCCGTCCCCGATCGCCCGTGGAGGAATGGCAGAAGATCATGTACGAGCCGATGGATACGATTTGCGACGTCGAAGAAGCAATTGCCGACCTTGAGGCGATGAGTGACGTTCGCCGGCCAGACCCGCGGCTGGTGTCCGAGATTCAGCCCTTGGATCACCGCCTCTGGCACATCCAAGCCTCCGAGCCGGTCTTCTCGCGACTGGCGTAATGGAACGGTTCCGCTGTCCGGTCCCTGGAGCACAAGGACGCCGAGACAATTCTCATGGCACGGGCCACTGCACGATCTGGTCGTCCTGCTGCAGGCGCTGCACGAGTTTGGCGTACGGCACTTGCTGCACGCTACTGTTGTCATCCAGCGCCAGGCACGCGGCGCTCGCGGCTGATTGGCTGAGAACCATGAAAACCGGCTCCATGCGAATCGAACCGAACGCCGCATGCGACGATGAGAGCGCGAACGTCACGAACAGGTTCGTGCATTCGCTCTCGCGGGGCACGATGGCGGCATAGCCGATGGGCGCGGGCTGCTGGCCGCTGCCGCCGCCGAAGCCTTCGTTGTACAGCTTGCCGTCGTGATAGACGCGCCGCACGGCGTGGATGTCCATGCCGTAGGTCGCGAGGCCGACGGACTGCTCGGCAGTTCGGCGGTTGTGGATGTGGTGCTCGGTCATCACCAGGGCCGACACCATCCGCCGGGCTTCGCGGATGTAGAGTTGATGGGGCCAATGACGGTTGTCGACGAACTCATCGCGCGGCAGTCCGAACCGGGCGGTTTCCGCGCGGACGTGCCCCGGTACCCGCGGATTGGTCGCCAGGAAGTGCAGGAACCCGCGGAGATAACGCTCGTGCTCGTCGGCGATCCGCCGGCGCTCGTCGGCGTCGGCGTCGGGCCAGCGGTCGGCACCACCGAGGTAGTCCGTCGAGATCGGCCAGCGGTTGTTGAAGTCGAACTTGCGGTTCGGCAGCGGATCGTACTTGCAGAACGACCGCAACGTCAGCGGCTGCCCGGCCTGTGTCGCCGCGGTGATGAACCGGCCCAGCAGCTCGAACCGGGCGGGATCGTAATCGGCCGGCGGATCGAGCGGCACGCGGTTCGACGGGTCATCGGTCAGACAACCGGTGCCAGAGAACCAGAGTTCTACACGCTGTCCCGAGAGTTCATCCGACAGCATCATGACGCCACGTCCTCGTGGCAAAAGGTAAAACTCCGAAAGCTCGAAGCCGAGATCGAGCCGTTCAAGAACGAAGCAGGATTCGGCTTAATCGCCAAAGCACTCGGGGTGCTGAGACCAATGAAGAACAGAGTGCTGGTGACGTAAGAGAGGCATCGACTTACACGGACTGATTCATGGCGAGCATTTGGCAGATCGGAAGCGGTGAACTCGGTCGGAAGTACACCGACCTGTTCCTCGAACACGACGTGATGTTCTGTGGACCAAGTGAGTTCGGACCATTCAATGAGGCCAACTACAGCGTTGCCATCGCAAAAGGCTGGTTTTCGCCACAGAAGATTGGGCAAGTCCGGGCGTTTGCGACACAAGTGCAGCCTGGAGATCTTGTTCTTCTCCGTTCAGGACATCAGCTCATTTCGATTGGGGTCGTGGATTCGTGCGGCTACGCTCACAACCCCACATTTGACGACATCTATGGATGGGACTTGGAGCACACACATCGAGTGATTTGGCAGGAGCATTTTGGCGACGAAATCGAATCACTTCAGAAGACGAAACGGCTATTTGCTGGCCGCAAGCAGATCCCGACCTTCACCGGCGTCGGAGATGATGCAGTGCTCGATCCGATTCGACACCTCTTTGGGAAATGCGTGACTCGTCCGTTGAAGACGTTGCCGCCACCTCCATCCAAGGCAATGTCACTCGATGAGTTTGGAGAGGCACTCTTTTCACAAGGCGTTGCGTTTGATGCCGTGCGGAAGGTGAAGATGGCTCTGGAAAAGCAGCGGCGGCTGCTGGATTGGTACAGGCTGTCGGGACTTGCGACGAATCGCCCCAGCGAGCACGAGATCGTGGCTCATGTGATTCTGCCGCTGATGAGCGCTCTTGGATGGTCGGAACAGCTACTTGCCGTGGAGTGGCACAAGATCGATTTAGCCGTCTTTTGGGGAACGCCGACTGACAAGGAGCATTGCGAATTGATCTGCGAAGCAAAGGCGATGGGGCACGGGTTGCAGGGAGTCCTCAAGCAAGCCATTGAATATGCGGACAAACACGCCCTCACCTCGTGCAAGAAGATTCTCCTCGCCGATGGCGGTCGCTTTTACCTTTACAAGCGGAATGACGGTGGCTGGGGCACGAATCCAGTTGGATATCTGAATGTCCAGTTGCTTCGCAGCAGTCACGTGATCCCCAAGGGCACAAACGCAGTGGATACTCTCGTCGCACTTACACCCGCACACTTGGGCCGCTGAGCAGTTGAGAAACCTCGGCCCTCGAACGAGACTGACGATGCCACGGAAGAAGACCACCGCCGCTGCGGAGACACACCAGCCCATCTCCGACGATGCCGCCAAGAAGGCCAAGCTGCTCGCCGAGAATGCCGTGCAGTTGGCGACATTTGGCGCACAGGCCCTCGTCACCGCCGAGTCACTGAGGATCAAGACCAAGCCCCTTGACCACTTCACTCTGTCACCGGCCCAGCGAGATATCCTGCTGGACGTGCCTGACATTTCTAAGGTGATTAAGAACAAGCTGGCGAAGGGCAACTCATCCTTCACGGTCGCCGAAGTCGCCAGCATGACGATGGCCCTGGCTGAAGTTTTGACCGAAGGCGATCCCCGCAAGCAGATTGCCGTCCTGAATGTCGCCAAACACCTCGTTGATCGGCTCCAAGCAGGGATTGCTGGTCTGGGCGAAATCGAACTCAGCAAGGCGAAAGAGCCAAAGGCCAAAGCCGATCCAAGCACTGTCTACCAGTTCAAGATCACTCTGATCGACTCCAAGCCTCCGATCTGGCGACGGATTCAGGTGGCCGACTGCACGCTCGACAAGTTGCACGAGCACATCCAGACGGCGATGGGTTGGACGAACTCGCATCTCCACCAGTTCGAGATCTTCGAAAAACGATACGGGAATCCCGAACTGCTCGACGACGGCTTCGATGGTTTCACCTCTGTCGATTCGACAAAAACCAAGCTCAGCCAGATCGTCCCCAATGCGGGCAAGCGATTCAGATTCACCTACGAGTACGACTTCGGCGACGGTTGGGCCCACGAGATCCTGTTCGAGGGCACCCCGAAGAAGGAGCTAGGCACGAAGTCCCCGCTTTGCCTGGAAGGGGAGCGAGCTTGCCCGCCCGAGGATGTAGGCGGCATGGGCGGCTTCTACGATTTCCTTGAAGCACTGGCCGACCCGGAGCACGAGCGGCATGATGAGTTCATGGAGTGGGGAGGCGGCTTCGATCCGAAGGAGTTCGATGCCAAGCAAGCCACCAAAGCCATGACGAAGGGTCTGCCGGACTGGAGATAATCGTAATGCGACTTCTCAACATTCTGCTTCTGGTCACGCTCGTCGGCATCGCCGGTTGTGAAAGCCGAGAGGAAGCCCGCCGAAAACATGTGGTCAACAATCTGAAGCAGCTTGGTTTGGCACTGCACGCCAATAATGCAACAAACCCAGAGCCGACGGACACCGGCGAATCGGCTCCGAGCGACGAGACTTCGACAAAGGCTTCCGAAAACGTAGCTACTGCCGTCGATGCCAAGGATGAAGCGATCAAGAAGGATCGCAAGCTGATCGAAGGCACTTGGAGGGTCATCGCTGTCGAAATCGATGGCAACAAGCTGGAGGGAGAAGCCGCCAGGAAGTTCTCCGTGGTCAATGGCAACGACGGCACCTGGAGCCTCCGTTCCGATGGCAACGAGGTCAGCAAGGGGCCCAGCACCATCGATCCCACGATGAAACCAAAGACCATCGACTTCACTCCCTCCGAGGGGGAAGGCAAGGGCGAACTGCATCTCGGGATCTACGAACTCGGTGAAAAGACTCGCAAGCTGTGTATTGCTCCTCCGGGGAAGGGTCGACCGGCAGAGTTCACCTCCCCGGCCGGAAGCGAGTTCAACCTGGTGACCTTCGAACGGGAGAAGGCCAAGTAAGCGGAGTTGGAAAGCGTGGTGATGCCCCAACACGCTTTCCAAATGGTCCAGCCAAGCATCGCTTTTCCTCCACAACGCATCCCTCGCAGTCGCTTGGTAAGATTCTGACCTGCACCCAGTCGTCTGCTTGACAGCAATCTTCGGAGAGTGACCCCATGCAAGCCGCCGTCGTCTGTTTGCTGTTGACCGCTCCGAATCTGGCCGCTGAACCGCAGATTCGCCGTGGCATCGCCTACGCCGAGCCAAAGACGGAACGTCAGACCCTGGATGTGTTCTCCCCGGCCAGTGGCGAGAATCACCCCATCGTGTTCTGGATTCACGGCGGCGGCTGGAAGCGGGGAGACAAAGCGAGCGTGCAGCGGAAGCCGCAAGCATTCACGGACAAAGGGTTCGTCTTCGCCTCGACCAATTACCGCTTCGCTCCCGACGTGACCGTCAAAGAGATGACCAGCGATATCGCCAAG
>JAWXBB010000489.1:0-12039 GCA_034439795.1 Planctomycetaceae bacterium | reverse complement strand
GTTGACGAGTTGCACGTCCTTCGCGTCGTGCAACTCGTCAACTTCACGATCCAGTCGGAGGGGAAGCCGGTCGCGATCGAACTTGCCGACATGCTCGATCGCTGTCGCCTGGAGAAACTGACCGTGGAGGGCTTCACGGAAGCCGGCGTTGCGCTCGTGGGGGGCCTGGGTTCCAGCTTCAGTTCCGACCGGTTGGTGTTGTCCGAGATGCGGCTGAAGCCCGGCAGCGCGTCGGCAGTCGGCGTTCGCGCGACGGTCGGCAGCGACGGCATCGACTGCGGCAACGTCAGCTTTCAGAAATGCCGATTCCTGGGACCGCTCGCTGCCGGCGTGTCGATTGGCGGCAAAGACACCAGCTCGTTCGAGTTCGTGCAATGCGTGTTCGCCGAGACGCAGTTCGGCATCGAACTGAAGGGAGGCACGAGCTGGCGCGATTTCGCGATCGTCAACAACACGTTCTACAAAGGCCAGACCGCATTGCGCGTGGAGCAGCAACCGGAACCGACTGCCAAGGGACTGACGATCCGCCGCAATCTGTTCGTCGAGCTGAGCGGTCCGGAAACCCAGGTCGAACAAGGGTTCGACGACAAGTTGCTGATCGATCGTCAGATGCTCGGTGCGATGCGCTTGAACTGGTCGAGCAAGCCTGCTCAAGAGCCACCGCCGCCAGGCGCGCTGCTGATCTGGGGCGATGGCGGTCGTCAGGGCGAGCCGAACTTGAAGTTCGCGAGTACGGATTCCACGGCTGCGAAATTCCTGGCTCCGGCCGATGACGCGGCGCAGAAAAATGTGGGCGGTCAAGGGAGCGGCGAACCCCCCTGGCTGGGCGCCGTCGAGCCATAAGCGGCCTCCCTCAAAGTTTGCCCGTCCGGCAAATCCCCAACCGGTGAATGTCGTAAACAGCGTCTACGTAGTGACTTAAAAATTCTTGGTGAACATCGTCGCGGGGGCGAAAAACGCTCAAGTTGCCGGTGCGCGCGCCGCGCTGTCCGCAACCCGATGACGGCCCGCACGTTAAGCCGCCCCCGCGGAGAGGCCCTGCGGACGACTGTCTCGGCGTCCAATTTCCTCCCGGAAAAAAGCCGCTCGCAACCCCCGCCCGGACTGTCACTTACGGTGTACAGTTGCCCCCTGTCACCGGGCCTCCCTAGGATGGATTGATACCAGCCTGGATGTCTCCCCGACGACCTCCCTCCGGTGCCCGTTCCCGCCTCATGGGGAACGGCTCCTGCCAGGCGACACCCCGAAAGATCGGAACCAGGGTGGGTTCCGCCACACGACTATGCGACCGCGCGCCAACCACCATCATCGCACCATTCCCGGCTCCGTCACTGGTCGGAGCCCCCGCACCGTTCGTCCGGCTGCGGCGTATCGCCAACGGGGCGCGACCGGCTTGTCCGCCGAGGCGTTTGCCGCGCCCGAAGCGTGGCACGAACCGCAGGAGGAGCCAACCGGTGCGCGGTTCATCGCACACCCGGCGGGAGAGGGCTATCTGCATCCCGTGACCGCCGCCGAAGTGCGCGACCGCATGGCCGCGCTGCCGAAGAAGTTCGCCCACGCCGTCGAGGTGGTGCAGTTCAGCACCATGACCCGCAAGCGGCGGTTGTTCCCGTGCTACGGCATGCAATGGGGCAGCAACGTCTATCTGTACCCCATCGAGGCGTCGCTCACCGAGCGCTACATCCGCCCCCCGCGTCCGGAGCAACTCGTCGAAGCGAAGATGTTCGGCGGCGTGTGGTCGGAACGGGGCCGCGAATGGCGGCTGACCTGGACGCCGGAGACGATCCGCGACTTCTACCTCAACAACGTGCTGATCCACGAGATCGGCCACGTTCTCGATCATCGCAACACCAACTCCCACGCGCGGGAACAGTTCGCGATCTGGTTCGCGACCGAGTACGGCTACCGCGCCTCGCGCGGCCGGCGGTGAGCGCGTGAACGCGGACGCCCAGGGATTGCTATCCCTGGGCTTCTTGTTGCGCGATGTTCAGATCACGGTACAGCGCCTCGTTGAATGTTCGGCATCGCCGGTTGTGTTGCGGCTCCCCGGCCCGGCCGTTGAACAGGTACGCCACCACCAGCCCGCGGTCGGGATCGCAATACCCCTGCGACGACTGCGCCCCGCCGTGGCCGAACGTCCGCGGGGAACAGAACCGTCCGTAACCGTAGGGGACGGTGTCGGCCCCGTATTGGTTCGAGTCGATGATGACCCCCAGACCGAAGTCCACGACGTGTCCCAGCGTCGCGTCGAACTGTCCGACCCGTTGCCGCGCGGTCATCGCCGACAACGACTTGGGCTGGAGCAGCCCGCCGGTGCGCAGCGTCTCGTAGAACCGGCCCAGCTCGCGGATCGGTCCCCAGGTGTTGCTGCCCGGCGACGGCGACGTCACCCGCGGCGGCTCGTGCCAGCCGAGCAACGCGAGGCCGGTCCTGCTGCGTTCCCACAGCGGAGCAATGCGCTCCGATAACGTCGGCAACTCGGTCGCAGAAATCGACGACCGCGTGTCCGTCATGCCGCACGGTTGGAAGATCTCATCGCGGATGACGTCGACAAACGGTCGTCCGCAGAGTCGCTGTGCGATTTCCCCCAGCACGAACCACGACGAAGCCGTGTGATACCCCGCCGTCTCACCGGGGACCGCGTCGGCGTCCAGCGACGCTGCGCAAATGCGACCAATCGTTTCGTTCCACGAAGCCGTGGGCCAACCGGTCTCCACCGTTCGCAAACCGGCGGTGTGCGTCAGGATGTGCCGCGGCGTGATGCGGCCTTTGCCGTTCGCGGCGAACTCGGGAATGACCGCCGCCACGGGCGCGTCGAGATCGATCAGACCGCGCTCCCACAGCCGCACCGTGAGCGCGGCCGTGAGCGGCTTCCCCGCCGAGAGCCACAGCGTGAGGTGCTCGGCGGTCATCGGCACGCCGGGTCGCGCGTCCCCCAATCCCACGTCGGCCAGCACCCGGCCGTGGTGCGAGACAAACACCTGCGCTCCCGTGTGCAGTCCCCGCTCGCGCCCCTGCTCGTACACGGCAGTGGCATCAGGAAACTCAATGGTGAAGTCGGCAGGGGAAAGGGCGGTCATTGTTCGATGATGTCACCAAACGGTGCAAAAACCAATCGATTACAGCAACTCTCCCTGCCAGACCGTCACCGCCTGGCCTCCCAGGACGACCCGGTCGCCGTTCGCGCGCAGTCGCAACACGCCGCCCCGGGTCGAGGCTTGATAGGCCAGCAACTCTCGCTTCCCGAGCCGTTCGGCCCAGTAAACGGCGAGGGTGCAATGGGCCGACCCGCAGACCGGGTCTTCGTCGACCCCCACCGCCGGGGCGAAGAACCGGGAGTGGAAGTCGTAACGACCATCGTCGGCCCGGGCGGTGACGATCACGCCCCGCGTTGGCACTTCCACCAGCTTGCGGAAATCGGGTCGCACTGATCGCACGGCCTCGGGTGAGTCGAGGACCACGAGGTAGTCGTATTTCGCCCGGCCGACAAACTGCGGACCTTCGACGCCGAGCGCGTCCAACAGTTGCTCGTTCGGAGCAACAGCCGTCGCCGGCAAGGCCGGGAAATCGAGTTCGATGAACTCCCCCTCCCGTGTACACGTTAGAACACCGCTCCGCGTGTGGAAGCGGAGCGGCTCACTCCGTTCGGCGATCCCTGCGAACCACAGAGCGTGAGCCGTGGCCAGCGTCGCGTGCCCGCAGAGATCCACTTCGACGGTCGGCGTGAACCAGCGGAGCTCGTGGCCTTCGTCCAGCCGCCGCGCGAACGCCGTTTCGGAGAGGTTCATCTCGGCGGCGACGGATTGCATCCAATCGTCCGGCGCTGCTTGTTCCAGCCAACAGACGGCGGCCGGATTGCCGCCGAACGGGCGATCGGTGAAGGCATCGACCTGCCAGCATTTCACTCGGGGCATGAGGGGTATTCCTGATCTGGTTGTCGGCACTCAGTTCAACTTCGTCAAAGCCGCGGGTCCACCGGTTCGCTTTCCAGAGCCAGCACGCCGAAGACGCATTCGTGAACCCGCCGCAGCGGTTCGCGGCGGACGAAGCGCTCCAGGGCTTCCAGGCCGAGGGCGAACTCGCGCAGGGCCAGGGACCGCTTGGCGCCCAGGCCGCGACTCCGCAGCCGGGACAGGTTTTCGTCGGCGGTGTAATCGGGGCCGTAGATGATCCGCAGGTACTCGCGGCCCCGGCACTTGACCGCCGGCTGCACGAGTCCCTTGGGGCCGCGCATCACAAACTCCAGCGGCTTGACGACCATTCCTTCGCCGCCCCGCCCGGTGAGCTCCTCCCACCAGGCGATGCCCGACTGCTCGCTGCCGGCATCGGTCACGTCGATCAGATGGAACGGTGTCGCCCGCAGCAGTTTCGGATCGCGTTCGCAGATCTTCGCCAGCGTTTCCATGTGCCAGACGTGATTCTGATGCGCATGAACCTGCCCCTCCGTGGCCAGAATGTGGAACGGAGCGAGCTTGAGGTCATCGAGGGACTCGACCGGCCAGCAGTAGTGACGGTACGCCGCGATGAACCGTTCGATGTTGTCCTGTCGGCCCTGGAACTGCTCCTGCAAGGCGACGATCCGTTCGCCGTCCGGCCCGTGCAGTCGCTGAGAGGCCGCCGCCAAGGCGGCAACGGTCGGCGGCAAGGCGGCGTTCCCCGCCGCTCCCGCCGCCGCGTACTGCGAGCGCAACAACTCCTGCGCCTTGGCCGACCACGGCAGCAGTTCGCAGTCGAGGCAGACCCACGTCGTCTGGAAGCCCTCCCAAAACTCGGCGGCGGTCAGCGCGTCCCGCAGCCGGTCGAGAAGCTGCCGCTCCAATTCCAGATCGTTGAAGAACCGGCGACCGGTGCGGGTGTAGACGATGCCGCTTTCGCCGTCTGTCACGCCGAAGCGTTCCCGAGCCGCGGCGTGATCCCGGCAGATCACGACGACGGCCCGCGAGCCCATGTGCTTCTCTTCGCAGACCACCTGCGGCACCCCCTGGCTGCGGAAATAGGCGAACGCTTCGGCGGGATGCTCCAGGAGGCCCGGTTGGTGCGTGGTCTCGCTGGGAGACATCGTCGGCGGCAGATAAATGAGCCACTTCGGATTGGCCGCGAACCGGCTCATCACTTCCAGGGCCGCGGTCGCGTTCTCCTCGCGAATCGTGATCGTGCGGTGGAGCCGCGTCGTCACGATCCGCTTCCCCAGCACGTCGTCGGCGTCGAGCATGTCGTCGTGCAGTTGCTGAGCCGTCAACGCCGGGGCCTGCTGTTCGGGCGTCAGGAACGGGCGCGACGGTTCGCAATAGGTCTGCTTCGCCGGGACGGAGACGAACTCCCGTTCGGGATAACGCAACGCGGTCAACCGGCCCCCGAAGACGCAGCCGGTGTCGATGTTAACGGTCCGATTCAACCATTCCGGTTCGGGCACCGGCGTGTGGCCGTACACGACCATCGCCGAGCCGCGGTATTCCGCGGCCCAGTTGTAGCGCACGGGGAGGCCGAACTCGTCGGGTCTCCCCCGTGGTCTCGCCGTAGAGGGCGAAATCGCGCACCTTGCCCGAGCCGCGGCCCTGCATCTCCTCTTTCATCCCGGCGTGAGCGACGACGAGCTGCCCGTCATCGAGGACGTAGTGGCTCACCAGCCCGTCCAGAAACTCGGCGAGCGACTTGCAGAACGGGGCCTTGTCGGCTTCGGGCAGGGCGTCAATCTCGGCCAACGTCTGAGCCAGTCCATGCGTGATCTGGACATCCCGGCCGCTCAACTTCTTGAGCAGCTTCATGTCGTGATTGCCGGGCACACAGAGCGCCGAGCCGAGTTGGACCATGTTATGGACGATCCGCAGCACGTCCAGGACGCGCGGCCCGCGGTCCACCAAATCCCCCACGAAGACGGCCTTGCGTCCGTCGGGATGTGAATAAACCGGCCCTCCTTCAAGCGCGGGCAGACCCATGCCGATGACCGCTGCATAGCCCAACCGTTCCAGCAGTTCTTCGAGTTCGTCGCCGCAGCCATGCACGTCGCCGATGATGTCGAACGGCCCGTGTTCGTGGGTCCGGTCGTTCCACAGCGGCACGCGCTCGATCACCGCCGCATCGATTTCCTCGGGGCTCTCGAAGACGAAGACGTGCCGGAAGCCCTCCCGCTTCAATCCGCGGAGTGACCGTCGCAGTTGTGCCCGCTGATGGCGGACCACGTGCGGGCCGAACGTGCGGTCGTCGCGGCTGCGGTTCCGCGCGTGGCAGACGTCGTCGGGGGGGTTCAGCACGATCGCCACCGGCAGGCAATGGTACTTCCGCGCCAACTGCACCAGCGGCGCGCGGGCTTCAGGTTGGACGTTCGTGGCGTCGACGACGGTCAACCGCCCCCGTGCGAGCCGTTTGGCGGCGACGTAATGCAGCACGTCGAACGCATCCCCCGTCGCCGCCTGATCGTTTTCGTTGTCGCTGACCAGCCCCCGGCAATAGTCCGACGACAGCACTTCGGTCGGCAAAAAGTGCTTGCGGGCAAACGTGCTCTTCCCCGACCCGCTGGGGCCGATGAGGACGACGAGGGAAAGTTTGGGGATGGAGATCGGCATCTTGAGGAACACGTCGTTTCTGGCGATATTCAACCGGTTCGGCGGCTTACGGATTTGGGTGCCACGCTTGCAGCTTTGGGCAAGCATGTCTTCTGTCGATCAACACGTGGTGGGTGGCCGGGGCTGGAGCCGCTTCGGCGAAGCCCCGGTCGGTCGCGCGCTCACCGGGGCTTCCCTCCCGTTGGTCGGTCCAGCCCCGGCCACCCCGACCGAGATTTTCAGGCGCTCTCAACTAACTGAAACACTCCCATCTGCGTTGGCGAACCGACCGCTTCATCCACCGGGCCGACCGACACGAATCGCACCGTGTAGCCGTGTTGTGCGGCGACGCGGTTCGCCCAATCCTGAAACTCCTGTCGAGACCACTCGAACCGATGATCGGCATGACGGAAGTCACCAGCGGGCAGCGTGTCCCACATCACGTTGTATTCGCGGTTGGGCGTCGTCAGCACGACGGTCTTGGGCCGGGCGAACTCGAACAGCACCCGTTCCAACGCCGCCATTCGGGGCAGGTCGAGGTGTTCGATGACCTCCACCACGGCCGCGGCATCGAACCCGGACAACCGGCTGTCCCGGTAGATCAGCGAGCCATGAATCAACTTGATGCGCTCGGCCTGACGTTCGGGAACGCGGTCGAGCTTCAGCCGCCGCTGGGCGATCTCCAGCGCGCGGATCGACACGTCCAGGCCCACGATCCGCTCGAACTGCCGATCGGCGAGGAGTTCCCGCAGCAACTTTCCTTCACCGCAACCGAGGTCAAGCACGGATCGAGCCCCGCTGCCGCGTAACGCCGCCAGCACCGTGCCGTGCCGCTGCTCGTTGAGGCTCAGCGTCTGCTCCAGCGCACCTTCCTGCTGATCCGGCTGCGGCTCCTCATCGGCGTCGTCCACCGGCTCTTCGATCAACCGGGCCAAGGCCTCCCGATACAGATTCGACCGATGCTTCAGGTACCGCCGGGTGATCTGCTCCTTCTCCGGGTGCGACGCCAGCCACCCGGCTCCCTTGATGAGCAGTTTCTCCAATTCGTCGTCGCCGACGAAGTAGTGCTTGACGTTGTCGAAGACAGGAATCAGGACGTACAGATGCGTCAGGAGTTCCGACAGCGTTTTCGTGCCGCTGAGCACGACCGAAAAGTACGGGCTGTCGCCCCACTCGGGGAACCGCTCATCCAACCCATGCCGGTTCGTTTCGACGGTGTATCCCAGCGGCTCGAAGACTCGATGCACGAATCCCTCGCCCGCCCGGACCGGCAGGACGTCGATGCGGACGGTCAACGGAAGGGGCTGCCCGACCAGGTCCGGACGGTCCTTGCAGCGCCCGGAGAGGGCCGTTCCGAAGACCTGCGAAAGCGCCACGCTCATGAACGACGACGCCACGTAGGGACGGTCGTTGACGTAGTTCCCCAGCGGGCCGCTGTCGCGTCGGTCCCGGCCCTTGCCGCGGATCATGCCGACGGGGTCCACATCGAGCAGCAGCGCCGCCGTCGTCCGTTCGTCGGCGACCTCCGGGTAGAACACGTGCGCCTGCCCGAAACTGAGGTCAAAGCTCTGCAACCGATCGGGGTGCTTGTGCAGCAGGTAACCCAGATCGGTCGCCGGCGAATGGGTGGTGGTGATGGTCAGGAGCATGGCTGGCCCGTGGCACGAGGTGTGCCCCGCATTATGGAGAAACCCACCCGGCGCGGCAGCGCCGGGTGGGTTCGGTCCGTTCACTCGCGGAAAAAAGTGGCCGCGATTCACGCCGTCAAAAGCGGCCTTTCGTCAGGCAGCAGTTCTTGAACCGCCGCCCGGAGCCGCAGGGGCAGAGGTCGTTCCGGCCGAGTTTCTCTTCGAGCAACTTGTCGCCGTGAACGATCCGCACGCCCCGTTTGACCGCGGTCTCCGACGGGAAGCCCTTCCGCCGCTTGCTCATCGGCTCGATAAAAGGAGCCTTCGTCGAAGTGTTCGGACCGCATGATGCACCTCCCGTCGCGAGTGAGCTGGTGGGCTCTCGGACAGGCCGGCGGGCAGAAAGGTTCGCCGGTCAAGACGGATCGCTCCGATCTCATGTCGGCGCTAGTGCTGTTCACACCTGAGAATTCGGGTTCTAGCGTTTCTACGCCGAAGGCGTTTCACACCAAAGCCCAGGGTCGCGAGTCTGCGAGCGCACCCTGGGATAGCGGCCTCAGAGATTTCGGCCAACCCTGAAAGGGTTGCACCATCGCCCCGGAATTGTGCAACCCTTTCAGGGTTGGACTTTTGTGCGCGACGACCAACCCAGGGTGCGCTCGCAGACTCGCGACCCTGGGCTGGGTTGTGCAACGCCTTCGGCGTAAAGACTCCTCTATCGCCTTCCAACACGAAAATCAAGCTGCGAAACAGGCGCTACGGACGAGTGGCCCGCAGAGGATTGCTGTCCGCCAGCCCTCCGATGGCCGCGGCGGCGAGGGGCGCCTGCCAGAGCACGATCTGCGGCCGGGTGGCCAATCCCGATCGCACGTACCGGCTCAAATACCCGCGATGGATCAGCCCGCGAAACGTCGCCAGCAGGGCGTGCATGTAGGCGGGCGACGAGTCCGGCAGGTGGGCCCGTTGAATCAGATGAGACGTGCAGGCGGCGTCGCCGGCCGGTACGCCGCGCGTCGCCGTGTCCCAGTCGATGATGACCGGGCCACGGGCTGTGAAGATCACGTTATCGGGGTGGAAGTCGCCGTGGCAGAGCAAGTCGCCGTCCGGCAAATCGGCCAGGCAGCACCGGGCACGCTCCCGGTCCCTCTCCGTCAGGTTCGTCGCGGAGTCGATGCGCTTCGCGATCCATTCGCGCTGCAACGGCAGCCCGGCGGGCGCTCGGCAGGCATTGATTCGGACGTGCAACTCCGCCAGTTCGCGAACGGCGGCGAAGAGCGTCCAGGGCTGGGACTGGACCCGCCGCAAGAGCGAGATCCCGGCGACTCGTTCCATCACGATTCCGTAGCGACCGTCCACCTCGATCAGTTCCCGCGCCGCAGGGACCGGCAAGCCCAACGCCTGAATCGCCCGCAGGGCCTGGAATTCGCGCTCCACTTTTTCGACGGGGCGTCCGCGATGGAACAGCTTGAGAACATCGCCCTCGCCCCAGGTGTGGACAGTACACGTCCACCCCTCGCCCAGGGGTGGACCCAACTCGCCGGGTGGAGACGAGGCGCACTGAACCAACACAGTGGGGTCCATACGGTGAAGCGAGGGAACCGGAGCCGACGCTGCAACCCGGTATTAGACCAGCACGCCCGGTTGGACGAAATCGAGGGCCGCCTCGTAGGAGTCGAATTCATGGATGTCGTCGTAATCCGGGAAGAGCCAGGCCAGCCAATCGCCGTTGCTAAGTGGCGCGACGAACCACAATTCGCCGACGGGGGAGAACAGCGGTTCGGAGGCGTCGATCAGGTCGTCGAACGTCTCGAATCCCAGGCTGCGGGCGAAGTCTTCTTCGCAGACGGGCAGCGGAAGGAAGGTGGTGCTCATGGGTGACTCGCTCGGAATTGGGGAAAGGTTCCGCAGGGGTGGCCATCGATCCCGGAAAAATCCAGACGTTCCAAGCCCATCCCTGGCATTCCCTGGACGATTTGCACGCTACTGACCAGTTCCCGATCAGTCTGCGCCGCGATGAACCCAGTTGACTTATGGCCAGCCAAACACGATCAGTTCGGCCTGGAGGTCCAGAATGCGATTGTTAAGCAGATGGCGGACGCGCGGATTTTTGATCTGCTTCCGCTGCTTGAGCGTAAGCTCCAGCTCCGAACAGATTTCTTGAACCCGTTGGCTTTGCCGTTTCGGCGTCGTCAACAATGCCACCATCGTGCCAGCTCCCTCTGGAGAACTTGAGTGGGGACTCATCGGCTTGCACCCCCAGGTAAAGCAAGCGGTGTGCCACCCGAGTGGCAGGCAATCTGCCGGGCGGCAGGGAAGAACGATGTAATCCCCGAGATTTCAGCCATTTAACGGTCCCCGTCGTCCCATGCGGAGGGGAAAGCGGCCCCGGCACGAGGATTGCGGGAGTGCCCTTCGCAGTCGACAGGCGGTACGTCTCCTCACCTGTCGACGCCGCCGTGACGCCGAACCGAATCCGTCGAGATGTTCCATGACGCAATCCGACGTTCTCAGCGCACCGCCCGACGAGAAGCTGGCCAGCGCCGACGCGCTGATTTTCAAGCCGTCGCCGGCGACGACGCTGGGGGTCGAGTTGGAGCTGCAGATCATCGACAAAGACAGCGGCGATCTGGCCCCCGGGGCGGTGCGGCTCCTGAAGGCGTGCGAGGAGGAATCGCTGCCCGGGGTGACGGCCGAATTGATGCAGTCCATGATTGAGGTCAAGACCGGCATTTGCCACAACGCCGGCGAGGTGCAGCGCGAGCTGCAGCCCGTGCTGCAAAGATTGCGGAACATCGCCGGTTCGCACGGTTACGGCCTGGCCCTGGGGGGCACGCATCCGTTTCACCGGACCACCAATAGCGTGGTCTCCCCCGATGAACGGTACGAACGGATTCAGCACCGGCTGGCCTGGCTGATGTATCAGCGCGTGGTGTTCGGCCTGCACGTCCACGTCGGCGTGCCGAACGGCGACATGGCGATGGCCATCACCAGCCAGTTGGTGCAGTATCTGCCGCACCTGCTGGCGGCGTCGGCGAGCTCCCCCTTCTGGAACGGCGTCGACACCGGGCTGGCCTCGTCGCGCGCGGCGTTGTACCGGCTGTTGCCACATGCGGGCGTGCCCCAGCATTTTCGGGACTGGAAGGAGTTCCGCAATTACTACCGCGTGATGCGGGACTGCGAGGCGATTCAGTCGCCCAAGGACATCTATTGGGACATCCGCCCGTGTCCGTCCTTCGGCACGATTGAATTCCGCATTTGCGACATGCCGGCGACGTGGAAGACCACGCTCGGGCTGGTGGCGCTGATCCGCAGCCTGGTGATTGCCAGCCAGCGATTGCTGGAGGAGCGGCCGAACCTGCGGCGCGGCGACATGCGCAAGCACTGGGTGGCCATCGAGAACAAATGGCTCGCCACGCGGTTCGGCCTCAAGGCGATGTATATCCGCTCGCCGGCCGGCAAACGGCGGCCGCTGGCGTACGACCTCAACGAACTGATTCAACGCATGTTGCCCATCGCGAACGAGTCCGGCGATGGACATTATCTGGCGGCGTTGCGGCCCGACGAAAAAGTGGACATCGCCTCGGACCGACAACGCCGGCTGTATCGCGAGTCGGGAAACTGGAAAACGGTGGTCGAAGACATGATGAAGTCCTTCGACCGCGAGGTCGATGCCGCGAAAGCCGCGACCGCGTGAGTTTGACATTGAGAACAGGCACGTCGAAGAGGGCCGTTCGGCATGCGACTCTCATCCCGTCGCGCGTCGGATGGTGCTTCGACGTGCCCTCTTTTCAGTCCAGGAACACGACACGAACGTAGAGCGACGCCGCCATGTGCGAACTGATGGGGATGTCGTTCGCCCGGCCGATCGC
>JAWXBB010000488.1:0-6429 GCA_034439795.1 Planctomycetaceae bacterium | reverse complement strand
GCGATTCCGGACCAGCGACGCCGTCGCCGGCGCGATTCTGATGCTGAGTGCGCTGGCCGTTTATGCCCGGCCGATGGGTGCCGAGATCGACGAATCGCGGCCGGGCGTCACCGGGGCTGGTGTCCAACTGGCGGGCCAGGCGTTCGGAACTACGTGGTCGGTGAAGTTTCGCTCGCCTCCCGCCGATCCGGCGACGCTGCAGACCGAGATCGAGACGGAGCTGGAGCGCATCCAGAATGCGTTTTCGCACTGGCGGCCCGGATCGGAAACCGCGCAATTCAATTCCAGTCAGACGACCCTGGAGCTGGAATACTCTTCCGAACTGATCGACCTGGTCACATTCGCCCGGCAACTCAGTACGGCCACGGAAGGCGCCTTCGACATCACCGTCGGCCCGCTCGTCGATGCGTGGGGTTACGGCCCGTCGGGTCCGAAGACACAACCGCCCGCGCAGGAAGAGATTGACCGCATCCTGCAATTCACCGGTTGGCAGAAACTTCACGTCGAGCCGCGATTTCATTCGCTGCGGAAAGACGAGCCGCGCTTGCAGATCGACCTCGGCGCATTGCTGCAGGGTTACGCCGCCGATCGAATTGCCGACCGACTCAACCAGGTCGGCGTGACAGAGTGCCTGATCGAGGTTGGCGGCGAATTGCGCGCTCGCGGCTCGTGGCGAGTCGCCCTGGATGATCCCCGCGATCCGTCGCGACATTTGCTGACGTTTGACCTGACCGACGCGGCACTCGCGACCAGCGGCACCTATCGCCAATCACCCTCGGGAGGCCTGCAAACCCGACACATCATTTCCCCCACCACCGGACGGCCAATTGTCACGCCGTGGCGCTTGTGTGCGGTGATCCGCCCCACGGGTCTCGAAGCCGACGGTTGGGCGACGGCACTTCTGGCCAGCGACCCGGACAAAACCCGCAACATCGCCAATCGCGAAGGCGTGGCAGCGCTGTTGGTCGACGACGCCGGTACCGTGACGGTCAGCGACGCCGGAGAGCCGCTCTTTTCCGCGAAGCCCTCCACGAAAAAATGACGCTGCATTCGAGAACCGGGGGTGGACTCAGGAACCGCGGAACGGGAGGCTCCGCGTCAGTCGATCGGGCACACCATGGTGCTCGTCCGCCCCTCCCCAATCCGGTCAGCGGCGACGCCATCGACTTCAAGTCGAGTGGTCCATGGTCGTCCGATCACGCCCGGCCGCGTTCGAGGATGTCCCAGACGATCTTCGCATCCTGCCCGTCAATGAGGCTGGCCGTTCCGGTCGGTCGGAGGAAGGACACTTGCTCCGGCGCCAAGCCCATCAGGTGCAGCAGCGTCGCGTGGTAGTCGAAGTGATGAACGACATTGTGGATGGCCTTGTGTCCGAATTCGTCGGTCTCGCCGTAGACGCCGCCCCGCTTGACGCCGCCCCCTGCCAGCCACATGCTGAAGCCGTGGGTGTTGTGATCGCGGCCGATGTTCTTTTCGTTCTGAATGACCGGCAGCCGGCCCATCTCGCCGCCCCAATGCACGAGCGTGGTGTCCAGAAGTCCGCGAGCTTTCAGATCCTTGATGAGCGCTGCGGCCGGCTTGTCGGTTCGACGGCACACGGCCGGCAGAGACTTCTCGATGCCGCCGTGATGATCCCAGGTCTGGTTGCCCGTGTGAATCTGCACGAAGCGAACGCCCCGTTCCACCAGTCGCCGGGCGAGCAGGCAGCGGGAACCATAATCACGAGTTCCGGGATCATCGAGACCGTATAGGCTCTGAGTCGCCTCGGTCTCTTGCGACAGGTCGAGCGCCTCCTTCGCCGCGGTCTGCATCCGCGCAGCGAGTTCATAGCTCTGGATGCGGGCCGACAGATCCTGCTCGCCGGGATGCCGGCTCAGTTGATGCTCGTTGACGGCCTTCAGGTAGGAGAGGAACCGCTCTTGCGTCGGCCCCTGCAGGTAGGGCGGAGGGTCCAAGTTCAGAATCCGGGGCTCCTGGGGCCGAATCACCGTTCCCTGGTAGAGCGAGGGAATCCAGCCGTTCTGCCAGTTTTCGACGCCGAGGACGGGCAGTCCGCCGGGATCGGTCAGGACGACAAACGCCGGCAGGTTTTGACTCTCGGACCCGAGACCGTACGTGATCCACGAGCCGAGCGCGGGCCGTCCCGCCGTGATGCGGCCCGTATTGAGGGCGTTAATCGACTGTCCGTGATTGTTGACGCCCGTGTGCATCGAGCGGATGAGGCAGATGTCGTCCGCCACGCCTCCCAGGTGCGGCAACAGCTCGCTCAGGTCCATCCCCGCTTCGCCGTGCTTCGTAAACTTCCAGGGACTGGCGAACAGTTTCGACGAGGCCTCAGCCGCATTGTCGTGCTTGATGTCTCCGGTGAAGGTCTGCAGGTGGCGCTTCTGCAGCTCGGGCTTCGGATCGAACAGGTCGATGTGACTCGGCCCCCCTTGCATGAACATCGAGATCATCGCGGTGGCCTGGGGCTGGCTTCGCGGCGCCTTCGGCTGCAGGTTGTAGCTGACGCGCTCCAGGGCGGGCTTGGCGGGCGCCGCGTCGACGCCGTCATGCCGCAAGAGCCACGCCAGCGCCACGCCGCCGATTCCGAAGGCTTGTTGCTGCAGGAAATGCCGGCGATGGTGGGGCTGCATGATCATTCGCGATTCCGTTGGGAATATCGTCGCGGTCAGTCCACGTACAAAAATCCGATCGATCCCATCAACGCCTGGCACAACGTCGCCAGCGCCAGCGTCGCGGCGTCTTTCGCAGGCTGCTTCGGAGGAACCGGCGCGGGATGCGCTGTGAGGTATTGAATCTGCTCGCGGAGATAAGTCAGGCCCTGCTCCCATTCCGCCGGCTCCGGACTGCGGCTGAAGATCAACATCCAGGCCCGATCGAACTGGGCCGCCGGATCGTCACCCGCTTCCGACCGAATCCGCTCGGCCATCGCGAGGGCTTGATCGACGACAAACGCATTGTTCATCAGTAACAGCGATTGCGGCGCAACGGTGGACAGAGCACGTTGCTCGCAGTTGGGTGCCATGACGGGAACATCGAACGGCTCCAGCATGCCCAGGGGCAGCGTCCTGCGAACGGTGACGTACACGCTGCGGCGGTATTCCTCTTCGCCCAATGGGATGACTTTGCCGGTCGGCCGACCGGCGGAATCTCGCGTGTCGACCCCCACCACAACCTGACCGACGTCATCCGGGGTGATGGGCACCGGCACGCCGAACTGCTTATCCGACAATCGACCTGCGAGCTGCAGCAACGAGTCCCGAATGACCTCCGCTTCCAGTCGCCGGACGGGCATTCGGCCGAGCCAATGATTGTCGGCGTCGATGGCATCCAGATCGTCCCGCCGGGCGGACGTTTGCCGGTAGGTCGCCGAGGTGACAATCAACCGCTGCAGAGACTTGAGTTGCCAGCCGGAATGCACGAACTCGGCGGCGAGCCAGTCGAGCAATTCGGGATGACTGGGGCGCTGGCCGAGGACGCCAAAGTCGCCGGGCGTGGCGACCAGTCCGCGACCGAAATGATGAAGCCAGATGCGGTTGACCAGGACGCGCGCCACGAGCGGATGCTGCTCGCTCGTCAAGTTCCGGGCATACGCCAGCCGGCGACCGGTCGTGGGAATCGCCTCGTCCTTGACGGGGATGGAAACGGACAGATTCAGCACCGACAGTTCGCCCGGCGGGACGTCTTCGCGCGGCTGCTGATAGTCGCCGCGCGCGAATAACTTGGCCGTCGGGGCTTGCCCGGGGATCTCGGTCAGGCAATGGATCAGGTCGTCCGCCGGTCGCAGCGTTTTGGCCGCCTCCGTTTTGTCATCCCATTCCTTATTAAAGCCGCGCAGACGATCGGACAGGTACAGATACACCGACCCGCGATCCACGTTGAGGAAGGGGTATTCTTTGATCAGTTGCTGGTGCTCGTCGGTTCGGTCCTTCGCGGCGGTCTTTCGCGCCTCGCGGGCCTGGGTCTGGATGTCTTCGGGCAGTTTCGCGAGTTCCTGCTCGAACGTGTCGTCCACAATCTTGTCGAGCGCCTCCGTCCTCTGCTGCTGAATCTCTTTGAGGGCCCGGTCGGCCTCGGAGGCCCGTTCGCGAGTGGCATCCGACCACTGCGAAACCAGCCGGGCGTTGGGCGCCCGCCAATGATTCCAATCATAGGCCGGTTCGAAGATCGATCGCATTCGGTAATAGTCCGACTGTGAAATCGGATCGTAACGGTGGGCGTGACATTGGGCGCAGCCGACGGTCAGCCCCAACAGCGACGTTGAGACAATTTTGATGGTCTCCGCCATCACTTCGTTGCGGGCGACGTTCTGGTCCACCGACCCGTCGCCCGTGCCGTCGGGCCCCATTCGGAGAAACCCGGTCGCGATCAGCTTCTCAGCGGCCTCGGAGGACAGATTCGTATACGGCGGCGCGAGCAGTTCGTCTCCCGCGAGCTGCTCGACGACGAATTGGTCCCAGGGCTTGTCCTCATTGAAGGCGCGGATCACGTAGTCGCGATACTTCCAGGCCCATTTCCGCTCGTCATCCTTCGCCGCGTAGCCGTCGCTGTCGGCGTAACCGGCGACGTCCAGCCAGTGGCGGGCCCACCGTTCCCCATAGGCGGGCGAGTTGAGAAGTTCGTCCACCAATCGTTCGTATGCCTCCGGCGTCGAATCGGCGACGAACTGCGCAACCCGCTCCGGCGAGGGGGGCAGTCCCAGCAGATCGAACGACAAGCGGCGGATGAGCGTCGCTCGATCCGCCTCGGGCGAAGGCGTCAATCCTTTGGACTGCAACCGGGCGACGATGAAGGCGTCGAGGGGCGAACGTGCCTGCGCGGCCGAGGGAACTTCGGGGCGGACAATCGGCTGAAAGGCCCAATGCGAACGCTCCTCGTCGGTGAACGCCTCGCCGCGCGGAAGCGTCTCCGGCTCCGGCCGGGACGTTCGCGCCCCCTGGTCGATCCAGGCGGCAATCCGCTGCCGTTCGGACGGCGTGAGCTTCTTGTCTCCGGGCGGCATTTCGTCCGCCGCGATCCGCTGGTAAAGCAGGCTGGCCGTGTGATCGCGCGGCACAAGCGCCGATCCCGAGTCTCCCCCCTTCACGAGGAACCGCACGAGCCGGAGATCGAGGTTCCCTTTGGGGGATTCCTCTTCACCATGGCACTGAAAGCAGTGCTGCTTGAGAAGCGGCCGAATGTCCCGTTCAAACGCCAGTTCATCGGCGCTGGCGGGCGCGACAACCATGAGGGCGGCCCACGAGCACAGAACGACGAACAGCAGACGGGACATGGCGGGCGCTCAGTGGGCAGGGGATTTTCGGCGGGCTCAACTCACATCAATTCTTGCCGATGGCCCGCGGATAGGCAACCGAAAGTTTTCCTTGCTGAAAAATGAGGCCAATTCCCGCTTCCCAGCAGGATGATGTGCAATGGGATCGCCATGATGTAAAACTCGTGTGCCAGCTGAATTTGCAGAGGCGGCTCGACCAACAGGAACCCCCCATGAATGTGAAGCCCTTGTTGATCATGCTCGCCGGTCTGCTGCTGGTATCCGGGGCCGTGCTCATGGCCGCCCCTGCACCTGCCAAGCCGAATCTGGTCTTCATTCTGACGGATAATCAAGGGGCGTGGACGCTCGGGTGTTACGGCAACCCCGACATCCGCACGCCGCACATCGACCGGCTCGCCGCCGAAGGGGTGCGTTTCACCCGGGCGCTCAGCAGCAATCCGGTCTGTTCGCCGACCCGCGCCACGTTTCTCACCGGGTTGCTGCCGTCGCAGCACGGCGTGCATTCGTTCCTCGATCCCAAATACATGATGGGCCCGGAAGCCTACAACACGCTGGCGGAGTTCACCTCGTTGGGGGAGATCCTGCGCGATGCCGGCTATGTCTGCGGCCTCAGTGGCAAATGGCATCTGGGGGCCAACCTGACGCCGTCGGAGGGCTTCGAGTTCTGGGTGACGAAACCCGACGGCTCAACCGGCGAGTTCTACGACCAGAACGTCATCGAGGGAGGAGCGCTGCGCCGGGAGGCGGGTTACACCACCGACCTCTGGACGCGGAAGGGCGTCGAGTTCATCGAACAGAACCGCGAACGACCGTTTTTTCTCTACCTGGCCTACAACGGTCCGTATTCGCTGGGGCCGCTGATGCTCAAGCCCCCGCGGAATCGCCACGCCGAGTTTTATCGGGGCCATGAGTTCCCGAGTTTCCCGCGCGACGCCATGCACCCCTGGCAGTTTCACAACAAGGCGTTCCACAATTCGCAAGTTGCGAGGGAGCGCCTCGCCGCCGAGACCAGCGGCGTGGACGACGGCGTTGGCGAGATCATGGCGACGCTCCAGCGGCTCGGTCTCGACGACAACACGCTGGTCGTTTATGCGGCCGACCAGGGCTGGATGGGAGGCCAGAACGGCTTGTGGGGCATGGGCGATCACACGCGG
>JAWXBB010000487.1:0-10731 GCA_034439795.1 Planctomycetaceae bacterium | reverse complement strand
GGGCGAAGTCGAACACCCGCAGTTGGACGCGCTCGCGCAAGGCGACGAGCCATTCCGTCTTCGCATCGGTCAGCCAGCGGTTGACCTGATCGGCGCGGGAACTAACCTGCATCGCGCATTGTCCGAGGCGACCTCGGAACGGATGCTCGCCGCCATCGTCGTCTTCACCGACGGCCAGCACACCGACCGCGCGACGGGGCCGGAAGAGTTGCGGCAACTCGCCCGGCGGTCGCGTGCGCAGGGGGTGCCGTGGCTGCTGGTCGGCCTGGGCGATCCCAGCCCGCCGCGGAATCTGGAAGTGAGCGAGGTCTACGCCGACGCGCAGGTCTGGAAGGACGATCCGTTCGAGTTGCGGGCCGTGCTGAAGAGCACCGGCTTCGGCGCGGTCACGGTGCCGTTGGAGCTGATCGAGAAGCAATGGGACGCCGCCGGCGACCGCGTCGTCGGCGAGCGCGTGGTGGAGGCCCGCGAAGTGGAAATCCCCGACGGTGGGTCGCTCACGGTCAGCTTCAGCCACACGCCGACGATGGCGGGCCGGTTCACGTACACCGTCAAAGCGGCGATGCTCGCGGGGGAATCGACCGTCGAGGACAACCAGCCGCTCACCCCCGCCGAGGTGAAAGTCCTCGACGATCAGGCCCGCGTGCTGCTCGTCGCCGGCGGGCCGCATTGGGAGTACCGCTACGTCAGCCGGCTGCTGGAGCGCGAGAAGTCGATCGACCTGTCGTGCTGGCTGCAAACGCTCGACCCCAACCGCGCTCAAGAAGGGGACACCACCATCCCGCATCTGCCGCGGACGAAAGAGGAGTTGCTGCAATACGACGTGATCCTGCTGCTCGATCCCGACCCGCGCGACTTCGACGACGCCTGGATGCAGTCGCTCAGCGAGTTCGTCGGCGAGCATGCGGGGGGACTGCTCTACATGGCCGGACCGACGTTCACCGGCCGCTTCTTGAGCGACGCGCGCACCAGCCGCGTCGCATCGCTGTTGCCGGTCCGGTTGGCGGACGTCGCTGCGACCGAGGTCAGCCGGTTGCTCGACTCGCCGGAGCGCGAGTGGCCGGTTGCGGTCGTCGAGTCGCAACTCGATCATCCGGTGCTGCGGTTCGAGGCGGCGAGCGACGCGACCCGCGAAATCTGGCGGACGCTGCCGGGAATCGTGTGGAGCTATCCGGTCAACGGCGCGGTGCCGACTGCCCGGGTGCTGCTGGAGCATTCCGACCCGGCAGTGTCGCAACTGTCGGGGCCGCGGCCGCTGTTGGTGGCCGGGCATTTCGGCGCGGGCCGCACGCTGTTCGCCGGGTTCGAGGGAACGTGGCGCTGGCGTCAGGCGGGCCGCAACGCGGAGTTCTTCAATCGCTTCTGGGTGCAGGTCACGCGGTTCCTCATCGAAGGCCGGGCTGTCGAGGGCCAGCGCCGCGGCGTCGTGGAGACGGACCGGAAGCGCTACGAGATCGGCGACCGCATCACCGTCGCCGCGCAACTGAACGACGCCCGCTATCAACCGCTCGACCTGCCGGAAGTGACGGCCCGCTGGACCGTCGCCGGCCGCGACGCGCAGTCGGTGACGATGCGGGCCGTTCCGCAACAGCCGGGGCGTTACGAAGCGGCCGTCGCTGCGGATGGACTCGGCCGCAACGTGCTGCGGGTCGAACTCCCCGACGGGCAGGAGAACGGCCCCAACGTGGAGGCGACGTTCTCCGTCGCGCCGCCGTCCTCCGAGACGCAGCGCATCTGGCAGGACGAACCGCTGCTGCGCGAGCTGGCCGCGGAATCCGGCGGCAAATATTTCACGGCGGCTGACAGCGCCGCCCTCCCCGCCGCGGTGCCCGACCGGCAGCAGACGCTCATCGTGCAGGGCAAACCGCAACCGCTATGGGACACCAGCCGCTGGCTGCTGCTGATCGTCGGGTTGCTCACGGTCGAGTGGGCCTTGCGGAAACAATCGAAGTTGCTGTAAACCGACCTCGAACAACGCCCAACCAACGCTTGCGGTTTCGCGGCCTTTCAATCATGACCGAACACCCCCTCCCGACTGATCTCGCACTCCTCGCCGCACGGCTGGACCGGCTGCGGCGCTGGCTGGTGGGGAGCGTGGTCGTCGAGGGGTTGGGCCACGTGCTGGGCTGGGGGATCGCGTTCGCGGTGCTCGACGCCCTGCTCGACCGCGCATTTGTCATGGACCGCCCGCAACGGATGGTGATGCTGCTCCTGGCGGTGGCCGGAGCGGCGTATGTCACCTACCGGTCGTTGTGGCGGCCGTTGCGACGACCGCCGTCTGATGCCGCGCTCTGCTGGGAGGTGGAACGGCTGCACCCGCAACTTCGGCAGCAGTTGCTCGCCGCGTGGCAACTCGGGCACGCCGGCTCGGCAACCGCCTCGCCGCAGTTGGTCCAGGCGGCGATTTCGCAGGGGCTCGACGCCGCGGCTCAGACGGATTTCCTCGCCGTGCTCGACCGCCGGCGATTGTGGCGGAACTCGGCCATCGTCGCCGTCGCCACCATAATCGTGTCGCTGACGGTCGCGACGGGGTTCACCAACGATCTGGTCGGCATCTGGTTCAGCCGCAACGTGCTGCTGACCGAGCGCGAATGGCCGCAGGACGTCCACTTCCGCATCCTCGGGGCGGACGACGGCGTCGTGCGCATCCCCGTCGGTGAAGAATGGCCGCTGGAGATTGCGCTCACCGACGACAGCCGACGATTTCCCGACAGTGCCCGTCTGGAGTTCCGTGGGGATCGTTCGCCCGTAGCGATGGAAGCCAATCCGAAAGACCAGCGCTATCGCGGCACGCTGCCCGCGTTGACGGACCCGACCGAGTTCCGCGTCGCGGCGTTCCGGGCCGTGTCGCCGTGGCTGCGGATCGAACTCGTGGAACGGCCGGAGGTCGATGTGCTGGAACTGATCGCCACGCCGCCGTCGTACACCGGCTTGATGGCGGGACCGTTGCCGGCCGGCGGCGGACCGTACACGTTGCTGCCGGGGACAGCGCTCGCCGTGCGCGGCACGGCCACCCAGCCGCTGTCGAAAGCCACGCTGTCCGTCGGCGACAACCATCGCGACATGCGGCTCAGCGACGGGAAACAATTTCAACTCGACGTTGCTCCCGCTGATCTCCGCGACGGCGAATACCGCGTCGAACTGACCAGCACCCAATCGATCTGGCTGCCGGGTGAGACGGGGCCGCAGCCGTTGTCGTCGCGGACGCCGTTCACGTTCCGGTTGCGACTTGCGCCGGACCGCGAGCCGCAGGTGACGGCGAAGCTCAAGGGGATCACCACGCTCGTCACGCCGCGGGCCTTGATTCCGCTCGAAGGGGACGTGATCGACGACTTCGCCGTCACGAAAATGGAGCTGCAATACCGGCATCGTGGCACGGAAGACGCTGAGGAGCAAACGGGGCGGACGCCGCTGACCGCCGGCGTCGCGTTCCCGACGAATCGCGCGCGGTGGGAGCACGGCTGGGAATTGGAGCCGTTGCAATTGCCGGTGGGGACGGGATTGTCGTTCCTCGTCGAAGCGGCCGACAACAACACGGTGACGGGTCCGGGGCTGGGCCGGTCGACCGTGTTTCTGGTGCGCGTCGTCAGCGACGAAGAATTGCGGACCGCGCTCCTGGCGCGCGAACGAACGCAGCGGGCCGAGTTCGAGAAGCGGATCAAGCAGCTCGACGAGCTCCGCACGGAATGCCTGGCGGTTCGCGCAGCGGTGAAGACGATGGTCGAAGTCGACGCCGAGCGCCGCGAGCAACTGGCCCGCGCGACGCGCCGGCAGAAGACGCTCGGGGACGACCTGTCCGGCATCGCGCGGCGGTTCGAGGACATCGCGTTGGAACTGCAACTCAACCGGCTCGAAGAAGCGTCCGGGCCGCTGCACACGCGGTTGACCGAACGGATCATCACGCCGTTGTGGGCGGCGGCTTCCGAGCAGGTGCCGCCCATCGTGCAGACGCTGGAACGCGCCCGGCAATCGCAGGAATCGCCCGCGGCCCGCGATGCGCAACTGGCGACGGCGGCGGAGTCGCAACAGCGTCTGCTAGAGGGGCTGAAGGCGATCCTCGCGCAAATGGAAAGTGCGGAGGGCTTTCAGGAGGCGGTCAACCGGCTGGTCGAAGTGCAGCAGGCGCAGGAAGACGTGCTCAAGAAGACCGAAGCCGCGAAGCAGGAGGCCATCCGCCGCGTGCTGGACGGCAAGAAGTGACCACAGCGCCAGTGACCCGGACGCTTGGAGCGTCCGGGTCACTTTCTCGACTCACCAAACGAAAAGTCCCGGCCGTGCAGAGGCACGCCGGGACGTCGTTGAGCCGCGAACGATTCTGTCAGGCGGCCGCCGCGACGATCATTGGCATTCGCCCCTCACCGACGACTCGCCGCAGACCAGATCGCAACTGCCGTTGCGGTCGCAGTCGTCGGTCTTGTCGTGGAACGAGCTGCCGTACACGAAGCTCTTCACCTTGCAGTTATCTTCGGAATGGAAGCCGGTGAAACTGAAGGACTGGTTGAGCGCCCCGAAGGCGTTCGACAGGTCGTTCAATTCGGTGTTGACGGCGACGGCGACCTCGCTGAGGCCGACGACCATCGCCAGCACGGTGACGGTGAGCACGAGCACGAGTTCGGCCGAAATCACCACGCCGGCGTCATCGTTCCACAAGCTGCGGACGAGATTCATGGAAGACACTCCTGAGTGAACGGTTGAGGTTGCGGCGATGGTCTGCCAACGTGCAGTCATGCGAGCGTGAGGACGCCCCAGGGAACCTGGTCACAGTCGGCCGACCCGCGTGGTTCCGTCAGACATCCGCTGTCGCAACCCACGTTCGCAGGCGGTGTGCCGAAGTGCGCGTCACCGCATCACAAACGGCGGCGGCGAGGCTGCTCAACCCGGTCCAAGAGCCGCGTGCATTGAGAGTTATTGAACGCGCGAATGCCCCCGGCATCGCAAGACATCGCATGACGGCGCGCTAAGCCGGTGAACGACGATGTTACGCAAACGAGACACGGGCCGTTCAGCGTCGAAACACTGTCCCGCCGGTGTTGCCGCGACGCAACGTGATGGCCCGATTGCACTTTCCATCAGAACTGTCGTCGGGCGTCGTCGTGGGGTGTTTCGCGAATGCAACACCGATGTTGTCGAAGGGCAACGTCCGGTTGGATTCGTCACGATCGGTTGAGACGGCATGATAGCACGACAGGGCGTTTGCAAACCGCGTGGCCTCTACGCCGAAGGTGTTGCACCGCACAGCCCAGGGTGCGCTCGCAGACTCGCGACCCTGGGTGATCGGCAGAATACGCGAATGTACGCCGCAGGCGTTACATCGGGTCCAGAGTGATGCAACCCCATTCGGGGTTGGTGATTCCGCCCGCACGTTTTCCCAGGGTGCGCCGCAGCGGCGACCCTGGGCTGTGTGATGCTACGCCTTCGGCGTAAAGACCACGTCGCTTTGATACCGCTTCCGAGCCGCCGTCGGCCGGTAACCGATTCACGCCGGCGCGTGCTTGAACTTCCTGGGGCGGCCGAAGTCCAGCCATTCGAGGACGTACAGGTCGCCGCGGGAGTCGAGCGTCAACGCGTGCGGCTTGGCGAAGGCCTCCGGGTGTTCCTTGATGTCCGCGGGCTTGATCGCCTGGCCGTCCCCCAACCGGGCGACGATCTTGTCGTGCTTGTCGATCACCGACACGCGGGCGCCCAGTTCGGGCACGAAGAGATGGTCGCCATGCTGGTAGAAGCAGCAGGGGAGCCGCACGTCTTCGATCGTCCGCCGGTACTCCAGTTCCGGCGAGTAGATTTCGATCCGGTTGTTGGCCCGGTCGGCGATGTAGATCTCCGGCTCGCCCTTGAGCGTGCTGACCCACACGCCGTGGCAGATGTTGAACTGGCCGTGCTCCTTCCCCCGGCCGCCCATTGTCTTGAGGTGCTTGAAGTTCTTGTCGAACCGATGCACGAGCTGGGTGCCGTAACCGTCGACGATGTAGATGTCGCCATTCGGCGCGACGGCGACGTCGGTCGGGCTGGTGAACTCAAACTTCTGCGACGTCGAGTGCTCTTCCTTCACGGCCCCCAGCGTGTACAGCACTTTCCCTTTGAGGTCGGTCTTGTAGACGCGGTTGCCCGGCTTGTTCTCGGTGAAGTACAGGAACTCGTCGTTCCCCTCCTTGCTCCAATACAGCCCGTGCGCGGTCTTCTTCACTTCCTCGGTGGTGTACCCGACGTTCGTGGCGAAGTCCTTGCTCCACGTTTCGAGCAGTTGGCCGTCCTTGTCGAAGACGGCGACGCACGGGCTTTCCGAGCGGGAGGTGACGTACACCCGGTCCTGCGAATCGACGACGATCGCACAACCGAGGCCGTAGCTCATCCCCGCGGGCAACTGGCCCCAGCCGTCGACCACCGCGTAGGTGAACGCCCCGCTGCCGAGCTTCACCGATTCCGCCGCCCGCGCCGGTGACGCCAGCGCCAGCCCCGCGGCGGCCGCGCCGGACCATTGCAGGAAATCGCGCCGCGTGAGGCGGTTCGGAAAGAGGACGTCGCTGCTGCTCATGGTTGGTCCTTTTGGATCGAGGGGGAGGTGTCGCGCATCCTAATCCGAAGCGTGAGCAAAGGCGAGTGCTCGCTTTCGCGCAGGTCGATCTTGACCCCGAAGGGGCCGCAGAACGTAGCCGGGGGTCGAAGGCTTTGCGCAGACCCCCGGTGCGGAGCCAATTGGAATCGTCGACCCCGTCGGGGGTCGCAGAGATTGAGACGACGTTAGGCGTGGAATCGAGAGGTTCTGGCATCCCTTCAGGATGCTCGTCGAAATCCTGCTGCTGTCCGGAGGGCTCCGCGAAGCGCTCCGACCCCCGGCTACGTTCTGCGATCCCTTCGGGATCAGCTAGCGCGGCTTACGCTGCGTCGAAGAACGTGATTCCAATTCGAGCAACCATTGCTTGAGGACGAGGCCCGTCGGCGCGGAGAACCCGCCGAGTCCGCCGCCGCTCGCGAGGACGCGATGACACGCCACCACAATCGGCACGGGGTTGGTCGCCATCACCTGACCGACGGCCCGCGCAGCGCCGGGGCGACCGGCGCGGGTGGCGAGGTCCGCATAGGTCGTCGTCCGGCCATACGGCACCTGTCGCAACGCCTGCACGACGGCTCGCTGGAACGGCGTCGACCAATTCTCCGCGAGCGGTACGTCCGCGAAGCTGTCCGGTTCGCCCGCGAAGTAGGCGTCGAGCCGTTCGCAGAGCGCGGTGCTTCCTGCGGCTTGCGTGACGGTCTCCGTCCCGCCCTTCATCGCCACTTCGAGCGCCGATCGAGTCGGATAACCCATCAGCACGCGCCGCAGACCGCGTTCGCCTCCCAAGAGTCCCGCCCAACCGACGGGTGACCGCCAGATCGTCCAGGCATCGGCCGTCGTCAGTGCGATCGCCGTTTTCGCCGGCGTGCGAGTGGCCAGTCTTTGTTTCATCGTCAGTCCCCTATAGAATGCCCAAGGACGGCCGAAAACCCGCCCGTCGTGGTCCACGAAGGACCGAAACGCTGTTCCTCGAAGGAGTGCTGAATGAATCCGTACGCGTCGCTGGCGGACGACTTTTACGTCAACATGAATCTCAATACGGAGATGCAGCTCCCCGCCGCCCGCGAGACCGTCCTCGGGTTCTTCGAACGCATCCAGAAACAGTACCCGTCCATGCGGAATTTTTACACCCGCGAGAACGGCGATTTCGTCCTCGAAGAAGACAAGGACATGGGCCACCAACGCTGGGTGTCCCTCGAACCCCGGCGGATCTGCAGCGGCCACGTCAATCCCGACACCATCGATCAGGCCGTCGAACAGCACCTGCTGCTGCTCGACCTCGTGCCGTACATGCTGTCGGTCAGCCCGCTTGACTGCGAAGCCCTCGACTACATGCTCGGCTTCGATTTCTCCTACCGCGGCAACCACGACGCCATCGTCGCCGAGGCGCTGGGATCGGGGCCGGCGATGGAAAGCTTCCTCGAAATCCCCGGCGCCCAGGTGCTGAGCTTCGAGCCGTCGATGACCATCAGCCTCGACGACGCCTGCCGCCGGCAAGCCCGGCTGATGATCGAAACCCGCACCAACGCCTACCAGGTCCGCCGCGGCGAGTACCCGGAAGAGCAGATCAGCGTGTACTTCACCGTCCGGCAGTACGGCAGCCTGGAGTCGAACTCGACGTACGAGGGGACGCTGAAGCAGCTCCGCGAATCCAGCGAAGCGCTCGTCGAGAAGTACGTCGTCGACCAGGTGCTCCGCCCGCTGCAACAGGCGATCTCGGCGCGGTAACATCGACATCATCACGGAAGCCCAGGGATAGCAATCCCTGGGCTTCTTCCACATGTAAACACATCATTGAGGATTTCCCCCCGATGCCCCTCCAGCTCAGCGACTTCGCCAAATCGCTCACCGTCGAAACCGCCTTCAGCGTGCTGGCGATCGCCAAGCAGTTGAAGGCCGCGGGGAAAGACGTCGTCGAGCTGGAAATCGGCGACAGCCCGTTCGAGAGCACGGCGGCGGCGAAGTCGACCGGCATCGACGCCATCCGCGACAACCAGTCGCACTATTGCCCGTCGCCGGGGTTGCCCGTGTTCCGTGAAGCGGCAGCGAAGTTCGTCCGCGACGAGTTCGGCATCCCCGCGGAAGCCAAGAACGTCGTCGTCGCCCCCGGCGCGAAGGTCTTCGAGCAATATTTCTGCGAGGCGTTCGTCAATCCGGGCGACGGCGTGCTGGTCTTCAGCCCGTACTTTCCGACGTACATCCCGAACATCGCCCGCCGCAACGGCCGCGTGGTGATGGCGTCGCTCAAGCAGGCGCACGGCTTCCGCCCGCAGTTGTCGGACATCGAGAAATTTCTTAAGACCGATCCGTCCCCCAAGGCCATCTTCCTCAACTCGCCGCACAACCCCACCGGCGGCGTGATGACGGTGGACGATTACAAAGCCATCGCCAGCCTCGTTCGCGGCACGAACATCGCCGTCTTCAGCGACGAGCCGTACTGCCACATGGTCTGGAAGGGAAAGCACGATTCGCTGCTCGCCCAGCCGGGAATGCTGGACCAGTGCGTCGCGGCGTACACCTTCAGCAAGTCGTACAGCATGAGCGGCTGGCGGCTGGGCTTTGCCGTCGCCGGGGCCGAGGTCGCCGAGTCCATCGGCAAGATGATCAACACCACGCTCTCCTGCACGCCGCCCTTGGTGCAACTCGCCGGCAAAGCCGCATTGGAAAAAGATCACGCCGAGCGCGATGCGACGATGCTCAAGTTCCGCCGCAAGGTCGAACTGCTGACGGCGGGCCTCAACCAGCTGGAGGGCTTCAAGTCGCTCGATCCGACGGCGACGTTCTACGTCTTCCCCAGCGTGAAGCCGGTCTGCAACCGGCTCGGCATCACCAGCCACGGCCTGGCGCTCTATCTGCTGGAAGGGGCCGACGACAAATTCGGCGTCGCGTGCCTCGGCGGCGAATGCTTCGGCGAAGCGGGGGCGGGCTTCCTGCGGTTCAGTTGCGCCGAGCCGGACGAACGTCTCCAGCAGGCCCTCGACTTCCTGCCGGTCGCCATCGCCCGCACCGACCGCGTGACGGCGTACCTCGAACAGCACCCACAACACCGCCTGAAGACGCCGTACTCGCTGGCGGATTGAGATTGACAGGGCGAGTTGATGGATTGATAAGGCGAGCCAGTCTTATGACTGTCAAAAATGGTTCTCGCTTGGTCCCCTCGCCCCCGCTTCGGGGGAGAGGGTTAGGGTGAGGGGGCCGAGCGCTCCAAACGGTGTCGTTATACCAACCCGAAGCGTGAGCGAGGGCGAGCGCTCCCTGCCGTGGTCCAAATCGAATGAGCGCTCGCCCCCTCACCCCGACCCTCTCCCCCGAAGACGGGGGCGAGGGGGCCGGAAGTGGCCTTGACGGTTTCTTAACGTGACCCGACCGCACGGAAGCATCGCAATGTCCGCCCCCGCCGAACGCCAATCGCCCTCACCGCGCACGCTGATCTGGATGATCGCCTGCGGCGTCTACGTCACGGCGATGTTCATCGGCACGCACGCCCCGCTGAAGTTGGAACCCATCACCGCCCCGAACGGCGACAAACTGCTGCACCTCGCGGGGTATGCCGGTCTCGGATTTCTGCTGGCGTGGGGTCTCGCGCTCCGTTCGTCGAGACCCCGCTGGCTGTGGTGCGCCTACGCCGCCATTCTGCTGTGGGCCGGCATGGACGAAGTCACGCAGCCAATGGTCGGCCGCACCGCGGACGTCTACGACTGGCTCGCCGACGCCTCCGGCAGCGGTTTCGGCATGCTGTCCGCGTGGGGGATGGCACGGCTGTTGCGCGTCGAGATGAAGCCGCCGGCCTTGGAATCGGAGATTGCGTGACGTAGGCATGATCACGGATTTGGCGGCGGCTTTCGGCCGCCAGTGTCCCGTCATCTCACCCCAACGGGGTCACATCCCACAGCCCAGGGTCGCGCCGCGCACCCTGGGTCACGACCCACACATCGGTTTGTACCAACTGGAATCCGGCGGCCCGAGGCTTCCCTTGCCGGCTCTCGCGTGCCTATCATCATTGGGTTGCGATGCCCCCCTCGAATACGACGGAGCACAGACGTGAACAAACAGTCAGTGGGGGGGGGGGGTATAGGGGCCACCTCGGCAGCCGCCCGATGAAGCGTAACAACAACCACGAAAACGGCTGCCCGTCCGATTCGGTTTCTTTCTTTTGTTGGCGTCTCCTCCCACCCCCTCGC
>JAWXBB010000486.1:0-4672 GCA_034439795.1 Planctomycetaceae bacterium | reverse complement strand
TCGTGCCGGTGCCGTCGAGGTGCCGGCGGAACTCATCGCCGAACGTGAACGCAGAGAGATATGCTTCGCGCTCGACTTCGGCCCGTTCGTCGAGGGACGCATACGCGGCGAACGCGGTTGACCAGTCGATCAACCGCCGTTCGCCAGTACACGGCCCCACGATCCGAAAACCGTAGGGTGTCGTCGTGCGGCCCCTCAGAACTGTTCGGGGGCGAACGTGGCAGCGGTCGCACCGGTCGGGTCCGCAGCGTCACCCGGCGGCGGGGCGAAGGGATCGACTTCCGGCGGGTCGATGCGGATCACGTCGAACCCGCGGATGTGGTTCCGTTCGATGTGGAAGTCGTCGTGCGTCACGGGGCGCGTTCGCGGCCGAATCGGCTTACGGCGGCGGTCAATGTCGCCGTTCAGCGTCTCGGCGACCCGGTGCGCTTTGGAGAGCAACTGGCGGATGGTTTTCCCGCCGCGATGGAAGACGGTTCGGCGAACGTGAAGTTCAAGTTCTTTCAGGCGCTGTTCGCGATGGTTCGGGAATGCGAGGTGGATGAGGAGTGATTGTCCGGCCACCCCGTCCCACGCCAGCATCGCGTCGCGGCAGTCGATATTGTGGAACTTCTGGATGATCGGCTCGGCGATGTCGTCCAACTTCCTCGTCCGCGTGTGCCATTGCAGATAGCCGATCCACAGCACGAGGTCGGCAATCGCCGCGGCCCGCGGGTTGACTTCGATCCCCAGGAACTGGTGCGGATCGACGGAGATGATTTCCCGCTGGTGATACCCCAGCTCGCGAAGGGCGATCAGGATTTCCCCTTCCAGCCGCTTCATGTGCTCCAGCGCGACGTACAGGAAATTGCCGCTGCCGCAGGCGGGGTCGAGGACGCGGGTCTCGCACAGTTGCCGATGGAAGTCGCGGACCGTCTGGATGGCCTCGTCGGTCTGCCCGCGGTTGGCCAGCGTGAGCGCCGCCGTGCGGACGGCGTCCCAATCGTCGCGGAGCGGCTCCACGAGGGTCGGCATGACGAGCCGCTCGACATACGCGCGGGGCGTGTAATGCGCGCCGAGCTTGTGCCGTTCGACGGGGTCCAAAGCCCGTTCCAGCAGCGTGCCGAAGATGGCGGGTTCCACGTCGCGCCACTGCGCGGCGCTGGCTTCGATCAGCAAGTCGAGTTGATCGGCGGTCAGCGGGAGGGCTTCGCAGTCCTCAAAGAGTCCACCGTTGAACCGCCGCAGCTTTTCCTCCAGCACGGGATGAAACGTCCCCTTGTCCATCGACTCCCACAGCGACCGGACCATCGCCGGGAACTTGGCGGGGTTCGGCTTCAGCCGCTTCAGCATGTTGCTGAAACTGTCGCGGGGGATGAGGTCCACATCTTCGGCGAACATCGTGAACAGGCACCGCATCAGGAACTGCGCGACGCGGCCCGCTTCCCATTTCGATTGTTCCAGCGACTTCGCCAGTTTCGCCAGCCGGTCGGCGAGTTCCCGCGTCACCTTGGCGGCCCGCCGCGTCGGATCGAGCGATTGCGGGTCGGTCCAGACCGTGCGGAGCAACGGCACGGCATCGGCCAGTTGCGGCAGCAGAATGCGGAAAGTCTTCGAGTCAGGAAACTGCTGATACGTCTTGCCGTTGCGAGTGAAGTCCGCATAAAGTTCGATGGAATGTCCGACATCGACGACGATCAGGAACACCGGCCAGCCCTCGTCGAGCGGCAACGCGCGGGCATACATGACAGCCTGCCCCCGTGCCTTCTCCATCGCCATGTCCCACCCCTTGGTGCCGCGGACGGCGGTCCCCTTCTTCAGCTTCTTCGGCGTCGAGGAGAGTTGAGGAATGTCGTCGCTCGGTTCCTTGCTGCCCTGTTTCGCCTCCAGCACGAAGCAGCCGCGCTTGTACAAGTCGATGCGGCCGGGGGAGGTGGTGCCGTCCGGATTCTGAAATGTGATATCGCGCTCAAAGACGTAGGCGTTATGCGCGTTGTCGGGCGTTGTCGGCTCCGGTCGCGGAACACCAATCAGGTCGCACAGTTCGGACAGGAACGAGGCGTAGTTCGCCCGCTCGGAACCGCCGGACGCCGCCCAGCGGGCGACATATTCGGCGAGCGCCGCGGCGTCGGCGGGCGTTGCAGGATCGGCGACGGACACGACGGCAGCCCTCGGAATGGGGAGAATGGCGTTCCGAGTGTACAAGTCGGCGGGCTAGCGGGCTATGCTACGCATGAGTGTGTGACCGTCACTCAATCAGACCGGAGAGTCAGCTATTGACCTGTCGAAAGCGAAGTCGGTTCGGATTGTCTGTCATGGCGAAAGTGATTCCGCAACATGCGGGGCAATTCAGATGACAGTCGAGGCCATGTCGAACGGGACGGCCGAAATGGTATGTCCCTCGTGCCGCCGGCCGATCAATGAGAAGGGGACTGACCATTACACCGCACTCGCTCGTGCCATTGATTCCTTGAATCTTGTAGACCGCGGGTTTGGTGTTGAACTCGTTGAAGCGGAATAGATGAGGCGTACTGCCTTCGTCATGCGGCTACCGAAGGACCGGGAATCTCAAAAAAACTCGGCGGCCCGACGTAACTTATCCCGGCCGCGGGCGTGGGGGCCTGTCCGCCGGGGCGGTCGGCGGCCCGCTGCGTTCTCCCGTCGCACGTCGGCGGCGGCAGCATGAAACCGGACGCGGCGAGCGCTCCCGGCGACGGCAGCCCGGTCGTCAGCCGTCCGTGCTGTCAGCGTGACGGACTCCCACGGCTCCGGCGTCGCCCCATCGGCTGCGGCGGGAAGTCGGCGGACGGGGTACTCGCCCGGCGGGCCGAATGCCGTTCAGCGGGCAGCCTACGACACCAGACGGCGGATGCCTCGGCGGACGGTTCCGGCAGCATGGTGGACATGCAGCGCGGGGACATCGAGTCGGGGCGGTTTACGGCGACCGGGTTGCATCACCCAGCAATCGCCGCACCGCTTCGGCTCGTTCGGCGTCCGACAACGGCAACGTGGCGATCATCGCCAGCGCAGCGGCGAAGTCGCTTGGCAGCGGCGTTCCGACAGCGACCGGCAGGGGAACCGTTGAGGGGCCGCCGTACGGGATTTCCGCTTCGCTGGTGCAACCGGTGGTGCAACCGTCCGCAGGCGTCGTCGTAAGTGCTGACGAGTTTTCAGTTGCAACGGGGTCCGTCTGCGTTCGTCGAGGGTTCAACTCCCTTCCGCTCCACTGGAAAAACCTTGTCCGCCATCGCTGCGGGTAAGGCTTTTTCGCTGGGTTTCAAGGCGATTGCGACAACCGGCAGTCGCGGGCGATGCGCGTCGTGTTCGCTCACGGCGTCGGCCTGCTGACGGCGGCAGGCTGCGATGGCCCGTGGAACAGTGGCATCGACTTCTGCACCGACTGATAGACGCCCCAGCCCAGCGGCACGGCGATCCAGATCCAGGCGATGGCGAGTGTGATGGTTTTCATCGGATCAGGCCCTGGGAGTTTCCGCGACGTGGTGTTTCGGATCAACCGGTCGCACGAGCAGATTGGCGACGAGGCCGATCATCAGCAATCCAGCCATCAGGAACATGGTGGAGTTGTAGGCCTCGGCCTTGGGCACGCCGGCTTCAATTCGGGCGGTGGAGATGTAATTGACGAGGCTGGGACCCAGCAGCGCGGCGACGGACCAGGCGGTGATGAGGCGTCCGTGAATGGCGCCGACCTGGTAGGCGCCGAACAGGTCGCGGAGATACGCCGGTATGGTGGCAAAGCCGCCGCCGTACATCGTGATGATGACGGCCGTGACGGCGACGAAGAGCGTCTTGTTCTGGATGTTCTGCGTCCACGGCACAGCGCAGTACAGGACCGCGCCGAGGAGGAAGTAAATGGAATAGACGGTCTTCCGCCCGGTGTAGTCGGAGACGGAGGACCAGACAAAGCGGCCGCCCATGTTGAAGAGGCTCAGCAGGCCCGCGAAGCCGCCGCCGACGGCCGCGCTGACGCCGAACATGTCAGAACACATCTTCGAGGCCTGTCCGAGGATGCCGATGCCGGCGCTGACGTTCATGCACAAGACGACCCACAGGCACCAGAACTGCGGCGTCTTCCACGCGACGTCGACCGCGACGCTGGCGTTCGTCATCATCGGCTTGACGTGCTGGCTGGGCTCCCAGCCGTCGGGTTTCCAGTCCGCGGTCGGCACGCGGACGAGAAACGCCCCGAACAGCATGGAAACTGCATACAAACAAGCAATGGCGACGAAGGCCTCGGCCACACCGAGGGATGTGGCTGAATGGAAATGGTCCATGAGTTTCACGCCCAGCGGCGCGCCGATGAGAGCGCCGCCGCCGAAGCCCATGATCGCCATGCCGGTGGCCATGCCGGGACGGTCGGGGAACCATTTGATCAGCGTGGACACGGGCGAGATATAGCCCAGCCCGAGTCCGATGCCACCGATGACGCCGTAACCGAGGTACAGCAGCCAGAGCATTTGCAGTTTCACGCCGAGGGCGGAGATGAGGAGACCGCCGCAGAAGCAGACGCAACTGGCCACCATCGTCTTGCGCGGTCCACTGCGCTCGACCCACTTGCCAAACGCCGCCGCCGACATGCCGAGCATGAAGAGCGCGATGGAGTACACCCAGCCCACCTGCGGAATCGTCCAGCCCGCGCCGGCCTGCGTCAGCGGCACATTGAAGACGCTGAATC
>JAWXBB010000485.1:0-8108 GCA_034439795.1 Planctomycetaceae bacterium | reverse complement strand
TCCGCGACACGACCGCCGTGGTTTCGCCATCCGCGCCGACCAGCACCCCTTCGATGAACTCCCGGACGCGGCTCGCCGCAAACCGCGAGGCGAGTGCCCGCGACACGCTCTGAATGCTGTGGGGGTCGATGCCCGGAACGGCGGCGATCTGCTCGATCAACCGTTCCTGCCGGTCCCTGGCGTCGTCGGTCAGCCGGCCGTCGTCGTCGAACAGCTCCGGATCGCGGTAGGCGACGATCAGGAACTCGTCGCCTCCGAACGTGGCCTTGCTGCGCTGGAATTCCAGCAGGCGCGGAGAGTCGGGGGCGTACATCGACTCGATGGACTGGTCGAACGCCAGTTGCCGGGAGATCGGCCACGCGACGGCGGTGAGGATGACGGCGACGGCGAGCAGCAGCCTTCGCCTCCGCACGAGCCAACCGCACAATCGGGGCACGAAGTCCAACGGACAATCCTCGATACCGCACCGGTTGGCGGAGAAATGGTACAACACAGCGACTCAGTCGGAGCCGGGGCGTGTCGCCCCGGTCTTCTCTGGGATCGAAGGCAAAGACCGGGGCGACACGCCCCGGCTCCTAAAGAACTCGTCAGCGTAGCCTGTCGGTTCCCCCCATGCCAATCGGTGACACAGAACCGCCGCCGCCAAGTGGCTTTCCGCTGCGTCGGGCCGATCGCGTCGCGCTGTGGAGCCTGATCGGTCTCACGCTGCTCACGCGGGTGCTGGCGGCGACGATCTGGTCGGCCGATGCGGAGACCGATCCCGATGCGTATGTGGGCATCGCGAAGACCATGGCGATTGCCGGCGAATTCTGCGTTCCCGGCACGAACACGCCGACGGCGTATCGGCCGCCGTTGTATCCGTACGTTCTTGCAGTTCCTTTGCTGGACGATCCCGAGAAACCCCTCGCGGATGGGATCAGCAACTTCAATACGATCTTTGCCGTGCTGCTCTGCGTGGTTACGATGGGCTTTGCCGCGTTGCTGCAATCGCGGATCGGCTTACTAGTCGCCGCTGCGATTGTGGCACTGGACCCCCTGCTGATCCGCGCGACACCGCTGGCGATGACCGAGCCGTTGTTCACACTGCTGACGACATATGCGGTCTGGATGCTGGTCGCAAGTGAAACCGTGTGGAGTTCACCGTTCACTGGCGAGCGTTTTCCTCCTGCCCCCTCGCCCCCGTCTTCGGGGGAGAGGGTCGGGGTGAGGGGGCGAGCGCTTGTCAGTGCATCCGAAAACAGTGCCGACCACGAGCATCGTTCGGAGCGCTCGACCCCCTCACCCTATCCCTCTCCCCCGAAGACGGGGGAGAGGGGACCGGAAGGGAATGTCATCCTTGGCAGAGTCTTACTCCCGCACACTCGCCTGCTGGTGGGAATCGCAGCAGGGATATTTCTCGGTCTCGCCGCGTTGTGTCGCCCAACGATTTGGCCGTTCATCGGGCTGTATTCGCTCGGTCTGATCGCAGCGCAACGGCGGCATTTGCGCGACATCATCCTGCCGTTGGCGACAATGTGGCTCGTCATCGCCGCGGTCGTGTCGCCGTGGGTGATTCGCAACCAACTGGTGATGGGGCATCCGATCCTCACGACCACGCATGGCGGGTACACGCTGCTGCTCGGGAACAATCCCGTGTTCTACGACGAAGTCGCCCGCCAGCCGTGGGGGACGGTGTGGGACGGCGGCAGCCTCGACCGTTGGCAGCGGGGGATGCTCGCGGAGATGGACGCCGATCTCGGACCCACGGCGGACGAAGTCGCCAGGGATCGCTGGCAAGCCGCGCGGGCCTGGCGGCACATCACGGATGATCCCGCGGGGTTCGGGTGGGCGGTGTGGTATCGCGTGCGGAGCTTGTGGAGCCTGTCGCCGCGCGGCAAGGGGGGGGAATCGCTGCCGGGCGTCGTCCGCTGGCTGGTGGCCGCGTGGTATGCGGCGCTGTTTGGGTTCGCGATCGCCGGGGCGGTGATCTGGTGGCGGGAACGTCGGCCCGGTCTGTGGGTGTTGCTGCTGTTCATCGCGTCGGTGCAGATGATGCACCTCGTGTACTGGACCGACACGCGAATGCGGGCGCCGCTGCATCCGGTGCTGGCCGTGCTGGCCGCGACGGCAGTGGAGCGGTGGTGGCGATGGAGGGGCACGCGCGAGGCAGCCTGATGATCGGTCCCCTCTCCCCCCGCTTCGGGGGAGAGGGATAGGGTGAGGGGGCTGTGTGCTTCGCAGGACGCACGAAGACCGCTGGCGATGAAGGATGATCAAACTCAGGATGACCGCCCAGTGAAACGCTCGCCCCCTCACCCCAACCCTCTCCCCCGAAGCGGGGGCGAGGGGGCCGGAACTCCCACGCCGCGGGCGGTGAGCCGCTTTCCTCTCGCGGAACGAGAGGGCTACAGTAAGGCCGCCGTCGCTTGCGCTCCGGGCTGTGAAAGATAACGTCGTTGACCACCGTGGATCGCACGCTGAACGAACTCGACTGGGAGCTGTCGGCCCAGGCGATCACGGTGCGCATCCGCTGGTTCGGCATCTGCGTCGGCTACGGGCTGGTCAACCTGCTCGGGACCGCGGGGTCCGAGCTGCCGCTGAATGCGATTCTCGCGCTCGGCGTGCTGTATGCTCTGTGCGACACGTATTTCAGCGTCCACGGCAAGGTGTTTCTGCACGACTATCCGCTGTTCATCTCGGTGATGGAGGCGGTGTTCATCGGCCTGTTGTGCCATTTCGATTCCGGCGTGCTGAGTCCGTTCCTGTTCTACTACTTCCTGTCGCTGCTGGTGTCGGCCCTGCGGTACGCCCCCGCGGTGACCTACGCCACGCTGCTGCTGCACGCGGCGAGCTTTGCATGCGTCGCCGTGGCCCAGGGGGGCAATAACCGCGAGACGTGGTCGTCGCTGGTGTTGACGCCGGTCATCATGGGCTGGGTGGCGTGGGCCAGCACGTCGCTGGGGGACTTGCTCAAACGGGCCAGCCGGCGGCTGGCGGAACTCAACGCCGCGTTGCAGCAGCATCAGGCGGAACTCGAAGAACGGATTCTCGATCGCACGCGGCAGTTGCAGGAATCGCAGGCGATGATCGTCCAGCAGGAAAAGCAGGCCGCGTTCGGCCTGCTGGCGGCGGGGATCGCGCACGAAGTCGGCAACCCGCTCGCGGCGATCAGCTCGCTGGTGCAACTGCTGCGGCGGCGGGACATCGACGAGCAGACGCGCGAGCGGCTGCAGATGGTCGACGACCAGTTGCGACGGATTCAGCGCACGCTCCGCGAGCTGGTCGACTTCAGCCGCCCGGTGGCATTGACCGAAAGCGTGGTCGAGATTCATGCGGCGATCGAGTCGGCCCTCAGCATCGCCAAGTATTACAAGCGGAAAAAGGGCAAACGGATCATCACCACCTACGCACAAGGCCTGCCGAGCCTGCGGCTGGTGCGCGATCAATTCGTGCAGGTGATCCTGAACCTCGTGCTCAACGCGATGGACGCCACGGCGGAGGGGGGCGAGATCGAGCTGCGGACATCGCTGGTCGGCGGCTGGCTGCGGATCGAAATCCGCGACACCGGCACGGGCATCGCCCCGCAGCATCTCGACCGCGTGTTCCACCCGTATTTCACGACCAAAGAAACCGGCACCGGGTTGGGGCTGTTCGTCTGCCGCAACATCGTCGAGCAACAACTCGGCGGGCGGCTGGAATTGACGCGGTCGTCGCCAGAGGGGACAACATTCACCGTGCTGCTCACGCAGGATGTCCTGCGCGGCCGTCCCGACGTGTTTCCGACCGAGTCAAACTCCACCGAAACCATTCAGGAAGTCGTGCTGCCGTGAAGTCGAACCGCAGCGTGCTGATCGTCGAGGACGAAGAGATCATCCGGACCTCGCTCGCGGAGTTCCTGACCGAGGAGGGGTACGACGTGGTCGCCGCGGGGACGATCGCCGCCGCCGTGCAGGCCATCCGGGCCCGCGACTTTCACGTCGCCATCTGCGACGTGCAACTGCCCGACGGCGACGGCGTGGCCCTGATGCGGAAGCTGTTGCAGTTCAATCCCGACATCTCCGGGCTGATCATCACGGCCTACGCGACCGTCGAAAACGCCGTCGAGGCGTTCAAGGCGGGCGCGTCCGATTATCTCGTCAAGCCGGTGATCTTCGACGACCTCGCCAACAAGCTGCTGCGGCTGTTTCAGTACCGCGAGCTGTATCAGGAGAATCAGGCCCTCCGCCGCGAGCTGTCGCGCCGGGATGACGGCGACGAGATTATTGGCTCGAGCAAGGCGATCCACGAAGTCCAGGACGCGATCCGCAAGGTCGCCGTGACGAACGCCAACGTGCTGCTCGTCGGCGAATCGGGCACTGGCAAGCAACTCTTCGCCCGGACGGTGCATCACTGGGGCTCGAAAAAGCACGCGCCGTTCCTCACCGCGAACTGTGCGTTGCAGCCGCTGGAGCCACTGGAAGCGCAACTGTTCGGCAGCGTGGAGGGGGACACCTCGCAGGCCGGCATTTTGCGGAATGCGGGCGAGGGGACCGTGTTTCTGGACGAAATCGCACAACTTCCCGTCTCGACGCAGGCCAAGCTGCTCCGCGCGATCGAATACGGCGAGATCGTGCCGGTCGGCGCTTCGGCCCCGGTGAAGCATGCCGCCCGGATCATCGCGGCGACGGTGAAAGACCTGTCGCAGGAGGTCGCCGCGGGGCGATTCGAGGAGGCGTTGTTCTACCGGCTCGACGGCGTGAAGATCCGCATTCCGCCGCTGCGCGACCGGTTGGACGACATTCCCGAGCTGGTCGAGTTCTTCGTCGCCAAGCACAGCCGGGCGATGGGCCAGCGCGTGACCGGCGCAACCAGCGAAACCATTCGCCTGTTGATCGCCGCCCACTGGAAGGGGAACGTCCGCCAGTTGGACAACGCCATCGAACGGGCGGTGATGATGTGCGACGGCCCGCAGATCCGCCCGCAGGATTTGCCCCCGGACCTCGTCGGCGGCAGCCAGCCGCTCCCCAACACCGACGACCTGCGCTCCGCGCTGCGACACTACGAACGGCTGCACATCGAACGGGTGCTCCGCCAATGGCCCGACAAACGCGAAGCCGCGCGCCGGCTGCGGCTGGGCCTGTCGAGCCTGTACCGCAAGATCGAAGAGTTGGGGATCGATCTGTGAATACTAACCCGAAGCGTAAGCGAGGACGAGCGCTTCCTGCCGCATGGTCGTCGTGCTTAAGTTTCCAGTTCGTGAGTCGCTCGAGCGCTCGTCCTCGCTTACGCTTCGGGTTGGTATGAAAAAAGCCTTCACACGAACTGCGTCACGCCCGGCATGGCGGTCGGGTTGGGCTTCACGACGGTGTTCCAGTCCTCGATCTCGGGGACCAGCACCTCCTGCGAGTTGAGGGCCATCTCCCACGTGATCTGCCGGCCAGTGTAGCCTGCCATGCGGCCCATGATGCCCATCAGCGTGCTGCTGCACATCCGGTCGCCGTCGTTGAGCGGCTGCCCCTTCCGCAGCGACGCGAAAAACTCGTTGTGCTCGACCTGGTACATGTTCGGCTTCTCGCCGTCGTACTTCCACGGCTTCTCGCCGGTGATGTGGACGCCGCGGCCGGTGATGTGGCCCGAGCCTTTGGTGCCGATGACGGTCAGGCCGTTGTCGTTGTGGCAGCCGGGGATCTGCCGCTGGGCGAGAAACCCGCGCGTGGCGCGGTCGTTGTCCCAGACGTAGTTGACCTCGACGTGGTCGAAAATGTTGCCGCCGATGGAGGGAATCTGCCGGCCGCCGACCGCCGTGCAGGAGGCGGGGGGCGCGTCTTTCATCGTCCACGCCAGCCAGTCGACGGTATGCACCGCCTGTTCGACGAGGCCGTCCCCGGACAGCCAGGTCCAGTTGTACCAGTTGCGGACCATCCACTCGAGATCGGTGATCCCCGTGGGTCGCTTGCTCTCTTCGAGCATCGGCTTGACAGGGCCGGTGAGATAGGTGCCGTAGATCGCGACGACGTCGCCGATCTGGCCGTCGTGAATCCGCTGGAAAAACTCGCGACGGGGCAGGTCGTACCGCCAGCAGAATCCGGCGAGGACGCCGAGCTTCTTCTCCCTGGCGAGCTTGACCGACTCCATGACCGAACGGAGGCCGGGCGCGTCGGTCGCCATCGGCTTCTCGGTGAAGACGTGCTTTCCCTGCTCGACGGCGTACTTCAGATGCACGGGGCGGAAGCCGGGAGGCGACGCCAGCAGCACGACGTCGCAGGCATCGATCACGGCCTTGTAGGCATCGAGGCCGACGAACTTGTGATTCTCGTCCACGTCAACGCGGTCGCTGATCTTCTCGGCAACCTTGAGGTTCTCAATGCTGTAGTCGATCTGGTTGCGGAACACGTCCGCGACGGCGACCAGCTTAACATTCGGATCGGCGGTCAGCGCTTCTTTCGCCGCCCCCGAGCCCCGGCCGCCGCAACCGACGAGGCCGACCTTGAGCGTATCGCTGCCGGCGGCGTACACGCCGGACGCCAGGCTGAGATTGAGACCGACGCCCCCGGCGACGACGGCCGACGTCTTCAGGAACTCGCGACGGGACGAACTGGCGGGCTGATCCATGTTGACCTCAAGGCAGGAAAGCGGGCGGAGACGGTGGACGCATTCACCGGAACGTTTATGCTAGTCATCAACCCGACCCGATGCGAGTTCGCGGGGTCGAAAAAGTCCATCCGTCACAGCCCCTAGCGCGAGCGAGGGCGTTAGAAGAGGATTAACCACGAAATACACGAAGTGACACGAAAGGGAAGACAAAACAAACGGTGAGTTGGAATGAATCCAATATCGCAGATTGGGAGCAGCGTGACGACCGGCTCCTCTCCTCTGCCATATTTTCGTGTCTTTCGTGTGTTTCGTGGTTAAAAACGAGTTCGCTTGCGAGCCAGGCTGCGGAAACCCAATCGGAGAGTCCCACAATGTCTGACACCCTCACACGCCGCACGTTCCTGCAAGCCACCGGCGTCGCGGCGGCGGCGGCTTTGGTCGGGACCACTTCCCTCCGTGCCGCCGACAAGCCGTTGAAACTGCGGAAGGCGGTGAAGTTCAGCATGGTCGGCGGGAACGCCCCGCTGGTCGAGAAGTTCAAGATGCTGAAGGCGGTCGGCTTCGAGGGGATCGACATGGATCGCCCCGCCGATCACGCGGAAGTCCGCAAGGCGATGGATGAATCCGGGCTGATCGTGCATGGCGTCGTCGATTACGACCATTGGAAGAAACCGTTGTCCGCCGCCGATCCCGCGGTTCGGGCGGCAGGTTTGGAAGGGCTGAAGACCGCTCTCCGGGATTGCAAAGCCTATGGCGGCGACACCGTGCTGCTCGTCCCCGCGGTCGTCGATAAGAAAGTCAGTTACGCCGAGGCCTATGAGCGATCGCAGGCGGAAATCAAGAAGGCGTTACCGCTCGCGCAGGAGTTGAACATCAAGATTCTGTTCGAGAACGTCTGGAACAATTTCCTGCTGAGTCCGCTGGAAACCGCCCGTTACATCGACGAATTCCAGACCCCGCTGGTCGGCTCGTACTTCGACGTCGGCAACATGATTCGCTACGGCTGGCCCGAGCATTGGATTCAGACGCTCGGCCCACGGATCGGCAAGCTCGACATCAAGGAATACAGCCGCAAGATCGCCAACGATGAAGGGGTCGGCAAAGGCTTCCGCGCCGAAATCGGCGACGGCGACGACGGCTGCGACTGGCCCGCCGTGATGACCGCCCTCAAAGCCATCGGCTACTCCGGCTGGGCCACGGCCGAGGTCCGCGGCGGCGAAAAAGACCGCATGGCGGACATCTCGCAGCGGATGGACAAGATCTTCACCGGTTATGGGGCGTGAGCTGCCGCCACAAGTGACTTGGACAGGGCGTAGACTAAAAATTCGGGTTGAGAGCGCGGAGACATCGGCATCATTCCCGGATTTCAGCCGCGAAGCGGCGACAGATCGTAGCCCCAGGCGTAAGCCTGGGGAGCATCGCCGTGGCGACATGCAGCCCCGGAGGGGCGACAGAAGCTCGATCTCACGACGAATTTCTGTCGCCGCTTCGCGGCTGGCGTGATGCCTTGCCGCTGGTCCCCAGGCTTACCAACATTTCCGAAGTGCGCGTTTAAC
>JAWXBB010000484.1:0-3410 GCA_034439795.1 Planctomycetaceae bacterium | reverse complement strand
CTGACATCGCTACGGCTCCGCCGGTTTTGACTGTGGCAGGTCAACCGCGGAGTCGTAGCGTATGTCTCAACTTCTCGCCATTTGAAAACAGCTTCTAAGCGGTAGATTTGGCTTTGGGCACGCTGATCGCACGCTTTAGTTCCTTCTTTGCCGCTGACATGTCGCCTTTTTCAAGGTGGGCGGCAGCCAACTTCGTTCGCGCCGAGGCGATTTGATCCGCGAACTCATTGGCAGTCGAGAACAGAGTGGCGAGCGGAACATGAAGCGCGGCGTTCAATGATGACTGCGCATTATCAAGTTCGCGATTGATGAGGAAGGTTTGGCCGTCAGAGACCAGCCGAAGAACTTGGTCGTTCGCAGACCGGACTTGACGCGCCCTTTCGACATCCTGGGCGCGATTTCGTATAGCGGAAATCTTTGCCTTCTCATCAGAGTTTGCTTTGGATTCCAGCGAGGCGCAAATCTTCAATGCCTCTTCGGCATGTTTCTGCTCAATGGCAGAATTGGCTTTGTTCAACTCGCGGGCGATTTCAGCGCGGACATCGGCCTCTCGCCAATTGGCCCGAATTTGCGACTGCGATATGGCAAGAAGAATGACGCCGTAACAAGCGATTGGTGTGCCAAGGTAGATGCGAGTTCTGGCCGTTGGCAGGGGGATTTGCCGCCATCGTGCAATTGATTGTGACAGCGGTGGCCAAGCTGCGAATGCGGCACCACACGCGAGAATGGCGATACCGCTCAAGAACGCGAGCCACGGATTGAAGATTGCAAAGAGGTATGTGACCGTGAGCGCGGCAATGACGACGAAAGCAAATAGTTTCCAGCGCGATGCGGGTTGTTGTGTCGTCATGCTGGCTTCCATCGCAGGTGCGACTCGAAGCGGCGGCTTGGATGTCGCAGTTGCAGTATTGCGACAGTTTATCCCCCAAAATCTTCTCTTGCCACTGTAGATTCTGGAGAGCCAAGAAGTGGCAAGAGGTTCTTGAGGATAGCCGTGCGCGTCGTTGCCTCTATCGGCAGCGCCGCTCCGGTAGGACCAGAGCGACTGACTGAGGCCACCCGAGGGGTTACGAAGACGGCGAGCGCGCGAGTTCCAGCAACCGCGTCGCGAACTCCGGTCCCGTCGCTTCTTCCTCGTGCATGAAGAACACATACGCCTCGCGCCACTTCTGCGCTTGGACCTTTTTCACCCACACCTTGAGTTGCCGATCCGTGTAATCGTTGCTCCGCAACCGTAAATAGCCCCAATTGGCGGTGCTGATGATTTCGCTCATCGGCATCTCTTGGGTGTCGGCGATGCACAGCGCCGCGAAATGCTGACGGAGACAGTCGTAAACTTCATCGTCGTGCCAACTCGCATGGCGGAACTCGAACGCCGCCGGCATTCGGTTCGCGAGCAGCTTGAGAAAGCCCTCCAGACGGTCTACGTCCTTCTTGAAGTTCGGCGGCAACTGCACGAGCAGCGGTCCCAGCTTCGGCCGCAGTCCGGAGACGGTGTCGATCAGCAGATCGGTCTCCGCCTCCACGTCTTTCAGCCGCTTGAAATGCGTGATCCTCTGCGACACCTTCGGCGCGAAGCGGAAATGCTCCGGCGTCTGCTCCAGCCACCCGGCGATGGTCGCGGGTTTGGGGATCATCCTGAACGTGTAGTTCGATTCGACGGCGTTGAACCGCTCGGCGTAGAACGCCAGCATCTTCTTGTCCGAGAATTTCTCCGGATAGAACTTCCCCTTCCATTCCTTGTAGCTGTAGCCGCTGGTGCCGACATAGAGGTGCATGGTCTGACCCGTTGCATGGAGATTGCACAAGATCGTAACAGAAGCCGACGGGCCCCGCCCCGTCGGAACCGCGGGGGTGGAACCCCGCGGCTTCTGGTGATTTGAGTTCGCCGATGCGATCTGTTACCGTCCGCGGTGACGGAATTGTACGGCTTCGGAACCCACCGCGATGGCGACCGGCAAGACCATCTTCACCAAGATCATCAACCGGGAAATCCCGGCGGAGATCGTGTATGAAGACGACCAGTGCCTGGCGTTTCGGGACATCAACGCCCAGGCGCCGACGCACGTGCTGGTGATCCCGAAGCGGGAGATTCCGTCGCTGGCGGACGCGGCCGATGCGGACGCCGCGTTGCTGGGGCATCTGCTGATTGCCGCCCGTACGGTGGCGAAACAGTTGGGCCTCGCGAACGGCTACCGGACGGTGCTGAACTGCGGCCCGGACGGCGGGCAGTCGGTCGATCATCTGCACGTGCATGTGCTGGGCGGACGCAAACTCGGCTGGCCGCCGGGCTGATGGACATCGAGAGTAAGGACGGCATTCATGGGACTTCGCAAACTGCTGTTGTCGTTCGGCGTGCTGGGCATCTTCGGGGCGTTGCTCGTTGCGCAGGCGCCGACGCCGCCGGCGAGCGGCAAGAACATGGAAGCCGCCGCCAAGGCCTTCAAGACGGCGTTGGCTCCCGCGCAGTGGAAGCAATGCTGGTTCCCGTTCGACGACGCCGAGCGGTTGAACTGGCACTTCATTCCCCGCGAGCGGAAGGGGCTGCCGCTGCGCGACCTCGAAGGCCCGGCCCTCGCGGCGGCCCACGGGTTGATCCGCAGCGGTCTGTCGGAGGCGGGTTACGATCAGACCATGAACGTGATGAGCCTCGAAGAGGTGCTGTATCTGCTGGAGGGAGGCGAACGGGAATACCGCCGCGAACGCCGGCATCCGGGCAAGTATTACCTCAGCATCTTCGGCGAGCCGGGATCGACCGGCTCGTGGGGCTGGCGCGTGGAGGGACATCACATCTCGCTCAACTTCACGCTGAAGGACGGCAAAGTGGTCTCCAGCACGCCCGAGTTCTTCGGCGCGAATCCGGGCCTCGTCGATGCCGGTCCGAAGCGCAACATCCGCGTGCTCGGCAAGGAAGAGGACATTGCCCGCCAGATTCTGAAGCTATCCGATGCGGATCAATCGAAGGTGCTGTGGGTCAGTAAAACAGCTCCCGATGAAGTCCCCGGTCCGGCGACTCCGCAGGCCGTCGTCGAGAAGCCGGTAGGGCTGCCCGTCAGCAAGATGTCGACCCAGCAGAAGGAACTGTTGCAGAGTCTGCTGAGCGAGTACCTGCAAAACGTCCCGGCGGACGTCTCCGAGGAACGCCGCCAGCGGATCAACGCCGCCGGGCTGGACAACATCTACTTCGCCTGGTGGGGCGATCCGGACCTGAACCAGCGGCACCACTACCGTGTCCAGGGGCCGACGTTCGTGATCGAATACAACAACACGCAGAACGACGCCAACCACGTGCATTCGATGTGGCGCGACCTCGCCGGCGACTTCGCGATCCCCGTGAAATAACACCAGCCCGAAACGTGAGCAAGGGCCTCAATGTTCTGCCCCCTCTCCCCCGTCTTCGGGGGAGAGGG
>JAWXBB010000483.1:0-2853 GCA_034439795.1 Planctomycetaceae bacterium | reverse complement strand
CTGACATCGCTACGGCTCCGCCGGTTTTGACTGTGGCAGGTCAACCGCGGAGTCGTAGCGTATGTCTCAACTTCTCGCCATTTGAAAACAGCTTCTGAGCATAATCCTTCTTACGGGCGTAGTAATCAGCCAAGCACTGTTGAAGGAACGCATACGAATATTGGACTTTCCAATCCAATGCAACTCCCACATCCTTCGGTCCTTTCATTTCTTGCGGGGGAGTCAGATCCTCAATCCTTCGGCGCCATGCTTCAGAGATACCATTTGTAATATTCGACTTATGCACACCCATGTAGCAGAAGAGGATCGTGCGGTTCGTTTCGGATGCAACGAAGTACCCAAACACGTCTTTGACTTGGCCCGCCGGAGCGTTTTTTTCCGTCTTCCGGAGGATCTCAAGACACTTCGCCATGTGAGCAAGAGCGGAAGTATAATCCTCCCGGTCTGACGCGTCGATGGCGCGCTGCTTCGCACTCTCCGCGCGTTCAAGCGCTTCGTCGATTGTCTCCGACTTCGCCGGAACAACAAGCACCAACACGAGAACGCACGCATCAAGCCAGCGCAGATTCTTCATGAAGTCCACTCTTTAATGAAAGTAGGGCATGATTCTCCGATGACCGAATTCCGCGGGCAGGCGGAGAGAGAAATCGGACTGGATCCGTCCACCCGAAACGATTTCGATGAATTCGAACAGCGGGCTAAAGGGCTAATAGTTACGGAGTCCTCGCCACACGGAAACCACGCCAGAGGAACCGCATATCGGGAATGCCCTCGAAACGGTCCGCAGACCGGGAGCCCCCGCTATTGACGTTGTTGACGGTGAACCAAGACCCACCCCGCACGACGCGTAGCGGAATTGGTGCGGAAGACGTGCTTGCGTGCTTGGCGTTGAATGGGTCGATTGCGGTGTTGCCGCCGAATTCGGAATAGAAGCCCGCCGCGTACCAATCCCCGCACCACTCCTCGATGTTGCCATGCATGTCCCGGAGGCCGAAGTTGTTCCCCGGATACTCAGTCGAGCCAACCGAAGTCGTGCGCTCTTTATTAGGGCCCTTGGTCGTCGTCCCAAACGGGAAATTGCCGTCGATGTTCGCCTCGCGGCCATTGTTGATGTCGCCGAAATGGAAGGCTGACGTCGTGCCCGCGCGGCAGGCGTATTCCCACTCCGCCTCCGTCGGCAGACGGAACCCGTTGCCGCCCGCGATGGCGACGTCGGCCGATTTGAGCGAACCGCCCTCGCGCGCCAGGTTCGACAGCCGGTAGTAGGCCGTCAGACCGTCGGCGCTGCTGAGCTTGTTACAGAATTCCACCGCATTGCACCACCACACCGTCTCGACGGGAAACCGCGTCGTGTCCATGCCGCTGACCCGGTCCTTGAAGCCCCCACTCCGCGAAAAAACGCTCGGATTGGTTCCCATCACACGCTCGTACTCGGCCTGCGTCACCTCGTGCGTGCCGAGTAGGAACGGCTTCGTCAGCCGCACACGGTGCTGCGGCTGTTCGACTTCGAGGTACTCTGCCTTCAATGTGGAATCAGCTGCGAGCGCCGCTTGCGCCTGTTTGGGGCTGGTTCCCATCAGAAACTCGCCGGGTGGGATCAACCGCAGTTTCATGGCGGTGGTTTTCGACGCCGTTTCGACTGACGTTTTCAGATGCTTGGCCCACGCCTCCTGCGCGGCTGAGGCTTGTTTCGCCGAAAAGGGGGCCGTGAGTGATGCAGGGTCGCTGACGATTTGTGCTTCGGCCCAGGAACCGCCAGCGCAGATCGAAATCACAAGCCATCCGACCAGCGAGGGACATCGCAACATGAGCAACCTCCTGATAGTGACAGCGTGAGAGGCAGTTTCTCGATATCGCTCATTTGGCCGGCGGGTGAGGCAGTCCACCGTTCCGCGGACGCCGTACCGACCGCATTGCACGTCGCATTGTATCGAAATGGCAGTAGTTGAACAGTGTCCCGTCGTGCCTCTGAGACGAACGCACTCGGGACGCGTGGCGAGTGTGGATCACTGTTCCGCATCACGGCAATTCGCCGTGGTGTGGCCCGCCAGGTGCCACTGCTTCGGAGTCTTCGGAGAAGCAGTGCCGATGGGCTCTCGCCGTTGCGAAGCGCACTGCTTCTCCGAAGACTCCGAAGCAGTGGCACGTCACCTGATTCTTGCCAGAGTGGCAGTCCCGCGATCAGCTCAGTATCTCTTGAATCACATGCCCATGCACGTCGGTCAAACGCCGGTCAATGCCGTTGTGCCTGACGGTCAGCCGTTCGTGGTCGATCCCCAAGAGGTGCAGAATCGTCGCGTGCAGGTCGTAGCACTCGGTTTTGTCTTCGACGGCCTGGTAGCCGAATTCGTCGCTGTGGCCGTGCGTCGCGCCGGCTTTCACGCCTGCGCCGGCGAGCCACGTCACGAAGCTGCCGCCGTTGTGGTCGCGGCCGGTCGCCCCCTGCGTGAAGGGCATCCGGCCGAACTCCGTCGTCCAGACCACCAGCGTGTCGTCGAGCAGCCCGCGCTGGGCGAAGTCGTCCAATAAACCCGCGATCGGCTGGTCGACCTGCTTCGCGATGGACGGCAGCTCGTTGGGGATGTCGCTGTGGTTGTCCCAGTTCTTCGCCGCGCCCCCCGTGCCGCTCCAGACCTGGACGAACCGCGTGCCCCGTTCGAGCAGCCGGCGGGCGATGAGACAGTTGCGGCCGAACGGGGCGGTGACGTCGTCGTCCAGTCCGTACGCCGCGTGGGTGGACTGCGACTCTTTCGTGAGATCGAGAACTTCGGGCGCGCTCAGTTGCAGTTTCGCCGCCAGTGCGTAGCTGGCGATGCGGGCGTCGCGCCGCGAATCTCCGCCGCGGTCGGCGAG
>JAWXBB010000482.1:0-8263 GCA_034439795.1 Planctomycetaceae bacterium | reverse complement strand
TCCGGGTCGCGGCTAACTGGCGACGATACCACCGTCGCGGCGGCGTCGCGAGCAGACGGCATCGGCAGCCGTTGCCGATTTGCCGCGGTTCCCCCGGTCAGTTTGCGGGAATCCGGCTGCGAAACGGTCAACTTCGCAGTGGCAGACCGGCCGCAGAGCATACAACACGCCTCTCCCTTCCCAACTGAATCGTTAGCCGCGACTCGGAGGCTCTGCGCAGAGGAGCGCTAGGCCGTCCACCATACAACGCTCCCCTGCGCAGAGCCTGCGGGTCGCGGCTAACGGAGGCACGATTAGCATCCGTCAAGGTGGGGGACTTGTGAGCGTCGTACGGGACTGACGATTGGTGAAAGAGTCGGGCCGGTCGCGGGGCCGATTGTAGCAGAGGACGGAGTTGCGCCGGTTCGCCCACGGAGCCGACGCACGACGGGCCTTGAGGTCTGTAGGGAAGAATCGGGACGACCGAGCGGGCGCTTCACGAGGAAACGCAGCCGGTGAAGTTTGCGGAGGCTGACGGCGTGTGAAAATGCGGGGTCTGGCTCAAGGGGGTTGCCCTTACGGCCGATCTCTTCAAGGAGTGCGTGAGCCTCCCCAATCACACCCGGAAGTTACCCCGTAGGCTTCGCCGCCGAACCGGATCGAACAAGGACAGATCGATGAAATACGCAACCTGGATGGTCGTCCTCACGAGCGCTGTGGCGTTTGCCACCAGCGGGACGGCCGAAGCCTCGTACTGCGGGGCCGGCAAGTTCTTCTCGTTATCGAAGAAGGCTTGTGCTCCGTGCGGCGATTTCTGCGCCGCCCGCGAGTGCAACACGACGTGCTACAAGACGGTTCACGAAACCGTTTGGGAGCCGCAAACCTACACCTGCACGCGGACGGTTTACGACCGCTGCACGGAACAGGTGCCGGTCACCTGCAACCGCACGGTTTCCGAAACGTGCTGGCGCGACGAGTGCTACACGGTCTGCAAGCCCTGCTACCAGACGTGCTATCGCGACGTCTGCAGCACGGTCCGTCGGCCCTGCTACCAGACCTGCTACCGCGACGTCAGCTGCAAGATCCGCCGGCCCTGCTATCAGACGTGCTATCGCGACGTCTGCTGCACGATCCGCAAGCCCTGTCACCAGACCTGCTACAAAGACGTTTGTTACACGGTCTGCAAGCCCTGCTATCAAACCTGCTACCGCCAGGTCTGCTGCACGCAGTACCGGACGGAGACGGAGACCTGCTACAAGAACGTCTGCTACACCGTGTGCAAGCCAGTCACCGAAACGAAGACGGTGCAGGTCTGCACGGGCGACTGGGTGACGGAATCGAAGCAGGTTCCGGGTCCGGTCTGCCAGCGGTGCGTGTGCGATCCCGGCACGTGGGAAGTCGATCCCTGCACGGGCTGCTGCGTCTACAAGCCCGGTTGCTGCCGGACGGTGTGCGAGCAGTCGATGCAAACGGTCTGCTGCAAGCGGTGGGTGCCGCGAGTGGAATGCCGCCAGGTGTGCTGCACGCGGATGGAGCAGGAAGTCCGTCAGTGCCAGGTGCCGTACACGGTCTGCCGGAAGATGCCGTTCACGGTGACGAAGAACGTGCCCTACACGACCTGCACGATGACGCAGGAAGTCCGCACCCGCAAGGTGCCGTACACGACCTGCACCTGGACCTGCGAGACGATCCACAAGCAGGTCCCCTACACCACCTGTACGTGGACGGAGCACTGCATCACGAAGAAGGTGCCCTACACCACCTGCTCGTGGACCTGTGAGACCATCACCAGGAAGGTGCCCTACACGACCTGCACGATGTCGCAGGAAGTTCGCACCCGCAAGGTGCCCCACACCACCTGCCGCCAAGTCTGCGAGACGCGGATGGTCAGCAAGACGACCTGCGTGCCCCGCCAGATCTGCGAGACGAAGGTCCGCTGCGTCCCCCGCACGGTTTGCCGTCAGGTGCCGGTCGAAACCTGCTGCCCGGCCGCGGCTCCGACGTGTGCGGTGCCGATGACCGCCGCCGCCCCGTGTGCGACCTGCACGAAGTAGTTCGCGATTGAACACGGAATGACGGAAGCCCAGGGATAGCGATCCCTGGGCTTCCGCTCATTTCCGGTCCCCTCTCCCCCGTCTTCGGGGGAGAGGGATAGGGTGAGGGGGCCGCGTGCTCCCTGCCGTGTTCAACACCAACCCGAAGCGTGAGCGAGGGCGAGCGCTCGCCCTCGCTCACGCTTCGGGTTGGTGTGGCTTCGTCAGCGCGTTGTGAGGCGCTCCACCCCCTCACCCTAACCCTCTCCCCCACGGGGGAGAGGGGACCGGAAAGAGAACCGCCGTTTCCGTCGCAGCGCTCCCGGTCCGTCACAGCACGGGCGCGAACATCCGGCACGCATTCTCGATCAGTTTCCGGCCGATCGACCGCTGCGCCCATTCGTCCCGCTCGATCCGCGAGGCGTCCTTCAGGTCGGTGTCGAACTGGTGATCCAACTGGTCGGCGATCCCCGCGTCGTACAGCACGACCCCCACCTCGAAGTTCAGGAACACGCTGCGGGGGTCGAAATTCGCCGTCCCGACCAGCGACCAGCAGCGGTCGATCGTCAGCGTCTTGGAGTGCTGCTGCCCGCGCGTGTACTCGTAGACCTCGACGCCGGCCGCCAGCAGTTCATCGTAGAACGACCGGCCCGCCTGGTACGTCGTCCAGTACGTCACCGGCCCGGAGACCAGCACTCGGGTCCGCACGCCGCGGAGAGCGGCCGCGCACAGCGCCGACGACAAGGCCGGCGTCGGCACGAAGTACGACGTGGCCAGCGTCGCGCTCTGCCGGGCTTCGTTGATCGCCGCGAACAGCAACGTGTGGAACACGCTCTCCGGCAGATCGGGGCCGCCGGCGACGACCTGCGCGTCCACCGTCCCGGCGTCTCGGGGGGGCGGAAACAGCTCCGGCCCATTGAGATCCTCGCCCGTCGCGTACAGCCAGTCGACGGCGAACACCTCCTGCAACTGCAGCACCGTCGGGCCGTCGAGCCGCAGATGCGCGTCGCGCCAGAAGCCGAAGTGCTTGCTGCGGCCAAGATACTCGTCGCCGATGTTCATTCCGCCGGTGAAGCCCGTCACGCCGTCCACCAGCACGATCTTGCGGTGGCTGCGGAGGTTGATCGACCACCGCTCGCGAAACGTCTGCCCCGGCACGAAGCTGGCGACTTCAATGCCCGCGTCGAGCATCGGCCGAAAGAACGATTGCCCCAACCGCAGCGATCCCAGGGCATCGTACAAAAACCGGACCTTCACTCCCGTCCGGGCCTTTTCGATGAGCAGATCGCGGAGCTTCGTGCCGATGCGGTCCGGCTGCCAGATGTAATACTCCAGGTGAATCGACTGCTGGGCGGACTCAATCGCGCGGATGATCGAGTTCATCGCCGCGTGCGTGTTCTGGAACAGCTCGACGCGATTGCCGACGGTCGCCTTGGTGCCGGCGACCTTCTGCGCGAGCCGCAGCAACTGCATCTGCGTCTCGTTGAGCCGCTCGTGCGTGTGAACGAGATGCGCCGCGAGTTGCGGCAGCGACGGCGCGAACCGCTCGGTCACCGCCCGCCGCCGCCGGACCCGCGGCTGCACGCGGTCGATGCCGAACAGCAGGAACAGCCCCCCGCCCACGAGCGGCACGGCGATAATCAGCATCAGCCACGCCACCGTCGACGACGACGACGGCTTCTTCATCAGGAGCACGATCGGCACCAACGCGACGAGCATGACGGCGTCGAGCAGCGACAACGTCGCCACGAAGAGCGCCCACGTCTCCTGTTCCCAGGCGAGCCAGTTCATATGGCGAGTGCTTTGCGGTCAGAGTCGTGGAACAGTTCGCATTCGTGTGGCCCCCTCTCCCCCGTCTTCGGGGGAGAGGGCCGGGGTGAGGGGGGCGAGCGTTTCTCAAGGCGATGATCGCCAACAACACTAACCCGAAGCGTGAGCGAGGGCGAGCGCTCGTCCTCGCTCACGCTTCGGATGGTGCTGGACACGGCAGGGAGCGTTCGGCCCCCTCACCCTAACCCTCTCCCCCGAAGACGGGGGCGAGGGGACCAAACAAGAGCGTACGATCATCACGGCAATCCCCGCTGCATTTGCCCGCGGATGTCCACGCCGACGGCGTCGCTCCATGCGGCGAGCAACTGGCGATGGAGCGGCCCCGGTTGGCCGTCGCCCACCGGTTGTCCCTCGAACCGCGTCACCGGCAGCACGCACGGCGGCGTCGAGGTCAACCAGATTTCGTCAGCGTTCGTGACATCGTCCACCGTCAGCCGCCGCCGTTCGCAAGGGAAACCAAGTTCCGCCGCCAGTTCGAACAGCATCGCCAGGCTGATCCCCTCCAGCACCGTCCCCGGCGGCGGCGAACTCACCACGCGGTTCTTCACGATGCACACATTGCACGCCGCGGTCTCGGTGACGGAACCGTCGGCATCGAGCAACAAGGCCGTCGCCTGCGGGAACCGCGCGCGCACGTCCCGGTCGGCAAGCGTCCAGTGCAACCGGCTGCGCGACTTGATGCGGCGATCGACGATCTCGTTCGGCAACGCCGGAATCTGCGACACCGCCAGCTCGACGCCAAGATCGTATTTCGCGGCCCACGTCGCGTACGGCAACGGGAACGTATGCACGCCGACGGTGCCGCCCGCGTGCGTCGCGGTGTCGCGGCCGACGTACGTCGGATTCAAACCCGCGGTGACGAAGACGATGACGCCCAGATCGTCGTCGAACGAGAGCAGCCCCGTGTTGTGCCGCACGACCTGCATCAGCATGTCGCGCAGTTCCGCCATCGGCAATCGCGGCTCGAGGCCCGTCAGTTCGAGCGACTGCTGCAAACGCCGCAAATGCTCATCAACGCAAAACGGCGCGTGCTGAAATGTCCGCAGCATCTCCGACACGGCGACGCCCCCGACGACGCCGAGGTCGAAGACGTGCAGGCTCGCCTGCGAGACGGGCACAAACCGGCGGTTGAGGTACGCGATGGGTTCGGACATGGGAAGTTGGTCGTTGGTGGTTGGTCGTCGATCAGCAGACAACGCCTCGCACGAATTCGCTGGAGGGGTGAAGACCTCATCCACAGATTTCTCAGATTCCGCAGATTAGAAAACAGTCAGAAATATGTCGGGGAGAAGCGGAACCCCAGCAAGCATCGCCCTCTTGAATCTGCGTCATCTGTGAAATCTGTGGACAAACGCCTTTGCCATCGTGATGGTTTGTCATGCGGACGTGCCTCGGCCCGGACATCATCGTAGAATCAACCGACCACCGCCGGGAAGGAACCGCGATGACGAATGTGCTCCCGCTGCATCTCCACACCGATGACCCGACCGATCTGCCACGATCGTTGCCGCTCGAACTGACAGTCCGCGATCCGGACGTCATCGCCGAGTTGTCGGCGTGGCCCGCCGGCGAAAGCCGCGACGATTTCGCCCTGAAGGCGCTCCGCATCGGCGTGCTGGCCCTGCGGCAGGCCAGCGGGCAGATCGACACCGAAGTCATTCGCCGCGAAGGAGACCGGCTGCTGACGTCGATGCAGACCCAACTCGAAACGCACGCCAAACTGGTGCAGGATCGGACGGCGACCACGCTGCGAGAGTATTTCGACCCGCAATCGGGCCGGTTTCAGGAACGCGTCAACCGCCTCATCCAGCGCGACGGCGAACTGGAACAAATGCTCCGCCGGCAACTCGGCGCGGAAGGCTCCGAACTGGCCAAGACGCTGTCCCTGCACTTCGGCCAGGATAGCGAACTGTTGCAATGGCTGAACCCCGACGAATCCCGCGGCCTGCTCGGCGCGCTCCGGGAGACGCTTGGCGAACAACTGACGCTGCAGCGCGATCACGTCCTGAAGCAGTTCTCGCTCGACAACAAGGACGGCGCACTGTCGCGGTTCATTCTCGAACTGACCGAGCGGCAGGGGACGCTGACCGACCAGTTGCAGGGACAGATCGACACCGTCGTCAAGGAATTCTCGCTCGACGAGGAGAACTCGGCCCTCAGCCGGCTGGTCCGCAATGTCGACAACGCCCAACGCACGATCACCCGCGAGTTCTCGCTCGACGAGGACGCATCGGCGCTCTCGAAGTTGAAGCGGATGCTGGAGCAGACCAACTCGGCGATCGAGGGACACCTCTCGCTCGACGATGACACCTCCGCCCTGGCCCGGCTGAAGCGCGAACTGCTGGGCTTGTTGACCGAGCACCGCGATCAGAACGTGAAGTTCCAGGAAGAGGTGAAGATCGCGCTGCAGACGATGATCGCCCGCAAGCAGGAGGCCGCGAAGTCCACCCGGCACGGTCTCGACTTCGAGGCCGCCGTCATCGACTTCGTGCTCGGCGAATGCCAGAAGTCGGGCGACGTGATGGAGTCCACCGGCAGCCGCGTCGGCCGCATCAAGAACTGCAAGAAGGGGGACGCCGTCATCGAACTCGGCCCGGAAAGCGTCGCCCCCGGCGCGAAGGTGGTCGTCGAAGCCAAAGAGGTGATCGGCTATCAGCTCGCCGACGCCCGGCTGGAGATCGACGAAGCCCGCCAGAACCGCGACGCCACCACCGGCCTGTTCATCTTCAGCCGCCGCACCGCCCCCACGGGGTTGGAGCCGGTGGCCCGCCTCGGCTGCGACGTGTATGTGGTGTGGGACATCGATGACCCCGACACTGACCTGTACCTCAAGCTGGGCATCAGCCTGGCCCGTGCGCTCGCGGTCCGCCAGCACCTGCACGACGCCTCCCAAACCGCCGACGTGCAGGCCATCGAAACCGCGGTCCTGGGTCTCGAAAAAGCCGCCGCCGGCTTCGACGAGCTGCAAACGTCGGCCCAGCAGGTCTCGAACCACGGCGAAAAGATGCTGAAGCGGATCGACCTGATCCGCAAGGAACTCGAACGCCAGCTCGCCGTGCTGAAGGAGAAGACGCAGGCGTTGAAGCAGCCGGGGTGAAGTCTCCTCTGGTTGCGAGAAATGTCGATCCGGCCGGACGACAGAATGAGGAATTCGAGACATGGACGTCAATCATTTTGCTTTGTCGCGGCGGATGATTCTCCTCGTAGCCGGTTGTGCCATGTTGTGGATTTCGGTCCATTCTGGCAGGGCACACCGGGCTGCAAGCAAGTCACGCGAACTGGATGACGAGCTATTCGATGGTCGACCGGTATTGGTGATCCTGTCACCGGACGGCACCGAGCCAACCGAGACCATGCCGTGTCTGGCGTATCGCTCCACGACACTGCCGGACGGCGAACTGGTGATTCAGGGCACAGCCACGATGTCGGACCCTCGCATCGGGCCATATCGAATGGGCTTGAAGGGTGTGTTGAAGCCATCGGAAGGCAATCGTGAGCTTCGAGTGATTCACGCGGACGATCTCCAGGAAGTGACCATCACACTCGAATGGTTATCGCCAAAGCCGTGGTGGTGGCTGCGCCCGTGGTGACGACTTGCGGCCGGCATCTCCGCCCTCCGGTCCCTCTGCTGACTTCCAGCCGAGGAATCGCCGCTTGCCAAGTGTCAGACATTGACGATACAATGTCTGACACAGGAGCAACATCATGGCGTCCGACCGGTTGAGCATCCGTCTGCCCGAACAGCTCCAGCAGAACCTGGCCGACATTTCCGCGCGCACGGGCCGCAGCGAATCGCAACTGGTCCGCGAGGCGCTGGCGGAATTCTTTGCCAGGCACGCCCGGCAACCGACCTGTTACGACCTCGCCGCCGAAGCGGGGTTGATCGGCTGCATCGACAGCGGCGTGGGCGACCTCAGCACGAATACCGACCACATGGAAGGCTTCGGAGGTGGCTGAGAAGTCCTTTGCACGGGTGCTGGTCGACACCGGCCCGCTGGTCGCGCTGCTCGACCGGAGCGATCAACACCACGCCGCGTGCAGCGAGGCATTACGGCTGATCCGTCCGCCGCTGCTCACCTGCTGGCCGGTGCTGACCGAGGTTGCGTGGCTGCTGCGCGGTTATCCCAAGGCGTTGCAGCGGCTCTATGCCGGGGTGGAAACGGGGCTGCTGTCCATTCTGCCTGTGGACGAAGCGGCCCTCGCTGAGATCGGTTCCGTTGTCCAACGGTTTCAGTCGCTGCGCCCGCAACTGGCGGATGCAATGTTGTGGCATCTGTCGGAGACGTTGGAGCTGCCCACGATCTTCACGCTCGACCGCCGCGACTTCACGGTCTTCCAGCGCCGCGCCCGGAGGAAGATTATGCTGCTGCCGGAGACATTGGGGTAATGCCGCGTCACCATCACCCGCCCGTCACCATCAC
>JAWXBB010000481.1:0-9236 GCA_034439795.1 Planctomycetaceae bacterium | reverse complement strand
TTGATCGCCTGGCCGCGTTGGTTCACCATCAACTGAAACCGGTGGAACCGTAAATGACCAACTCGTTCCCAGGCTCCGCCTGGGAACGCTGATTGCGAGGCTCTGCCTCGTGGGAATCAGCTTCGCGACGCCGAGCGTCGGAGCGGGCGTTCCCAGGCGGGAGCCTGGGAACGAGTGACGGTCGGCGAAGATTCTGATTTTTTTCTGGCGCACTCGGCGGACAGACGGCGCTTATCGGGGTAGAACACAGTTTCTACGGCCCCCAGGGGTTCCCGATCATGTCCGAACGATCCCTCTTCCTGTCGGCACTCGAGATCGAAGACGCCGCCGCCCGCGAGGCATTCCTGGCCGAGGCGTGCGCCGGCAATCCGCAGTTGCGGACCGAAGTCGAGGCGCTGCTGAAATCGCACGGCGAGGCGGGGGCGTTTCTGGAGATCCCGGCCGCTGAGGCGGTGATGCCGACCATCGTCGAAGATGGGTCGTCGGCTCAGGATCAACCGGACGACGACCTCGGCTTTCTGTCGCCATCCGCCACGCCCGGTTCGCTGGGCCAGCTCGGCCATTACGAGGTGAAGGAAGTTCTCGGCCGCGGCGCGTTCGGCATCGTGCTTCGGGCCTTCGACGAAAAGCTGCACCGGATGGTCGCCATCAAGGTGATGAACCCGGAGCTCGCCGCCACGTCGCCGCCGCGGAAGCGGTTCCTGCGTGAGGCGCGGTCGTCGGCGTCGGTCCGGCACGAAAACATCGTGGCGATTCACAACGTCGAGGAGCAGCCGATTCCGTATCTGGTGATGGAGTACATCCCGGGTATGACGCTGCAGCAACGGCTCGATTCGCACGGGCCGCTGGATGCCGCCGAGGTGCTGCGGATCGGGCAGCAGATTGCCAACGGGTTGTCGGCCGCGCACGCCAAGGGGCTGATTCACCGCGACATCAAGCCGGCCAACATTCTGCTCGAAACCGGGCTGGAGGAGCGGGCCAAGATCACCGACTTCGGCCTGGCCCGCGCGGCCGACGACGCCAGCCTGACGCAGAGCGGCCTGATCGCCGGCACGCCGATGTACATGGCCCCCGAGCAGGCCAAGGGGCAGCCGCTCGATCACCGGGCCGACCTGTTCAGCCTGGGAAGCGTGCTGTACGTGATGGCGAGCGGCCGCCCGCCGTTCCGCGCACCGAACACCATCGCTGTGCTGAAGCGGGTCTGCGAGGACACGCCGCGACCGATCGACGAAGTCATCCCCGGCACGCCGCCCTGGCTGTGCGACATCATTGGCAAGCTGCTGGCGAAGGAGCCGGACGACCGCTTCCAGTCGGCGAAGGAAGTCGCGGACGTGCTCGGACAACACCTCGCGCACTGGCAGCAGCCGCAAACGGCGCCGCGACCCGCGCCCATCGCGTTGCTGGAACCGGCCCGGACACTCATGCTGCCGGTCGCTGCGCCCAGGCAACCGACGGTCGGCTTGATGTGGCTCATGGGGACCGGGTTGCTGCTGGCGGTCGCGCTGATGTTCGTCGCCGTGTGGCGCGGCCTCGACAAGATGCAGGGCCAGCCGCTCGTGGGGACAGTCCAAACCGGCGTCGTGTTCCTGACGCTGACGTTTCTGTGGGTGACGGCGTTCGCGGTCTGGGGTTTTGTGAGGGTCCTCGCGCACATGCGCCGAAATCCGTCGCGTGTCTCCAGGCCATCCCCCACAGCGGCTGCCAGCAATGCGGGCGTGCCGGCCGACAGGCCGCGCGGCACTTTGAGCCAGGCCTGGCACGACTGGTGGTCGGAACTCGATCGCTGGATCACCGTCAGCGTTCAGGTTGTGCTGCTCGTCGTCTACCTCGTCTGCATGCTGCTCTTCGTCAGCATGGGCGCCACCGGCGGTCACGACGAGGAGGGCAACGCCACGTTCGCCTACCGACTCGGCGCTCCCGATCCGTGGTTCCAGTTTGATGTCCATCCCGAACCGCTCGTCCCGTTCCGAACGGGCGTCACGTTGACTGCCAGTTCGGTCCTGATCGGCCTGTTGGGATGCCTTGTCTACGGCATCTTCTGGCGAATCGAAAAGGTGCGCAACCCGCGGACGAGCAAATGGAACGGTCCGACCTTCATGCTGGGAATTTGGGGCGTCGGCGCCGTGGGCGCCGTGGCCCTCGGACACTGGCAGGGCTACGCGGCGCTGGCGAAACCACGCATGGTTGTCGCTGCCGGCGGCGACAAGTCGCCGGCGTCCGCACCAATGTCATCTGCCATCGTCGATGCGGAACCGTCTTCAAGCAGCGCCTCAGCCACCGAAGGTGCTGGCAACCTCATCGAGCCAACGCCCACCGCCGACCCCGACCGCCGCGCCGCGGAATGGGTGCTGGCGATTGGCGGAGAAGTTCACATCGCCACGAACAACCGGCCGGCGACCCCCGTCAGAACGGCCAAAGAACTGCCCACTGAACCGTTCCACATTGCGATTCTTTATTGGAATGACAATCCAAGCGTAGACGATGCCGCACTGCAACGGCTCAAGGACCTTCAGCACCTTTGGCAGATCGGGTTGCACCGAACGCGGATCACGGATGCAGGGCTGAAAACCCTCGGCGATATCGCATCGCTTGAAGTCGTGCAGATCAGTGGGACTGGTGTTACCGATGCGGGAATTCAACACCTGGGACGATTGCCTCGCCTCAGGAGTCTTAACTGCGGCAGTACTAAAGTCACTGCGGCGGGCTTGATTGCACTTCGACAAAAGGCTGACCCGCGCTTTTTGTACCTCTCTTCGCTCAACCTCTCGGACTCGGGTCTGAAACAGATTGTCACGGCCTTCGGAAAACTCGAGCGGCTGGACGTTGCCTTCAATCCCATTACTGATGTTGGTCTCGAATCCCTCATGGGGATGACGAGTCTCCGTGAACTGGGGCTTCTGGATACGACCGTCACCAAGGCCGGCGTACAGAAACTCTCAGCCGCCTTGCCGGGATGCAAAATCGAATGGGACGGCGGCGTGATCGAGCCGACGCCGTCGTCCGACCCCGACCGCCGCGCCGCCGAGTGGGTGCTCTCGATTGGCGGCGGAATCCACATCAAGGTGAACGGTTAGGCATGGCCGATCGGGACTGTCGGCGATCTGCCCCCGGGGGCGTTTGAACTCACGGCCATGAGTTTGGGCAATAACCAGAAGGTGAGCGATGCGGGGCTGGGCCACTTCAAGGAGTGCAAGCAGCTCACGACCATTGAACTGAGCGGCACCCAGGTGAGTGATGCGGGGCTGGGCCACTTCAAGGATTGCAAAAACTTCACGCACCTTTATCTGGGCAATACAAGACTGACCGATGCGGGGCTGGCCCACTTCAAGGATTGCAAAAACCTTAAACTGCTTCATCTGGGCTACACCAAGGTGAGCGATGCGGGCATGGCCCACTTCAAGGAGTGCAAGAACCTCATGAGCCTCGATCTGCGGAATACCAAGGTGAGCGATGGGGGGTTGGCTTACTTCAAAGATTGCAAGAACCTCGCCGTCCTTCAACTATACGGTCCTCGGGTGAGCGATGTGGGACTGGCCCACTTCAAGGATTGCAAACGCCTCACGTACCTTGATCTATACTCTACCCAGATGAGCGATGCGGGATTGGCCTATTTCGCCGGCTGCCTGAAGCTCAGTTTCGTGAAAGTCGAGAACACGAAGCTCACCGAGGCCGGCGTGAAGAAGCTCTCGGCGGCGCTGCCGCAGTGCAAGATCGAATGGGACGGCGGCGTGATCGAACCGACCATCGGCGACGGCAAGTCGGCGCAGACCGCGCTGCCAGCCGTCGCGCCGCCGCCGCCCGCGAAGCACTTCGGCATACCGGTCGAGTACACGAACAGTATCGGCATGGAGTTCGTGATCGTGCCGAAGGGCAAGTCGTGGCTGGGCGGGGGCAATGGCAAACCGGGCGACAACGAGGTGGAGATCCCGGCCGACTTCTACCTGGGCATGTACGAGGTCACGCAAGAGGAGTGGACTCAGGTGATGGGGGAGAACCCCAGCTGCTTCTCGCACACGGGCCCGGGCAAGGACGCGGTGAAGGACATCACCGATGCGGACCTGAAGCGGTTCCCGGTGGAAACGGTGTCGTGGGATGACTGCCAGAGATTTGTGGCGAAGCTGAACGGGCTGGAGCAGGAGGCGGGCTGGGTCTATCGGTTGCCGAAGGCGGCGGAATGGGAGTACGCGTACCGGGGCGGCCCGATGTCGGACAAGCAGGACAGCGCCTTCGACTTCTACTTCGCCAAACCGACGAACACCCTGTTGCCGGAGCAGGCGAATTTTCAACACGGCAAGGAACTGAAACGGACGTGCAAGGTGGGCTCGTACGAGCCGAACGGGCTGAATTTATACGATCTGTCCGGCAACGTCTGGGAGGTGTGTGACGACACCCTGAAATCCGCCGACGAGGCCGCGCCGCGGGCTGTGATGAATCATGGCGGCGGCTGGCACGGCGAATCCTTCTACTGTCGGGCGGCGCATTTCGGCATGGACTCGCCGTCGTACCGGGGCATCGGCGGCCTCGGCTTGCGTCTGGCCCGAGTTCCGTCCGGCGCACCTGCGGTTGCAGCGAAGACGCCGTCACCAGCCATCGCCCCATTTTCCCCGGCCGAGGCAACCGCCCATCAGGCCGCGTGGGCGAACTACCTCGGCGTGCCGCCGGTCGACGAAGTTGCGCTTCCCGGCGGGCAGTCCATGTCCTTCAGCGTGATCCCGCCGGGCGAGTTCAGCATGGCGACGGGTTATCGGGTGCGGCTCACCAAGCCGATCCAGATCGGTTGCCACGAGGTGACGCAGGCGCAGTTCCGCACGTTTGTGGAGGCCGCCGGCTATCGGACCGACGCCGAGCTGTCCGGCCACGGCGGCTACGTGCGCGTGGAGGGGAAATTCCAACAGCGGCCGGAATACACGTGGCGGCACGCCAGCGTCGCACAGGGGGACGACCATCCCGTGGGACAAGTCTCGTGGAACGATGGCGTGGCCTATTGCCAGTGGCTGTCGCAGCAGACGGGTCGCAAGTATCGGCTGCCGTCCGAAGCCGAATGGGAATGGGCCTGCCGGGCGGGCAGCAGTGCGAAGTATCCGTGGGGCGGCGACGCCTCGTTGCTGCCCGAGCACGCCTGGTACCTCAAAAACTCCGAGGGCCAAGCGCACGCCGTCGGCTTGAAGCGGCCCAATGCCTGGGGGTTGTGCGACATGCTGGGCAACGTCGCCGAATATTGCCACGATTGGAAGACCGACAAACCGCCACAGGGGACCGAGGTCGATCCGTTCGGCCCGGCGACGGGCAAATTCCGTCAGCTGCGCGGGGAGGGGTTCTTCAATGCCGGCCCGTACTGCGACGTGCATGGGAACTTCGCGCCCCACGGCTCGTACTTCCACTTCGGCTTCCGCGTGGTCAGGGAGCCCGATGCCTCCGACCGGAAGCCGGTCGGTGCGAAATTGCTTCCCACCCGCGCTTTGCCGCGGATGCCGGCGAACGTCGCGACCCCGGCGGAATCCGACGCGGTCTCCGCCCTCGCACCGGCGAATGTCGAGCCGCCCGAACGCTGAGCGACAATCGCAAAGTGTCCCGGACGCTCCAAGCGTCCGGGACACTGGTGCCGACATCATCGCTGCCAGTCGATCCGCTCGTAAACCGCCAGCAGTTTCGTGCCGCGGACCGGGTTGAGTTGCTGCACGTGGGCCACGCGGCCGCGGAGATGCGACGCGAAGTTCGGATGCTGCTCGCGGTTCTGCGATGCCGGGCCATGCTGCACGCAGTTGTGCAGGACCGCCTTCAGTCGGTCGAAGTCCGCCCGGCAGACGTTGGGCCGATCGTTGACGACGACGCCCGTGACGATCTGCCGCTGATGCCGCCTGAGCACGCGGCGTTTCTGGCGATTCGAGTGAAACCGTTCGTCGCGGATGATCTGCTCGACGAGTTGAATCAGCACGCGCAGCCGGGGATCGAGCGACTCGTCGCCGGAGAATGTCAGATCGTCCGCATAGCGCGAGTACCGCGCGCCGAACGATTTTGCGAGTCCCGTCAAACGCTTGTCCAGCCAGTACGCCGACAGGTTCGCGAGCGCGGGCGACGTCGGTGCGCCCTGCGGGAGATGCCGTCGCCGATAGCGCCACGGAGCGCTGGGGTCTTCCGGCGGCCCGGTGAGATTCGTCGGCAAGGCGGACGTCGTCAGCCGCGCGAGCCACAAGGCGACTTCGCGCGAATAGCCGATCGTCCGGTAGATCGCCACCACGCGGTTGAAGCCGACGGACGCATAGAAGTCCCGCAGGTCGATCCGTACCAACACGTGCGGCTGCGCATGGACCGCGGCATGCGTCTTGATGGACCGCCCGCGCACGAAGCCGTGCGCCGCCGCGGGAACGGGGACGCGGTCGAGAATTCCCGTCAGGATCTGTCGCTGGACCGCGCGGAGTTCGCGCTTGGGGGCTTCGATCAACCGCACGCCGCCGGACGATTTCGGCAGCCACCGATAATGATAATGCGACTGCCGCACCCCCTCCGGCCGCCCCTTGCGGCAGCGGTGCGACAACCACGCCAGCCGGTTCACCGGCACGTCGAGCCACGCGGCGAGATCGTCCGGCGTCCGCAGCACGGGCAACTGCCACGCGGCGAGGCGCTCGGCGTTAATGTCCTGGCTCAGATCGCGAAATCGGCCTTTGCCGCCGGCTCCGTAGCTGAAGGAATACGGCGGCTCACGAACAATAACGTCGCGACCGCGCGGCGAGAAATTCCGCTTGAAATATCGCAATAGCCGACGATAGCGTCCGCCGGCCCTCCAAGGCAAAACATCCGTCGGCCTCGTGAAGCGTCCGGCGGCCAGCGCCACGAGGACGGCTGCCACGCCCAACGCGAAGGCCGTCAGATACCACATCATCCCTGGCGGTCTTTCGGTGGGGAAGAAGACCCGGCGGTCCGCGGGACGCACAACTGTCGTGTGCCGTGCGTGAACCGTCCGGTGGGTCTGCCGGACTGTTCACGCACATCCGTGAATCGGGAACAAGCTGGCGACCGCGGGGTAACCCCGCAGCGTGTCGTGAGTCGTGTTGCAGACTCGCGCCACTGGTCTTGTGCGTCCCGCGAACCGTCGACGTGATCATAGACGGCGGGAGGCGAATGTTCAATTTGCAGCGGAGCCAGTGTCCCGGACGCTTCCAGCGTCCGGGACACTTTGCGATCGTCGTCAGGGCTGGCGGACATCCAGGCAGATAATCTCCTGATCGTCCCGCAGGTACAGCCGGCCGTTCGCGATCGCCGGGGCTTGCCGCGTGGCTTTGAGGACCGGCATGCGACCGAGTTCCTCATAACCGGCCGTCGTCAGCCGCGCGACGACCAGTTCGCCGTTGATCGTGGAGAGCCACAGTTTGCCGTCGGCGGCGATCAGATTCCCCTTGCCGAACCGCAGCTTTTGCCACACGCGTTCGCCGGACTGGGCGTTGATGCACGTCAGATGCGTGACCGGCCCGGCCGCGCCGACGTTGTCGAAGCCGTAGAGATGCCCCTCGTGCAGAATCGACGTCTGCCATTCGTTGCGCAGGACGCTCTTCGTCCCCTGCGATGACCAGACTTCCTCGACCGCGAACCGGTCCCCCTGCGGCTTCAGTCCCAACAGCACGCAGCCGTGGTTTTCGCCCGACGAGACGAAGACCCGGCCGTTCACCGCCAGGGGCGTCGCAATGTTGCAATCGAAATTGGTTGCATAGGGATGCCGCCACAGCGCGGCCCCGGTCTCCGGCGCGAGCCCCAGCACCGAGGCGCCGGTGTAGGCGACGAGTTGCCGGCGGCCGCCGACATCCAACAGCGCGGGCGACGAGTACCCGGCGGGATCGTTGCCCGCCTGCCATACGAGCTTCCCCGATTTGGCGTCGTAGGCGACCACCGCAGCCTGCGGAGCGCCAACGGTCACGATCACCAGTTTACCAACGACCAGCGGCGAACAGGCCATGCCGTATTCGGCGACCTGCCCCTTGTAGTCCGTGACGGCATTGTGCGACCAGACCGGCTTGCCGTCCGCCAGATTCAACGCGCTGAGAATTCCGTCACCGGTGAAGACGAAGACCAAATCGCCGGAGACCGCGGGCGTCGACCGCGGCCCGTTCCCCATGCCGTTGCGATACGCCGGGGCCAACGGGGTCTGCCATTGAACGGTCCCCGTGCCGGCCTCCAGGGCGAGCGCCCATTGCTGCCCGTCCTTCTGAACCAGCGTGATGACCTGGCCGCGGCTGATGACCAGCCCCGACATGCCCACTCCGCCGGGAACGCGCCAGACCGGCCGCGGACCGTCGGTCGGCCAGCGGTCCAGCAAACCGGTCTCGTCCGAGATCCCGTTCCGATGGGGCCCGAGAAACTGCGGCCAGTCGTGAGTCGGTTGGCCGGGTTCAGCAGCCGTCGCGACGACCGGCAACAATGCTGCGGACCAGATGATCAGCGCTGCCAGCAGTTCGGTTGTCCGGCGGGCAGCGCGAGGAATTGAGGGGAATCCGTTCATCGGTCGATGACCTTCCAGAGCCGGCAAACCATTGATGGGAATGTGAGCCAGAGGCCGTTCACTGCTCAGGCTCAGTCGGCCCGCTGAGCATAGCACAATCGCGGAGTCGAAACTTGCCCTCCATCCCGGATGAATGGTTGTGAGACAGGCATGGTTGAGGCGAGAATGGAGAGGTGCCGCGACACGCCGCGGACGAGGAATCGCACACGCATGAAACTCTGGCCGGCGGTCCCGATCTCTGTGCTGATTGCGGTGATCTCGGCTGCGACGGACGCCGCGGAGCCATTACGCGCGGACCTTGAGAGTGAGTTTGCGGACTCCGTCCGTCCCTTTCTGCAGACCTATTGTCATTCCTGCCACGATCCGAAAAAGACCGAGGCCGAACTGGATTTGAGCGGGTTTGCCACCGCGGCCGACGTCGCCCGGCGGCATCAAACGTGGGAGGTCGTGCTGGAGCGGCTGGCGGCGAACGAGATGCCGCCGGAGGACGCGACGAAGCAGCCGACGGGGGACCAGCGTCGCCGGGTTATCGAGTGGATTCGCGCGTTCCGCCGCGAGGAGGCCCGACGCAACGCGGGTGATCCCGGGCCGGTGCTCGCGCGGCGGCTCAGCAACGCCGAGTACAACTACACGATTCGCGATCTGACGGGCGTCGACATCCGCCCGGCGCAGGAGTTTCCGATCGACCCGGCCAACGAAGCGGGCTTCGACAACTCCGGCGAATCGCTGGCGATGTCTCCGGCAT
>JAWXBB010000480.1:0-6401 GCA_034439795.1 Planctomycetaceae bacterium | reverse complement strand
AGGAGCCCGCGCTGCTGGAGGTCGGTCAGCAGGGCCGCGGTCGGCTGATCGAAGATCGGCGCGTGCCGTTCGTAGTCGGTCTTCAGCGTGCGATGGGCGTCCCAGTTGAGCAGGCCGTCGACGCCGCTCGCGCGCGAGGCACAGTACAAGTTGACGTACCGCACGCCCCGTTCGAGCAACCGCCGCGACAGCAGACAATTCTTCGCGTAGGCGGCGAGCAGCTTGTTCTCGCTGTCGGTGCCGTAGGCCCGATGCGTCTCGGCGGACTCCGCGGCGAGATCGGTCACTTCTGGGGCGGAGACCTGCATCTTTGCGGCGAGCTGATACGCCGCCATCCGCGCGGCGAGCGAACTGTCCCCCGGATTCGCCGTCAGATGCCGGTCGTTGAGCAGCGTCAGATAATCGCGCGTGGCGGCCTCTTCGTCCGCGGTGATGCCGGCTGGTCGGCGGAGGTTGCGGATGTCGAGATGGGCCGCCATCACCATCGCCTGATGCCGGGCGGGGAGAAAGCCGTTGCTCCAGTTGGCCTTCCCGTTGGGGGGCTCGCCACGGAGATCGGGGAGCGCGACGTACGTCGGCAGGTTGTCGTTCGCGCTGCCGAGGGCGTAACTCAGCCACGCGCCGGCGCTGGGGAAGCCTTCCTGCGCGTGCCCTGTGTTCATCAGCACGCAACCGGGGCCGTGCGTGTTGGTCCGGGAGGTCATCGAGTGGATGAACGCCATGTCGTCGACGTGCCGGGCCATGTGCGGCAGCAGCGACGAGATCCGTTTGCCGCTCTCGCCGCAGGGGACGAACTCCCACGGCGGGGCCATCAGGTTGCCGTTCTTCCCCTGAAACGAGACCAGATTCTCCTCGCCGGGCAACGGCTCGCCGCTCCGCCGGAACAGTTCCGGCTTGTAATCCCACAGGTCGAGGTGCGACGCCGCGCCGGGACAGAAGATTTGGAGGACGCGCTTCGCCTTCGCCGGGAAATGTGTCCGGCCTTGGCCCGGCAGCCACGTCTCGTCGGATGCTGCGGCGTCCCGATACAACAGATCGAGCAAGCCGATCCCAGCCAGCGCGGAGAACGACCCGCCGAGGAAGCCGCGTCGAGAAATGACCCGTGCAGGACTCGCTTCTTGCTTGGTCCCCTCGCCCCCGCTTCGGGGGAGAGGGTCAGGGTGAGGGGGTTTGCCTTTCGGAGCGCTCGCCCCCTCACCCCGACCCTCTCCCCCGAAGACGAGGGCGAGGGGGCCGGAATCCAGCCTTGCGTCATTTGGATATCGAGGGAAATTCGTGGACGATGCCATGCCCGGCCCTCAATTCACGTGAATCAGTTCGTTCGAGTTCAGCACCGCCCGACAGAACGCGGCGAGTCCGTGCGTCTCGATCAGTTTCACGCCGCCGGCGAGTTCTCGCTCGGACGGTTCGCGTGCGAAAGCCAACTGGAATGCGCGTCGGACTTGCGTTGCTGCATCCTGTCCTTCGCGCGTCAACCGTTCGGCGAACGCGCGGGTCATGTCGACGGAGAAACCGTGGTTCATCAGCGTCAATGCCTGCAACGGCGTGGTGGTCGACGCCCGCCGGGCTTCCGAAAAGACGGGGTCGGGGCAGTCGAAATCGCTCATCACGTCCACGCGGGCCGCACGGGCGTTGTGGTGATACACCGACCGGCGGTAGGTCTCCGGGCCATGCACATCGAGCGGGACATACGTCGCGACATTGTCCTGCTGATATTCGTAGAGCCGAAAGCCGGGGCCGCCCATCGCCGGATCCAATTTCCCGGCAACCGACAACAACGTGTCGCGGATTTCTTCCGCGCTCAACCGCCGCGGCGGGAATCGCCAGAGGAGTCGGCTGTCGCCGTCCTCCCGCGCGGCGACCTCGCGCCATGCGGCGCTTTGTCGATAGGTTTGCGACGTCATCATCAGCCGATGCAGGGGCTTTAGTTGCCAGCCAGACCGCAGCAACTCGCGCGCGAGCCAGTCGAGCAGTCCCGGATGCGACGGCCGGCCCCCCATGGAACCGAAGTCGTTGGGAGTGTCGACGATTCCCGTTCCGAAGTGATGCTGCCAGACGCGGTTCGCCAGCACCCGCGGCGTGAGCGGCTGATCGGGCGACGTCAGCCACCGGGCCAACGCCAGCCGTCGCGCTCCTTCGTCGGGGAGCGGATTCAGACTGTACGCCGAAGGCAACCCGCTGAGCACCTGCAAGCTCGACGAGAAAACTTCCTCCCCCTTCCTCTGTGGGCTGCCGCCGAGAAACGTGTGATACGGTCCGGCCGCGGCTTGATGCGTCCCGACCCACCAGACCGGCAAAGCGGGGACGCGGGCGATGTTCGCGTCGGTCTCGGCGATGTTCTTGGCCAACTCCGTGCGGCGGGCGATGTCGTCCGGCGTCGTCACCAGTCGTGTGAGCCGCGCCAGCTTGCGGAGATCCGTCGGCGGGAGCCGGTCGGCGGAGCTGGCGACTTCGGTCCACGTTTGGCCGTCCTGCGAGACCTCGATGCGGTAGTCGCCGACGAACACCGTCAATGCGTGATCTTCGCCGAGCGCCTTGGTGCGATCGCTGGAGAACAGAACGCGATGGATGCGTTCCGGTTGAGGCAGCGTGATGACCAAATCGCCGCTTTCCGAATGCCAGCGCTCGCCGAACTTGCCGTCGATGACCAGGGCGGCGCTGTAAGCCCCGCCGAAATCCTTCGCATCCCGCGCCGCACCGACGGCCGTTGCGCCGTTCGCCGCCAACGCAACATTCCGCGGCGTTTCGCCGTCGGTCCAGACCTCAAACTCGTCGATCCGGAACCGCGTCTGCTTGGGATCGGTGGAATCGGACCCCTCGACGGTCAACCGCACGAACTTGGCGTCGACCGGCTCGAACACCTCTTCCGTGCCGTACCGGCTGATGCGCGGCCGCGGCCAACCGGCGGCGGCTTCGGCTTCGCGCTGCTTGGCCCGCTCGGCGATGTCCCGTTCCAACGTCTCCTGCTCGGCGACGTGTCGCGCACGCTGCTCCTGCAACGGCTGAAGTTGGGCCGCCCGTTGTTGCCGCGCGGTTTCGGTCGCGACTTCGCGTGGTCCGTGAACGGTGCCGGCGAACGTGGCGTACAGCGCGTAGTAATCGCGGGCCAGCAGCGGGTCGAATTTGTGATCGTGGCAGCGGGCGCAGCCGATCGTCAGCCCGAGAAACGCCTCGCCCGTTGCGCGGATCATCTCGTCCATTTGATCCGCACGAATCTGCGCCGCGGCAACAACGTCCTGGTTGCCGACGTCATCGTACGGACCGGCGACCAGAAACGCGGAACCGATTTCGATATCGGGCTGATCCTTGCCGATGACGTCGCCGGCGAGATGCTCCAGCACCAGCCGGTCGAACGGCTTGTCCTCGTTGAAGGAACGGATGATGTAATCGCGGAACGGCCAGAGGTTGGTGATGATTTCGTTTCGCTCGTAGCCACGACTCTCGCCAAAGCGGACGACATCCAGCCAGTGCCGGCCCCAGCGCTCGCCGTACTGCGGGCTGTCCAGCAGCCGGTTGATGAGGCGTTCGCAGGCTCCGTTCGCGGCCCCGACATCGCCGGCGGCTTCGGCCTGACATTCGCGCACGAACGCGGCGACTTCCTCCGGCGTCGGCGGCAGACCGGTCAGGTCGAACGTCGCCCGGCGGAGGAACGCCCGCGGATCGGCTGGCGGATTCGGCGACAACCCCTTGGCACGCAACCGGGCATGGATGAAACGGTCAATCGGATTCTTCGCCCACGCCGCGGGCATGTCGTGGTCGCCGGGCGGTTCGACCGCAGCGATCTGCTGGAACGACCACCAGTTCGCATCCGCTTTGGTCGGTTCGCGCAGCACGAACTTGTCCGGCCACGGTGCCCCGGCGGCGATCCATTGCCCGAGCGCCTCGGCTTCCTTCGCCGTCAGCGGTTCCCCCTTTTCGGGCATCTCCGGCCGCTGGCCGTCCTGCGAAATCGTCCGACGGAGGATCGGGCTGTCGTCGGGTTGACCGGGCGACAGTCCGGGGCCGTCATCGCCACCGCGGAGCAGGGCTTCCCGCGTCGTCAGGTCGAGGCCCCCCTTCGGATTGTTCGGCCCGTGGCAGGAGACGCATTTGGCCGCCAGAACTGGGGCGACGGACTGCGTGAAACAGGCCAGTGCTGCGTCGCGATCGTCGTCGGCCGATACGGACACAGTTGCGCAGGTGATCGCTACCACCAGACCTACGCCCGCAAATCTCGTCAGCATCCGCCGGGGCTTTCGTCCAAAGGGGGAATTCGCAATGTCGCGGCAGTATCGGGCGTCGTTGATGCTATCGCACGCCCCGGCCTCGGAACAACCGGCGGTCGCGGAACTTCGGCTCGACAACCGGGTTCGTTCCCACGAAGATGCGGTGTCGAAACCCGAACGCTCGCCCGTGGGTAATCTTCTGAGCAGATTGATTCCGGTGTCTATGAAGGTGTCCTCACAATGCTCCGTCCGTTGACCGTGGCCGTTCTGAGTTTGACCGCGATCTTCCCGGTAATTCCGGCACAATCCGCCGAGCCGGTGCTGGGGCGGTCGCTGGGGAGCTTCGCCCTGAAGGATTACCGCGGCCGCGACTGGTCCGAGCAGGATTTCGCCCAGCATCCCGTGCTGGTGGTGGTGGTGATCGGCATCGAATGCCCGCTCGCCAAAATGTACAGCCATCGGTTGCAGGTGCTGGCGGACGAACTTGCTGGAGAAAACGTCGGCGTCGTCGCACTCGATCCGAATCGGCAGGACTCGATCACCGAGATCGCCGCCTTCGCTAAAGAACACGAGCTCAAGTACCCGATCCTCAAAGATCTCAATAACGTCGTCGCCGACCGGTTGGGCGCCGAACGCACGCCGACGGTGTACGTCCTCGACCGCGACCGCCAGGTGCGCTATCACGGCCGGATTGACGACCAGCATGCCGTCGGGGCGAAATCCAGGCCGGAGCCGAGCCGGCACGATCTGAAGGAGGCCGTTCGCGACCTCCTCGCCAACCGCAACGTGCGCGTCGCGGAAACGGAGCCGGTCGGCTGCCTCATCGGCCGGGTCCGCACGCCGAAGACGAATTCCGAGATCACCTACACCAAGCACATCGCGAAGATCCTGAACGACCGCTGCGTGGAATGTCATCGCGACGGCGAGATCGCGCCGTTCAGCCTCACGGACTACGCCGAGGTCGCCGGCTGGGCCGACATGATCCGCGAAGTGACCCGCGAGCGCCGCATGCCGCCGTGGCACGCCGATCCGAAGTTCGGCCACTTCTCCAACGAGAACCGGTTGTCCGCCGAGGAACTCGCGCAGATCGATGCGTGGGTGTTGGCGGGCGCACCGGAAGGCAACCCGGCCGACCTGCCGCAGCCGCCGACGTTCACCGCCGGCTGGCAACTGCCGCGCGAGCCGGACTACGTCGCGTACATGTCGCCCAAGCCGTTCAACGTGAAGGCCGAAGGGGAAGTGCGCTATCAATACTTCCTGGTCGAGACCGACTTCACCGAAGACAAATGGGTGACGGCCGCGGAAATCATCCCCGGCAACCGGGCGGTGGTCCATCACGTCATCGTCTTCGCCACGCCGGACAAGGAGATTGCCGACGATGATCGGCAGATGCTCATCGCCTACGTTCCGGGCATGCGGACCGAACTGCTTCCGAAAGGGATGGCGAAGCGCGTCCCCGCCAAGTCGAAGCTGATCTTCCAGGTGCATTACACGCCCAACGGCACCGCGCAGGAGGACCGCACGAAGGTCGGCCTGCTGTTCACCGACGAGCAGGACGTGAAATACGAAGTGCAGACGGCGTCCGCGCGGACCCGCAATTTCAAGATCCAGCCGATGCAGCGCGATCAACAGTTCTCAGCCAATCCGATCACTGCCCCGCGCGACGTGCTGCTATTGTCGCTGTCGCCGCACATGCACCTCCGCGGGCAGTCGTTCCGGTACGACCTGACGTGGCCCGACGGCAGGACCGAGACGCTGCTCGACGTGCCGCAGTACGATTTCAACTGGCAGACCGGCTACCGTCTGGCCGAGCCGATGACGATTCCGAAGGGATCGCGTCTCGTCGCCACCGCGAAGTACGACAACACGGCGGACAACCCCGCGAACCCCGATCCGACGCAGACCGTCATCTGGGGCGATCAGTCGTGGGAAGAGATGATGATCGGCTACTTCGACGTCGCCGTCGAACGGGGAACCGCCGCCGGCCGCGTCATCGGAGCGGATCTCGCCGCCCTCGGCACGGGCCGCAACGCTGCCAAACAGTTGATGACGCGGCTCGACAAGAACGGCGACGGCAAGCTCGAAAAGAGCGAAGCGGGCGACCGGATGCAGGCGGTGTTCGACCGCGTCGACACCGACAAGGACGGCTCCGTCAGCCTCGATGAACTGGAGCGCGGCCTTGCGACGCTGCGGCGT
>JAWXBB010000479.1:0-2605 GCA_034439795.1 Planctomycetaceae bacterium | reverse complement strand
CCAAAAGCCAGGGGAGCAGCAAGCGAAAGTCGGAGGGGAACTGGGAGACCGGCTCGACCAAGCGCGACCCCAACCGCGATCTCGCCGACGCCTTGCGAAAACTGTCCCGGCAGGCGGAGGACAAGCTCTACGCGCGGCTGGTGGACATGGGCCTGCCCGTCGTGGAACGGGAGCAGTTGGACGAAGTCGAAGTCGAACGACAGCTGCGCACCGGCGGCTCCGAACGCGACCTCGCCGACCGCCTCGACGCCACGCACATTCTGGTGGCCGAAATCGACGAGCCCGAAGGTCCGGGCCGGTTCCGGCTGTCGATGCGGCTGATCGACGTCCGCACGGGGCAGGTGTTGTGGGCGGCGAACGGCGACGAAACCGCTCCGAAGACGGATGGCTATAACAAGTTCATTCTGAACTCGGGCCGTATCGCCCGGGTCAAGGTGCCCAAGGAAGCCCAGGACGCGAAGGCCAAGCTGGTGGAGAATCCGCCGCTGGTGTCGATCGGCATGGCCGCCGCCTCCGCCAAAACGCCTGACGACCTGCTGGTGATCGTGGAGGACGACGTCGCCTCCAGCAGCGGGACGATGTATCGCCCGCTGTTCGGGAACGAGCCGTTCTATGCCACGGCTCCGCTGGACGTGACTCCCATCGACACCATCGACGCCGTGCAGCGCGACGTTAAAATCCGCGATCAGTTGATGCGGTACGTCAGTTGGAAGCTCGCGCTCGAATGCCTGACCCCGGCCGGCCGCATCCTGAAGGTGGAAAGCGACGGCCAGTCGGTGCTCGCCTCGCTGGGGGGCGCACACGGCGTCAAGCGCGGCGACACGCTCCGCGTCATGCAGCGCACCGAGGCCCCGGCCGGAGCCTCCGGCGGCGGCGAAGTGCTGCTCCCCGTCTCACTCAAGGTGGCCGAAGTCTACGAGAACCACTGCCGGGCCATCGTCGGCCGGTCGGGTCTGGGCGAGGCCTGGAACGACGACGAATATCGCCCCGGCTCCGGCGATCTGGTCGTGTCGCGGTTCGACGAACCCCGGCCGATCGCGGTCTTCCCCGCCGTCATCGCCAAGCCACAGACCCCCAAGGCCGACCGCGAAAGCAAGTGGAACGAGAGCCCCGGTCTCCGCGGCAAGTCCGTCAGCGCCATGGTGTCGCTGCGCGACAACATGAACGGACAGTTGCAGGACAGTCTCAGCAAGCTCGGCGTGTCGGTCTTCGGCGAAAAACCCGTCTACCACGTCGATAAATCGACCAAGATTCCCGAGTTCGACGAGGCCGCCACCTGCGGAACCGCGTACGACAAGGGGGCGCGGCTGGCGATCGGCGGCATCATCACCCCGGTCGACACCACCAAGTACCAGTTCGAGATCAAGCTGATCCGCCTGCAGCCGCAACCCGACGGGGCCGTCAAGCTCGGCGAAGTGGTCTACTCCGACCGCGCGATCGTCACCTCCGAACGCGGACTGCGGTAATCGTGGAGACGTCATGCCGCCGGCGACGCTGACGTTGCAGCCGATCGTCGACGAACTCGGTTTGACGGTGGCCGCAGCCGATCAGGCCTACGGCGTCCTGGGCGGCCTCGCCGTCACTCTGACGCCGTTGACCGTCGATCCTTTGGCCCTGTTGTTCCGGTTCCGCATCCGCGTAGCGGACGAGCAGTTGGCTGCGGTGCGGCAGGTGTTTCAGGGACTGGCCGGCGACAAGATCGAGGTGCTGCTGGCGACCGATGAGGCGCAGCTGGCCTTCGTCGATCTCACCGGCCAGACCCCGGCCGCGATTCGGACGGCAGTCGAGGAATTCGCGCAGGCGCTCATTGCCGTGCGCGTGGCCGCTCCCGGTGAGTGCGTCCGCTGCGGGACATCCGACGGCGTCAGCGCGTTCTACCATCAGGGGCAGACCAGCCTGGTTTGTCCGACGTGCCTGCAGGAGGCGATGGCCGACTGGCAACTACGGCAGGCGGCGATGGACCGGGGCAGCCTGTCGGCCCTCGTCGGATTGCCGGCCGTGTTCGTCTACGCGGCGGCCGGCTGGGCGGCGTTCTGGTCGCTGGTGGATGGCTTGCTGTTCTGGTTCAACGTCATGGTGATCGACGTCAACAATTTCACCATCATGCTGGGCCTCGTCGTGGCGGGCGCTGTGGGGGCCTGCCTGGGAACGCCCTTGGGAACGGCCCTGCGGCGCTCCGGCGCAATCCGCCGGGCACCCGAAGTGCTGAGCGGCCTGGTGGTCGTCGGCGCGGCGGCCGTGGGCGAGTTGCTGTACGTGGCCGTCCTGTTGTTTCTGAACTTCGGCGTCTTCGACCTCCGCGCCGCCGTTCAAGTCTTGCCACTGTTGCTGGCGCGATACGACGAATTCTGGATCGTCACGAAGTTGGCCCTCGCGTTTTCCATCGGCCTGTTCTGCGTCATGTCGGCCCGCAATCGCCCGCAGGCCCGCATCGAGCTGTGACCCGCTCTTTTCTTGTAGGGTGCAGTCGAGGCTTTGCGAGGCTCACCCCGTTGGAGTCCAGCCTTTAGAGCGTTTCCATTTCAGGTCTAGCGTTTGAACCACCAGTCGCGGGGTGCTACTCGCGCCAGCACCACAACGGATAGCGCATTACAACGCTAGACCT
>JAWXBB010000478.1:0-12870 GCA_034439795.1 Planctomycetaceae bacterium | reverse complement strand
CCCTCCGGCCCCCTCGCCCCCGTCTTCGGGGGAGAGGGTCGGGGTGAGGGGGCGAGCGCTCCCCGGCGGGTCCAACAACTTGAAGCATGAGCGAGGGCGTTGCGGCCCAGTGAACCCGGACGCTCCGAGCGTCCGGGTCACTCATCGAGCGCTCGCCCTCGCTCACGCTTCGGGTTGGTGTTACTGGCGGTCATTGTTCTGTGAAGCACTCCGCCCCCCTCACCCTAACCCTCTCCCCCGAAGACGGGAGCGAGGGGACCGGGCATCAAAGCCACTCAGAATCGAGCCGCACACCTTGCCACGGAGGTGGAATTGCTGTGCGGCGCAGGGACGGTTCTATGCCATCGCGATACAATCGGGCGGCGTCCGTCGTCACACCTTCATCCCGACAAAGTGCCTCCGCGATGAACCGACCACATCTGACCGGCCTGATTGCCGCCACGTTTACGCCCATGAACGCCGATGAGTCGCTGAACCTGTCGCGGGTGCCGGCGATTGTCGAGCATCTCCTCGGCGACGGCGTCGCGGGACTGTACGTCTGCGGCAGCACGGGGGAGGGGCCGAGCCTGTCGGTGTCCGAACGGAAGGCGACGCTGGAGGCGTATCTCGCCGCGGTCAATGGCCGCATTCCCGTGGTCGCGCAGGTGGGGCACGACAGCCTTGCCGAGGCCCGCGATCTCGCCCGGCACGCGCAGGCGGCCGGCGTGACGGCGGTGTCCGCGGTGCCGCCCTATTACTTCAAGCCGAACCAGACGCAGGTGGTCGCCGACTGCGTCGCCCAGATCGCCGCGGCCGCGCCCGAAGTGCCGTTTTATTACTATCACATCCCGCGACTCACCGGCGTGTCGGTGGACATCGTCGAACTGGCCGAACGCTGTCTCGAACAGGTGCCGACGTTCGCGGGGATCAAGTATTCGTCGATGGCGCTCGACAGTTTTCAGACGCTGTCCACGCTCGCCAACGGCAAACTGAACTTGCTGTTCGGCTGCGATGAATGCCTGCTGTCGGGCCTGTTGTTCGGCGCGCAGGGCGCGGTCGGCAGCACGTACAACTTCGCCGCCCCGATCTACCGCCGCGTGCTCGCCGCCCTGGAGCAGGGGGACGTCGCGACGTCGCAAAAGCATCAGGCGGAGTCCGTGCTGCTGGTGAAGACGATCCTGAAGTACAGCGACATCCCGGCGCTGAAGGGGTTGATGGAAATCATCGGCGTGCCGTGCGGCCCGTGTCGCCTGCCGCTGCGGGCGCTGACATCGGAGCAGCAACAATCGCTGCGGCAGGACGTGCTGGCGTTGGGGTTGTTGCCGAAGGCGAAATGACTGCGCCTGCGGACCACACAGTCTTTACGCCGCAGGCGTTGCATCGCACAGCCCAGGGTCGCGAGTCGGCGAGCGCACCCTGGGGGCATGGCGTCCGCGGTCTTTCGACCCTGAAAGGGTCGCATCATCGGGCGGGCTCAAGCTTTGATGAAACTCTTTCAGGGTAGGGCGTTCCTTCTCGCTCGGCACCCAGGGTGCGCTCGCCGACTCGCGACCCTGGGCTGTGTGATCGAACGCCTTCGGCGTATTGGACCACCGATCCCTGTCCCGACACGACAGCAACCACCCGGATTGGTTCTGGAATCACTTCTCTACGAACGATGATACCGCTCACTCATCCTGCCGCACGAACACCGGCCGCAAGAGGATGTCGGTCGGGGCGAAGTCGTCCGTCAGCATCTGCGCATCGGCGAGTTGCAGCACCGAGTCCATCTGGCCGGTCAGCGTCGGCGATGACTGGCCGCGGGGTTGCTCCCAGCCGGCGAAGGCGTCGCCGGTCCACAGGCCGGTGTTCGACAACCGGGTCAGGTCGAGCGGCTGCTTCGAGCAGACGACGACGAACGTGTCGCGGTCGTCGGTCGGTTGCGACGACGACGTGCTGAAGATGTAGACGCACGGGAAGACCGCGGTCATCGTCAGCGTGTAGCGGCCGAGGAACCGCCCCGGTTCGGCGGCCCGGCTGTGCTGCACGCCGTCGTCGACGAACCGCGTCCATTGCGGATCGCCGGGATTGAGATCGACCAGTTTCTGCCGCAGCGCGTCGGACGTCGCGCCGCGGAAGCCGAGCGTGTACTGATCCTGGCCGACGCGGTACGTCTCCACGCCCGCGAACGGCGCGGGGCACGGCGTCCAGACCTGAGACAGATCGGCGGCCGGCTGCATCGCGGCCGGCAGTTTTCCCGCATACGACAGCGGCTGCCGGGTCTGCTCGGCCAGCGAGCGGATGGCCGTCGTCCACGCATAGTTGTCCGACGCCAGGTCGACGAGGCGTTCTTCGTCTTTGGACGTCATCTCGCCCGTGTATTCCAGCAGGTTGCCGGGAGCGAGTCGCAGCGGCGCGAACTCCGGACGAACGGTTTGCATCACGCCGGGATCGGACGCGACGACGGCGGCCTCGGGCAAGCGCTGGTCGTAGCCCAGGCTCCCTTTGGCGACCGCTCCCGCCGGCGCTCGCGTGCGGGGGTAGATCTCGATGATGTTCGCCAGGAACACGCCCCGGTCGCTCAGCAGCCGTTCGAGCTTCTGCGTGAACTCGCGGGTCGTCAGATGCCAGGGCACGCCGAAGTCGTTGAAGGCGTCGCCGTAGATGAAGTCGTACAGCACCGGCTGGCCGCCCGCGGCTTGCAGCCGAACATTCGCCCGCAGACGGTCGTCGACGAAGTTGCGGGCATCCCCGAGCGTGGTGTGAATGCGTTCCTCGTCAGCCGGCGTCAGGCCGAGTTCGCGCTGCACGGCCCGATGCACGGCGGGATCGAGCTCCGCCACGTCGATCCGCGACGCGCCGGGGAACTCGGCGAGAATCCATCTCGGAAAAATGTACCCACCACCGCCGAGGAACAGCGTGCTGATCGAGCCCCCCTGCCGGCGGAGCGATTCGACGGCGTCGCGCCACGGGGCCTGCGGGCTGAGCTTCATCAGCCGCTGCGCGTGTTCCGCGGAGACGGACTTGTACGCCGACAACACTTCGAGGTTGGTGTCGTAACGGATGACATCGACGAATTCCTCCGGGAGGATCAACCCCTCGGGCCACTCAATCACCGAGACCGTCGAGAAGCCGCCCCAGCGCGGCTGATTGCTGTCGCGGTGCAGTTGCTCGACGGCCTCCCAGTATTCGTAATCGCTGGATCGGTTCAACAACCGGTCCAGCACCCCCGCCGAGGCGGACGCGACGTGCAGCGTTCGCGAGGCCGGATCGAAGCTCACTCCTTCGGGAAGCTCCGCGATCACTGTTTCCCAACCGGGGAACTCGGGAATCGGCACCGACAGATCCTGTGCCGGGCCGGGCGCCGCGCGCTTGGTGACGGCGGCGTAGACCTGTTCGTACTCGTAGTGCAGCGTGGTCGGCGCGTCGGGGTTGTAGTAGCTGTGGACGAGCTTGTCGAGCCGCAGGAACCGGATCGACTCGCCGTCCATGTAATCGTCCCCCACGCTGATGTAGGAGTAACTGCTTTCGTCGTGATAGCCGCCGATCTGGTCGTCGCGGAGCTTGAGCAGGAGTCCGAACTCGTGCAGCTTGTCGCCGAACTTGGAACCGAAGTTCTTCCACTTCGCGACGGCGTCGACTTTGGCGATCGGGGAAGAAACCGCGTTCAGCACGCGGCCGTAGCGCTCGGTGACGGCGGCGGCCGTTGTCGACGTCAGCGAGGCCGACATCCACACGAAGCCGAGCAGTTGCAGCCAGCCGCACACGACCGCGGTCCGGAAGACCCAGCGCTGGCCGGCCACAACGACGGCGAGCAGCGCGAGCGTCCCCGCCGTCAGTCCAACGATTGACCGCGTGCCCCAGACGTCGATCAGATAGAACCCCGTCAAAAACGTCCCCACGATGGAGCCGAGCGCACCCCAGGCGTAGACGTTGCCGACCGTCATCCCCAACCGGCTGCTGCGCGCGAGCGCCATGCTGGCGACCAGCGGCGACGTCGTCCCCAACAGCAGCGCGGGGAGCAGGAACATCATCGAGACCACGCACAGAATCCACGCCGGCCAGCTAAACGACTCCGGTCGCGGCAGCTCCGATACGATTTGATCGAGCCACAGCACGCTGGTGCAGGACAGGCTGGCCAGGAGGAACATCCACGACAGCATCCGTTGCCGGTTGTACCGATCGGCGAGCCAGCCCCCCAGGTAGTTGCCGAGTGTGATCCCCGCGAGCACGACGCCGATCACCGACGTCCACGTATACAGCGAGCTGCCGACGTGCTTGGCGATCAGCCGCGACGCCGTCAGCTCCAGCGTCATCACGCACACGCTGCTCAGAAACACCAGCGCGTTGAAGCCGCGGAGCGCCCAGGCGTCGCTGGTGTGCGCCGGCCGCTTGCGGGCCGTCGGCGCGGTCGGCGCCTGCGGCTCGTTGCGGCCGGGGGTCTTGCGGATGGTGCCGTCGCTGTTCGGAGTGGGAATGTTTCCCGGCTCCCAGCCTGACAGTCCGCCGGGAATGGAGTAGGTCTCGGCGTCCCCCGTTGCCGGCTGCGGGGACTTGCCCGCGAGATCGGATTCCCAGGCGGATTTCTCGCCGCCGGGTGACGCAGGGGGAGACGACATGGAAACGACTCTTCGGAGTTCATCGGTCGGAAGCACGGCCCAGCGTGGTTGGCCGGCCTGAGTCTGTCGATCTTATCGCCCCCCGGAACTGCACAACAGTGTTGATGGCGTTGCGAAGGTTTCTTCGGGCGTGAACCGAGCAATTCATTGATTGACGCGGGATGATTTGTCGAGTGCCGTCGCCTCTTTGAGGCTCACCCCACCGAATCCACGGAATCGCCCGGGGGCTCATTTACAGCCCAGCGTTCGGCCAACGCCGAGTCGATCAGCAGTTGGAATGCGTGGAACACCAGCAGCGGAAACGTCACGAACGGGGCCGGCGTTGTCAGCAGGCCCGGCGTGGCGACGATCATCAATCCGATCGGCAACGTCTTCTGACTCCCCGCGATGGCCACCGCGATGGCATCCGCCCGCGGCAACCGCAGGCCCTGCGAGCCGTACCATCCGCACGCCAGCGCCGCCGTGTGCAGCACGATGCATGCGAGCGCCATCCACACGGCGGAACCCAGCGTCGGCCACGTCGCCTGTCGCGACAGCACGTCCCCCGCCTTCGTCGCCGCCACCGAGACCAGCAGCAGGACCAGCAGTTGTGCGAGCAAATTGATCCGCCCGCGATGCCGAGCCACGAACCGCCGACCCCACGGCAACTCCTGCAACATCTGTCCAACAATCGTCGGCAAGAGCACGCTGATGGCCAGTTGTTCGAGCGTTCGCCACGGATCGAACGCCGCCGTCTGCGACAGCAACAGATGCAGCCATAGCGGCGTCAGGACCACGCAGGCCAGATTCGTCGCCAGCGTGACCAGCAGCGACACCGCGTCGTTCCCGCCCGCCTGCCGCGTGAAGACCGACGCCGTCGCCAAGGTGCAGGGGACCACCGCCGTCACCAGCAATCCCAGGCGGAAGTCGGGCAGCGTCTGCAGGTCCGACAGTGGCCACGCCAGGAGCGGCATCAGCCCGATGTTGACCACGCACCCCCACGCCGCCGCGATCGGCCGCGACAGCGCATCGCGACGCCGGCTGGCATCCAGACTGAACGCCATCAGGAACAATACGATCGCCGTCGTCACCGACGGCTGCACGGTCCGCAGAAACCACCCGACGGCCATCGGCGGCCCCGAGTGACCAAACAGCAGGCTGACGGTCAGCACCCCGGCGAGCGCCAGCAGGAACCACGTCTTCCGTAACCACGGCCTCAGCACCCGTTGACTTTCAGACCGAAGGAACACGAATTCCGTCACAGCCGCGGACGCATGTTCGCCGGTGTTCGTGAACCGGGTCAAGGACGCGGGTGTCCGGGAAGGCACTCCCCTCGCCCACCGCTGCGGTGGGCGAGGGGTTGGGGGGGGTGCCTTTTGACTTTTCGACTGTCGCAGCCCGGAGCGGGCGAGAGAATAAAGGCTGGGCAATTCCTGTCGTGCAACTCGACAACTACCCCTCACCGGGCCGTGCTTGCCCTGCCCCCTGATTCTGCTATGATTTGCCCCATGCCGCCGCTGTAGCTCAGCTGGCAGAGCGACGCTTTCGTAAAGCGTAGGTCATCGGTTCGAATCCGATCAGCGGCTTTGACTAAACCCTTTCCACGCCACGGCTTCCACCGTGGCGTTTGGCATTCTCCGGCGTCACTGACTGCGCACGACGGGATCGAGGAGCCAAGCGCGTATCCGCGACCGGTGGTCGAGTGGTGCCCGCGTCTCTTCGGCTTAACCAAGTCTCGGCCGGCGTTTCCAGAAAGAGATCGTGTCCTTGGGAAAGGCGTCCAAGCGCGAGACGAGACCCGCTTGATGGCTGGTCCGGCAGTCTGGCTGACAAACGTCCATTCTCGGCCGTGGCTGAACGCCGTTTACCGGACCGCGTTTTTCCCGGATCCCTGTAAATCCGAGCGATGCCGCTGCTCGGGAAAGCCGTCCCCCCGATTTCACGGGCTTAAGGTATGCTCTTTGCGTGACTTCAAACCACGGGATAGTGCCCAGGGCGGGCTACAACAGGAGTCACGAATCATGGCAGTCAACAATCGTAGCAGCGTGATCGGCGTCTTTATGGATCACGACGAAGCCCAGCGGGCCGTCAACGACTTGCGCAGCGCCGGATTCCGCGAGGATCAGATCGGCGTCGCCGGACGGGATTGGCGGGGTGAGGATGCGACCGAACTGAGCGACAACTACTCCGGCGAAGGGGCTGCGACGGGTCTCGCCGCCGGTGCCGGTGTGGGAGCGTTGTGGGGCATGGGGATTCTGGCCGGCGTGATGCCGGTGCTCGGCCCCGCGCTGGCCGGCGGAACCCTCGCGGTGCTGCTGTCGAGCGCGGCCGCGGGTGCGGCGGCAGCCGGCCTGGCGGGAGCGCTGGTTGGCATGGGCATCCCGAAGGACGACGCGGAGTTCTACGAGTCCGAGTTCCACACGGGACGCATCATCATCACCGTTTCGGCAGCCGGTCGCGAAGCGGCCGCGTCCGAGATTCTGTTGCGTCACGGCGGTTACAACCGCGCCAATCAACCGCAACTGAGCGTGTAAGCCGGCAGCGATTCATCGCGAGACGCAGTGAGACGGAAACATGAACGGAGATTCGGCTCGCTGCGTTTCGTGTTGGGATCGAAAGCTGATGGGCCTCGTCTTCTGCCTGTGCGTCTGTGGATGCGGCAAGCCGCCTCAAGAGCCCGAGCCTCCGAAGCCGGTGACGATCGTGACGCCCACCGAGGCGAGTCCGCCGGTGTCCGTCATTCCGTTGCCACCGCCGAATGCCGCGGAAGGCAGCGGTCTCCGCGGAAAATGGAGCCACACGTTGCCGGGCCCGGACGGGCAGCAGCGGACCGTCATTTTGCAATACGTCAAAGACCAGGACGGTCGCGAACGGTTTGAGTTCGTCCAGCAGCACTGGCCCTCCAAACCCGTCTTCGCGGAACAGCTCAAAAGCGGCGATGAAACGGTGCTCCACTTCCAGATGGCTTCGGCATCGGACGAAGCGGATGTGCCTCCTCGAACGCTGCGTTACGTTCTGAAGGAGGACAACGGCACCTGGAGCGGGAAGCTCTTCGAGTCGTGGACCGAGACGTCCTACGATGTAGTCCTGACGAAGACGGAATAGCCGTGCATCGACGGCGGACCGTTCTTAGTTGCTAAGGCTTCTAGCGCCTCAAACGTGTGATGACGGGTGCCACTGGCGGCGGGCTTCGGCCGCCAGTGCTGTTTGGTTTGGAAGAAAGACACTGGCGGCCCAAAGCGACCGCCAGTGGCACCCAAAACCCTGTCAACTCAGATTCATGGAATCACTTCGAGTTTCGCCCGCCGCGGCCTTGAGCATCAGTTCGACCGCTTGCCGTCCGGTCATGCCGCGCGCGATGCCCAGCGATTCGGCGTGCGGCGTGCAGCCGACGATTTGGGCCTCCAGCAAATCTTCCGGCTCGACCAACGGATGGGCGGGCGTTCCCTTGGCGATCGCGATCGCCTGGCCGAACTCGGCGGCGGTGCGGAGGTCGTAGATACCGCAGCCGACAATGCCCACGGGCGTGAGCAGCGAGCAATACTGTCCGCCGTGCCATTTGTGGCTCATGCCGATCACCGTGCCGTGAGCGAACTGCATCGGGCGCATCGACGATGTGGGAAGCGGGGCGGTCATGGCGTCGGCTCGGTTTCCAAGTTGATCGGTCTTCGCTCATTGTCCAATTCCGCTATGCGGCCCAAGGAATGAGATCCCGAATCGACCGGCTGGCAATTCTGCGCAATCGCCGGGAAGATGTCAAAATCATCAACCGCATCTTCACACCACGAATTGCCAACGGGGATGTTTCACATGCGCTTCTGGATGTCGTTGTCCGTCGTCATGGCTGCTCACATCCTGGTTGTGACGCACCCGGCCGCGGCCCAGCACCGCGTTCTGACGCAGGGAAACGACCGGCTGGCGATCATCGAGCCGGACGGCAGGATCTCGTGGGAGCTGAAGTGGGGCGGCATTCACGACGTCCACGTGCTGCCGAACGGGCACATTCTGGTCCAGCAGGGAGCCGCCAAGGTCGCCGAGATCGACCCCGCGACCAAAGAGGTCGTGTGGTCCTACGACTCAGCGACGAAGAACGGCAACGCGGGGAAGAAAATCGAGGTCCATGCCTTCCAGCCGCTCGGCGACGGCAAGCTGATGATCGCCGAATCGGGCGCGGGTCGGATCATCGAGATCGACCGCGACGGCAAGCTGCTTAAGGAAGTCGCGCTGAAGATCGAGCATCCGCATCCGCACACCGACACCCGGCTCGCGCGGAAGCTGTCGAGCGGCAACTATCTCGTCTGCCACGAAGGAGACGGCACGGTCCGCGAGTACGACGGGCCGTCGGGGCAGCTCGTGTGGGAGTACCCGGTGCCGATGTTCGGCCAGACCGAGAAGCCCGGTCACGGCCCGGAGGCGTTCGGCAACAAGTGCTTCGCCGCGGTGCGGCTGCCGAACGGCAACACGCTGATCGCCACCGGGAACGGGCACAGCGCGATCGAAGTGACGCCGCTGAAGAAGGTCGTGTGGGAGATCCACCAGCGCGACCTGCCGGGCATCACGCTGGCGTGGGTGACGACGCTGGAGGTGCTGCCGAACGGCCGCTACGTCCTCGGCAACTGTCACGCCGGTCCGGGGCAGCCGCTGCTGGTGGAAGTCGATCCGAAGACAAAGCAGGTGACGTGGAAGCTGGACCGCTTCGACGACTTCGGCAACAGCGTATCGAACTCCGTGCTGTTGGACGTGAAGGGATCGTTGCGGTAAGGAAGAAGACAGGAGAACCGCGAAGGCGCAAAGGACGCGAAGGATGAAGAGGCGTCAGGTGTTGGGCAAGAAGGGCGGCAGTCACAACATCGCATCGTTCATAACTCAATGATTTATGCCTTACTTCGCGCCCTTTGCGTCTTCGCGGTTCTCTGATCTTTTTTTTCCAGATACCGAACCGATTTCGCGGCCCGGTTGTCGTCCCTTGGGAAGCCTGCGACAATCATCATGGGATGACTCGCCGTTCGCTGGCGCTCTCGGCTGGGATTGAGATTCGTTGGACTGCGTATGATCTTCGTGCTGGATAACTACGATTCGTTCACCTACAACCTTGTGCAGCGGTTCGGGGAGATCGACCGCTCGCTGGAGGTCCGGGTCGCGCGGAACGATCAGACCAGCGTCGCCGAGGTGGCAGCGCTGAAGCCGCAGGCGATCGTCGTGTCGCCGGGTCCGTGTACGCCGCACGAGGCGGGGATCTCGATGGAGCTGATCCGCGCCCTCGGTCCGCAGATTCCGACCCTGGGGGTCTGCCTGGGGCATCAATCGCTGGCCGAGGTCTACAACTCGCCGGTGGTGCGGGCCGAGCGGTTGATGCACGGCAAGGTTTCGCCGATCTTTCACGACGGCCGCGGCGTCTTCGCGGGGTTGCCGAATCCGTTCGCCGCCACGCGGTATCACAGCCTGTGCGTCCGCGAGACGGACGTCGGCCCGGACCTCGAAATCACCGCCTGGGCCGAGTACCCCGGTCACCCCCGCGAAGTGATGGGGCTGCGCCACCGCCAATATCCCATCCACGGCGTGCAGTTTCATCCGGAGAGTTTTCTCACGGAAGACGGCATCAACCTGCTGAAGAACTTCCTGCAACTCGCGGGAGCGCTGTAAGAAGCCCAGGGATAGCAATCCCTGGGCTTCCTGTGCGTTCAGTACCTCTCGCGCGTCTGCAAAAACAGCGCCTTCTTCTCGCCAGGCAGCGTGAAGTTGAAGCCGCATTTCTGGAAGAACTCTTCCGACGACGTGATCGCCATGACCTCGAACACGTGCCGTTCGCGGGCCCGGCTGAGGCAGGCGTCCACCAGCGCCTTTCCGATGCCGTGCCGCTGATACGCCGGATCGACCGCCAGACTGCGGACCTCGGCGAGCTTGGTCGAATAGATTTCGAGCGCCGCAAAACCAACGATGCGGCCGTCGGCGAGCGCGATGAAGCCGTCTTCGGCGAGCTCGCGCAGCTCGTCGTGCGTCCGCGGCAACAGCCGTTCCTGCACGATGAACGGCTGAATGAACCGGTCCAGCGCCGCGATGTCGTCGATCGTCGCCGGCCGAACCGTGATGGAAACCGCGTCTGTCATGAGAACCGCTCGGGGAGGTTTTCGTCGGTGGGGCATCGTCCCCCACCCCATCACACGGGTCAAGTTAGCCGGGACACTCATTCGGAATTGCAAGTTCGCGGGCCGATTCCGAATTGCCGGGCGACCATCGACGCGGCCATAATACCGACGTGCCGTCTTCCGCACCGAGTCGCGGGTGGTCGTGGCGATCGCTGCGACAGTCTGAGATCTCGCGGTTGGTTGCGCTGCCGATCCGGTTCCTCGCACTTCTTTTGATTCGTCGTCCGCACCGGAGAGTCGCCGCAGCCAGAGTTGAGATTCGGGACGGAGATCATTTCGGTTCTTCCGGGGAGTATTCCGATGGCGACTCCGAACGCACCGCGCCCGACGCCGAAACCGCTCGATGCCACGCAGGCTTACGTCCCCGGGGCCGATGCCACGTTCGTGCCGGAGACCACCGCCGCCCCGCTCGACGCCACGGTTGTGCCCCCGCCGCATACACTTCCGCCGCCGGCCAGGACGCAAGCCGGGCGCTCGTCGACCACCGTTCCCTTTTCCTCGAAAGCACCTGCCGTGGGCGCACCAGTCGGACCAAACGGCCTCTCACAACTGGGCGATTTCCGGATCGTCAAAAAACTCGGCCAGGGGGGGATGGGCGAGGTGTTTCTCGCGCATCAGATCAGCCTCGACCGCCCGGCTGCGCTGAAGGTGCTCGCCAAGCACCTCACCGAAAAGGCGGACTTCGTCAAGCGCTTCTACCGCGAAGCCCGCGCGATGGCGAAGATCGACCACCCCAATGCCGTCCGCGTGTTCGCCGTCGATGAAGCCGAAGGCGTGTATTTCGTCGCGATGGAGCTGGTGGACGGCAAGAGCATGCAGGACTGGCTGAACCAGCTGGAGAAGCTGTCGGTGGGCGACGCCGTCCACGTCACGCTCCGCGCTGCAGAAGCGTTGGAGACGGCGCACCGCATGAACATGGTCCACCGCGACGTCAAGCCCGACAACATCATGCTCACGAGCCGCGGACAGGTGAAGGTCTCGGACTTCGGACTCGCGAAGGCCCTCGACGACGAAGAGATGTCGATGACGCAGAGCGGCACCGGACTGGGGACTCCGTATTACATGGCCCCCGAGCAGGCCCGCAACGCCAAGCACGTCGACGGCCGGTCCGACATCTACGCCCTGGGCGTGACGCTGTATCACTTCCTGTCGGGCCAACTGCCGTTCACCGGCAACTCCGCGATGGAAGTGCTGCTTGCCAAGGAGAAGTCGCAAGCCCCTCCGCTCCGCAAATTCAATCCCGAAATTCCCGACAAACTGGACCTGGTCGTCGGCAAGATGATTGCCAAAGATCCCAACCAGCGGTTCAAGGACTTCGGCGAAGTGATCCGCACGCTCAGCGGACTCGGTTTCGAGAACCCCTCGCTGAGCTTCATCGACGCGCCGGACAAGTTCGTGGTGGCGAGCGCATCGTCGGCGGCACGGAGCATGCCCAAGGTCATCGCGCCCCCGCAGGCGACGTCCAAACCGGCCGCTGCGGCACCGGGCACCGCGCCCGGCCCCAAAGGTGAGTGGACGATCGAGTACAAGAACAAAGAAGGTCGGCGAGCGGTCTCTCACTGGTCGACGCAGCAGGTGCTCACCGCCATCCGGGCGGGGGCGATCGACAACACTGCGAAGGCGAAGAAAGCCGCCGCCGATGCGTTCGTGCCGCTGGCGCAGTTCCCGGAGTTCGAGAAGATCATTCAGGGCCTGCTCATCAAGCAGCGGACGGAGAAGAAGGGGAGCGAAGCGAAGAAGCTGTACGATTCGTACGGCAAGCAGGAATTCTGGTGGAAGGTCAAGAAACGGTTCAAGGGAATGACGAGCGGCGCGATGGGCCTGGTGACGCTGCTGGTGTACCTGGGCCTCATCGGCGGCGTGCTGTACGGCGCGTATTGGGGCTGGACGAACTACGGCCGCGCCAAGCTGCAAGAGGCTTTGCCGAAGAGTCCCGCCGCGCCGCCCGGAGCGAAAGCGCCTGCAGTTCCGGGGCCAACGCAGCCGACAGGGCAGTAGCTGAGGGAGATTTCGGGCAGCCGGGTCAGGAGTAGGTTGGTCTTCTGATGAACCCGGAGGGTTCTCAGCCATTAGAGCGTTTCCATTTCAGGTCTAGCGTTTGAACCACCAGTCGCGGGGTGCTACTCGCGCCAGCACCACAACGGATAGCGCATTACAACGCTAGACCT
>JAWXBB010000477.1:0-35539 GCA_034439795.1 Planctomycetaceae bacterium | reverse complement strand
GCAGAGGCGTTGCACTGGCTCGCTCATGACTTCGCAACTTTCCGGCCCGCATTGAGTCAAAACTGGACCGGCCGCAGGCAGGGTAACAACTGCGGCCGGCCCAACCAGGAACGCTGAGGCGTCGCCTCAGCGTCAGGGCATGTTCAACGTCTCACGACATCCTCGATAACAGTTGGAAATCTACAGGAGGGGCTGCCGTTGGGGATAACGGCAGCCCCTCCCCGCAGGGGCGCTCACATCACCTGCGGTTGTCGTCAGAACGCCGGGCCGTTCAATAGCGATGGTCATTGTCGAAATCCAGTCGATTCTGGTGGCGTTCCGAATTGAACTCCAGCAGCATGGCGTACCACGCCCAGAGGGAGACGCCGCTTAACAGCACAAGTCCACTGCCCAACGCCATCCGGGCGGCGTATGCGGGATTGCTGGTGGCGCTGTAGGCAGCCAGCGTCACCAATAGCGAGGCGGGAATGGCAACGATAAGTCCGACCAGAAACGCGGCCGGGATCAAACCTGGATATTTATCCTTGGCATTCGCCATCGTTCGCTCCGTGAACAATCAAGAAGGAGTTTTACCGGCCGACTCGAAGGCGGGTGAGCAAGCAGTGGGTTGACGATCGGCCGACCACATCGGCCGAAAAGTGACCAAGCACAAAAAGTTTCAGCTGCGATGTCAGTTGCGATTCCCCCAAAGCAATCGGTGTGCCGAACGGACGAGACGCTCATGACAGCGGGCGGGAGGGGGAGCGAACCGGACTGGACATCGAGGGCAATCCGACGGAAGTCGTCACGCAGTTCAACTCAGCGAACCTGACGTTCGGAACGCTGCCGCAGTTGGATCGCGCAGGAGACGCTTTCGGGCTGTCGGACGATACTCAGGTCATCCCGGCGGCAACGTGGCTGCAATCGCAGCGTAGGCGTTCATTGGCGCGGCGATCTTATTTACCGCATCGGTTCGTCAAAGCCGTTCATCGCGTCGGCCGCAACCGCTCAATACGCTCCATCCACTGCCGGACCTCATCAGCGTTCGACGAATCGACGGAAATCTCAAGAACGGTAATGCTCTTCGCTGACACCGCCTTCGCGTCGACGCTGCTCGGTGACAGCGAGCCGATCTGACAGGACCATTTTCGAGTCGGGTCGATCAGGTGGACAACATCAGCCGTGGGGATGTCACCATCGGTAGGCTTCTTTATCACGATGCGAACCACGCATAGTTCCTAACAGGAGTGTGACCTTGCGGTGACGAACTCACAGGCATCCTTGTAGGAATTAAACAGGTTAACGTCGTCGTATGCCGGGAAGGGCCACGCCGCCCATTGGTCATCCGAGCGATGCGTGACATACCATAATCCGACGGGTGAGACGATGGTTTCCGAGGCTTGAATCAAATCGTCGAATGTCTCGAAGCCCAGGCCGCGTGGAAAATCATGGTCAGTGGTGGTCATGGGCAGTGTAGGCACTCATGGATGACTCGTCCCCGTGGTGTTGTCGGCTCGGTACACCCGGAAGTAATTACTGCCACGCAAAGCGGATACCAATGGCCGGCCATATCGAGGCCATTGCACTTGCGGCGTGGTTTCTCACGGCAGGTGGTCAATTAGCGACCATGCTGATCGGCGAATGCTTCGCAAAACGCCATTTCTCGGGGGGATGAGAGATGCCGAAGTGACTGCTACTTCCGCCGCGACGGTTTCTTCGCGGACTCCGCGGCAAGGCGCAGCAGTTCGTCACGGCAAACGCGCCGACACCTTCTCCGTCTTCCCGCCGGAGCGGGCGTGCCAGAGTTCGCCCGTCGTGGTGTTGATGACGTAGCAGCCGTGGCCAAAGGTTCCCGCGCCCTGTTGCGCCGCGTAGGACGAGACCTGAAAAGTCCCCGGATTGAACGAGACGACATTCGGGGCAGTGGCAGTCGCGACCTGCGCGGCAACCGGCTGCCCGACGCTGGCCGTGAGGACCGCGCCAAGGACCGTGCCGGCGAGAACGAGCGCGATTGAAAGAGGCGTTGCTTTCATGGCGTGGCTCCAGAGTGAGGGGAAGTGATCGACGGCTGGGATTGTACCCCCGCACATTGCGACCACAATCCGTAGGCCCCGCCAGAAATCCCTTGACGACATTGCGCGGGACGGTATGGTGGGCCGCATCTAGAACGCCTGTCCGAACCCTCTTCGTCGTGGTCGGCGGCGCTTGGTCTAAAACCCTCTTGGCTCTTAAGGGAACATAACGGCCCGTGTAGGTGTGCCGGACCGGTAACGACGGCGGGTGGTCCAAGCCACCTTAGAGCGCCTGCACGGGTCTTCCCTGGAAAGGTTTGCTATGCAAACCCACGTTCCCAAGGGGCACGCGCGCCCCGCGACACGTTCCGCACGCCCGGTTCGTGACGGTCTCGTCCCGCGCACGATCTACTTCCCGCCCGGTGTGCTGCGGCGCATCGAGGGCGGCAAACCGCCCGGCGAACTGATCGCCGTTCTGACGGTGCTGCTCGCCGACTGGCTGGCGAAAGGGGGTGCGCAGTGAGCGCGACCCTCACCATCGACGAGAAGGCCCAACAGCGGGCCAAGCAGCTTTCCGTCCGTGCCCAACGGGCCGAAGCGCGGCAGCAGTCCGAGAAGCGGACGCGCGCCCACTATCGCCTGACTCTCCAGTTGCTGGCCGTCAGCGATGAATGCCCGTGCTGCGGGGCGACGATGGACCACGTCGGCGTGCAGGCCGTCCGTCCGCATCTGGTGGAACGGAATGGTTCGCCGTCCCTGATCTGCCTGGACTGCTACAAGCGGATCGCAGCCGTGTGCGAACAGCGGGCGCGGGACACCGGCGGCTTGCTGGGGCTGCCGATCATTGATGACGCCGGATTGACCGGCTGACGTTCGATGACCAACGCCCCGGTGGCCGTGGTGGCTGCCGGGGCTGAACGATTGACTCTCCGACGCCCCGGCGGTGTATGCTGCCGGGGCGGTTTCGTTTCCACAGGTGACGCGGATAATAGGCCATGATTCACACAGAGTTGCGAGAAATCGTATTCAAGATGACTGACGAGGAATTCCTGGCCTTTCGTCGTCGTTTTGGTGGCGATAACGACCGGGATGGATATGTGAAGTGGTTCGTCGACCACCCGGAGAAAGAATCGGCGCTCTGCTTCGCGCTCAATATGCCTACCCAAGCCGAACGGTTTGCAAGCGCGCAGCTGTCCGCCGCAGACGCTGCCACACTGAGCGAGCGGCACGCGAGAGAATCAAACCAGCTTGCTGCGGCGGCGAATACCCAAGCCGCGGAGGCCAACAACCAAGCCGCGATGGCCAATGCGCTTTCGACGCGGGCCAATGAACTCGCCCTCTATTCCCTGTACGCTTCGGGCGCGGCCGCGCTCGTGGCAATACTGGCGCTTGTAGTCAGCATCGCGCAGGCCGTCCGATAGGGATAGCGACCCTCCGGGCCTTCGCTTTCTCCACTACCACGTTTCCTACCACGTTATCCCCCGAATACCACGAATTCCTGCTATTGAATGCGATGACTTGCGACACTGCAGAAACTCGGTATTATCCTATAAATGCAGTCGTTTTCGCCGGTTCTCGATACCGTGCGACTTGCTTCAGGACCTAGTGGTAGTAATACCGTGCAGGTTCGATTCCTGTCCTGGGCAATGTCTTACGCTGGCAAGGCTTACGACGAATCGCCAAGGTGGCGATGAGGTGCGGAACCCCGAGTTATGTCAGTAGATTCTACTGACAAACGGCCCAAAACCGGGCTAAGGGGTGAACGAATGTCACGAGGAAAGCCTGCCGTCCCGAAGTACGGTTTCCATGCCGGCAGCGGCCAAGCCGTCACCTACATCGACCGCAAGCCGGTCTATCTCGGCGTCTACGATTCTGCCGAGTCCAAACGGCGATACGGCGAACTGCTCGCTCAAATCGAGCGGGGCCAGTCGGCTGAGACCAGCACTGGAAAGCCACCGGAGACGCCGCTGTGCGTCGCCGAGGTGCTGCTCAAGTTCACGACCCAGCAACTCGGCAAGTATTCAGCGGCCGAGCGGGCGTGCCTCAAGGGCGCGCTCAAGAACGCCTACCACAACCGCGCGATCGCCACGCAGGAAGTCATCGACGAACTGATTCAACTGGCCAAGGAAATGCAGGCCGCCAGCCGCCGTGGCGAAGAACTGGGACTGAGTGACGACGAAATCTGCTTCTACGAGGCGCTGGCCATGAATGACAGCGCCGTCCAGGCGATGGGAATCGACGAACTCAAGGTCATCGCTGCCGAACTCGTCACCAGCGTGCGGAGCAGTGTGACGATCGACTGGACCGTCCGAGAAACCACACGCGCCAAGATCCGCACGATGATCCGCCGCATTCTGAAAAAGCACGGCTACCCGCCGGACCTCGAAGCTGCCGCGACCAAGCTGGTGCTGGAGCAGGCGGAAGTGCTGTGCGCGGATTGGGCGGCCTAGCTTTCTCCAGGCTCCGGCGAAAACTGGCGGACCTGCGCGACGACGAATCCGAGCATTCTGAGGACGACGAGGAGATCCACGCCGCCTCCCGCGTTCTCTTCTTTCGTGGAATGTCCCTTGGTGGAAGGGGACGGCATGAGTCCGGCCGACACACTATCCGCTATTCGGCATGAACTGCGGTCACTAGAGTATGAACTCAGGTGCGAGCGCGGGCCGTGGGAGGTTCGGACTTGGCTTATAGCGCCGGGAGAGTTCAATAGCGCCACGATGGAGCGGTTGACAGCGCTTGCGGGGGCAGGTTCCCTTCACGCGAAACTGTCGGTCTACTGCTCGCCAGAACTCGCCGACAGAATCCGCGATCGACTCGAATCGCTCTGCGCTGAGTGGGCGAAGATCTTCACCGACGCGGCTCAGATCGTGCGTTCGCGCGAAGACCCATTGGAATGCACATCGGAGCATGATTGCCTGAGGCAACTCCTAGATTCAGAAGCTGGCAGCGATGACGCATGGGAAAATGGGCACGCCGATGATAGTTTCTCTTCAAGGCTGGAGTGGCATAAGAAACATATCCGGGATGCGTGCGATGAATTGCTTGGGATCGGAGCAGCCGTCAGGGATCGTTTTTCACCTCCCGTGACTGAAACAACGACCAAACGCACGGAACGCCCAACACTCACAAACTTCAAGGCCGAAGACGTGGCGTTCGTTCGGCAGGCAATCGAGGATTGTGGAGTGAACGCTGCGCCGAAGAAGATCGCGGAGCGCGTTCGCGCTTTGCGGGGAACGGGCTTGCGCATTGCTACCCTCTACGACATCCTTGGCGCACTCGCAGACGCCAATGAATACGCCGGCAAACGGGAAAATTCCCGGAAAACTTCCGCACGGCAATAGCTGCTGACAATCGGCATTACCTGCGATGGTGCCTGAGTCTCGACGACGTCGATCCGTCAGATTTGGTCTGGCACAAACCGCGGGCTGCGTCGGCCGAGAACAACCCATTCGCCAGTGTCTTGCCGGAGTGGAAATATCGGGCCGGATCGGCGGTGCTCGCGTGAGCGATTACAGGCAACCCGACAGGTTCGACGTCGTCGCCGCAGAATCGAAAAACCGAACTTGTCCGGTTCCTGGTGGTCAGTCCGCAGAAATGGCGATTGACTTGCTCGCCGACGCTCAGCGATATCGCGAACTCGGCTGGTCGATTTTCCCGATCAAGGGCGGCACCAAGGCACCGGCCCTGCGTTCCACGAAGGCCCCGAAGCGTGCGCCGGCCGATGCCGACGTTGTGCGGTGTTGGTTCGACGGCCGCGACGATCTGGGCGTGGCGGTGGCGGCGGGTGAAGTACCCGAAGGGACAAGAACCCATAAGGCCCGGCTGGTGAAGCTCCGGTATTTTGCCGGATTGACCATTCCGGAAGCCGCACAAGCCATGAAAGTGTCGGTCGCAACCGCTGAGAGGCATTGGGCTTTCGCACGAGCCTGGCTGCATGTCCAGTTGTCAGGGCCTGATGAGTAATCGGAGCCACGCACGAAAAGTGGGAAAAACCGTGAGGGGTTTCTGCCGCGGTTTTCGCACTGGAGTTCGAGCCCAAGAAGAAACGAACGACAAGCGGCCATTCCGGAGTTCACCGTGACCGACAAAGCACCGCAGCTCGACTCCCTGTTTCTGGCCGCCCTGGAGATCGATTCGGCAGAACAACGGGCGGCATTTCTGGAGTCCGCCTGCGGCGCCGATCCGGAGTTGCGCCAGCAGGTCGAGCAGCTCCTGCGGTCGCATCAGCAAGCCGGCAGCTTTCTGGAGCGACCCGCGGCGGAACTGGATGCCACGCTCGTTCCCGATGCCGCGGGCCACGATCTGGCGGCCGTGTTGCAAGCCGGGCTGGCCCCGGCCTTTGGCAAGGATCAAGCGGTCGTCGTTGGCAACGCCGGTCACAGCGTGTTGAAAAACCTCGGCCAAACCATGGCTCTGCCCCGCGTCGCGCTGCGGGACTCGGTGGAACACGGCAACGATCCCATCGTGCGGCCGAAGTCGGCCGAGATGCCCGACCGCGATTCCGACAGCCGCTACCAATTGCAGGGCGAAATTGCGCGCGGCGGAATGGGGGCGATCCTGAAGGGCCGCGATACCGATCTGGGCCGCGACCTGGCAATCAAGGTGCTGCTGGATGCGCACAAGGACAAACCGGAGGTCGTCCAGCGGTTCATCGAGGAAGCGCAGATCGGGGGCCAGTTGCAGCATCCGGGGATTGCGCCCGTGTATGAACTGGGCCAGTTCGCCGACCGGCGGCCGTTCTTCAGCATGAAGCTGGTCAAAGGGGAGACGCTCGCCAAGCTGCTGGCCGATCGGGCCGAACCGGTCGCCGACCGGGGCAAGTTCCTCGGGATCTTCCAGCAGATCTGTCAGACGATGGCCTACGCCCACAGTCGCGGCGTGATCCATCGCGACCTGAAGCCGGCCAATATCATGGTCGGGGCATTTGGCGAAGTGCAGGTCATGGACTGGGGACTGGCCAAGGTGCTTTCCTCCGGTGGCGTCGCAGACGAGACGATGTCTCATCGCCAGCAGCAGGGTCAGAGCATCATCCAGACGCTGCGGAGCGGCGTCGGCAGCGATCCGCCGGGATCGATCGGCAGTCTCGGTTCGCAGACGCAGATGGGAAGCGTGATGGGGACGCCGGCCTACATGCCGCCGGAACAAGCCCTGGGCGAAATCGACCACATGGACGAGCGGGCCGACGTCTTCGGCCTCGGGGCGATTCTGTGTGAGATCCTGACCGGCAAGCCGCCGTATGTGGGCGACGACGGAACCCAGGTCTTTCGGCTGGCCTCACGCGGAAAACTGGGTGACTGCTTTGAGCGACTGGACACCTGCGGGGCGGACGCTGACCTGATCGCCCTGGCGAAGCATTGCCTGGAGCTGGAACCGCAGGAACGACCGCGCAATGCGAGCGTGCTCGCCGAGCGCGTCTCGGGTTACCTGGAATCGGTCGAATCCAAGCTGCGGGAAACGGAACTGGCGAAAGTGGATGCCCAGGTTCGCGCCGAGGAACTCCGTCGGCGACAAAAACTCGCTCTCTCCGCTGGCGCCACGATTGTGGCGTCGCTCGTGATTGGCATCGCGGCCAGCACCTGGCAGGCGGTGCGTGCGAATTCCGAGGCGGCGCGTGCGGATCTGGCGGCGAAACAGGCCACGTTGCAGGAACAACGTGCCGTTGCCGCGCTCGATGAATTGCGCGCGACCGCCCCGGCGTTTGCCGAGCAGGCGCGGGCCCTCGCGGCGAAGGAGGAGTTTAACGAGGCCGTCGAAAAGCTCGACTACGCCGTGAAGCTGCGGCCCGACGCGGCAGAGTTTCTCGTGGCCAAGGGCGATCTGCTCCAGTGCCAGCTCAAGCTCGCCGAAGCCGCCGCGATCTACCGCGAAGCCCTGCGCGTGCAACCCGGCCTCGCGCGCGCTGAGGCTTCGGCGAAGCTCTGCGACGAATTGCTCGCGGCGAAACCAAACGACGACGGCCAGCTCACCCGCGAAAGTCTCGCGAAACTCCACGTCGCCATGCAGCGGCAGCAGCGCCCCGCCGCGGAACTGATGCCCGTGGCACGGCTGCTGGGCGAGGAGAACAAGCATCTCGTCGAATACTGGCTCGCGCGGCTCAAAGACCTCTCCATTTCTGCCGAGAACTCGCTGGAAAAGCGACTCACTGTTCGAGAGGACGGCCGGCTCGCGCTCGACCTCAGCGACACCAAAGTGCTCGACCTGACTCCTCTCACAGGTGCGCCGCTCGCAGCGCTGAACCTTTCCCAATGCCAGGAGCTGACTGATCTATCCCATTTGCGCGGGCACGAGTTGACCGAGTTGAACCTCAGCGAAACGAGCGTGGTCGATCTCACACCGCTGAGTGAAATGCTGACGCTGGAGAAGCTGGATCTCTCCAGCAGCCGGGTGTCCGACCTCACCGCGCTGAGTGCGCTGCGTCTGAAAAGGCTCGAATTCAAGCACTGTCCGGTCAGCGACCTGAACCCGATCCGGAAGATGCCCTTGGAGAACTTGAATCTTTACGGGACGCGAGTCGCCGACCTCTCGCCGCTCATCGGGATGCCGATCAAGAGTATCGACCTCTCGTGGGCGCCGGTGCTGGACTTTTTGCCGCTCGCCCAGATGCCGCTGGAGGAGTGCTACCTGCAGCACAGTCGCCTCACCGACCTGGAAGTCCTGCGCGGCAAGCCGCTGAAGGAACTCTGCCTGTGGGGTTGCGCCCAGGCGCGTAACTACGCGGTGCTCGCAGACATCAAGACGCTCGAAAACCTACAGCTACCCGACAACTATCGCGACCTGCCCGTGAAAGATTACGAAGCCATCGGCGCCTTGCGCGATCATCCCCAGCTGCGCCAACTCGGGGCGGAGATCATGAACCGCATGGGCTACGCGGGCACCGGATCGAAGGACATCTTTTGGCAAGAGTGGGACCGCGAGCAGGCCTTCTTCGCGGCACTGCGGGTGAAGGGCATCACGTTCGGGTTTAGAAAGCACTCTGCCGGGACTTATACGCTCGACATTCGCGACCAGCCGTTGCGCGACCTCTCGATCCTCAAGGGCATGCCCATCATCGAACTCGACCTCCACCGTTGTCCGTTTGCGGATCTGACGCCCCTTCGCGACCTGAAGCTGGAGAAGCTCAGCATTACCAGCGATTCCGTCGCCGATTTGAGCCCGCTGCGCGGAATGTCCATTCAGCGCCTCTATTTGAACAACTGCTCGAAGCTCACGGACGTCTCGCCGCTGACGACGTTGCCGCTCCGCGAGCTCTATCTCGACGGCTGCCAGAACCTGACCGATGTCGCCGCGCTCGCGGAGATTCCGACCTTGGAAATGGTCACCGTGCCGGTCCATGCGCGGAATGTCGAAGCGCTGCGCAAGCTGCCCAAACTCAAGCGGCTGGGATTTCGACTGTTCAACGGCGTTCCCGACTCCACGGCCGCCGAGTTCTGGGAGCATTACGCTTGGGTCAGCAGGCTTCACGAATCGGGGATCAAGCCCCAAGCCGTGCGTCGACTGGATAACGGCTTGTGGGATCTGGATCTCACGGGAGCCGACGTCTCCAATCTCAGCACGCTCCGAGGGATGCCGATCGAGAGACTGGGGCTCTGGAAAACTCAAATCACGGACCTCTCGGTATTACGCGGAATGCCCCTCAAATACCTCCAGCTCAGCCATACGCCGATCGCCGATTTGGGACCGCTCAGGGACATGCCGCTCAAGGAACTCAGGCTGTTCCGCACCCAGGTCAGCGATCTGAGGCCGCTGCAGGGCTTGTCGCTCGAACGATTGGATCTGAGTTACACCAATGTGACTGACATTTCCGTGTTGCGCGGCATGCCTTTGATTGGGCAATGATATACTTGACACACAGGTAGCGGACGTTAGAATGGAGGCATGAGCAACGCGACCCCCCTCCCGACGACCCTGCTTGAAGCCATCACCTACTTCTCGCACCCGGACACCTGCCATGAATTCATGTCGCACCTCCGGTGGCCCGATGGAGCAGTGAAATGCCCGCGATGCCAATGCTCTAAGCTGGGGTTCGTCAAGACCCGTCGCCTGTGGCACTGTAAGGGCTGCCAGAAGCAGTTTTCAATCAAGGTCGGAACGATCTTTGAGGATTCGCCGCTCGGTCTCGACAAGTGGCTGCCCGCGGTGTGGCTGATCGCGAACTGCAAAAACGGAATCAGTTCGCACGAACTGGCCCGCGATCTTGGCGTCACGCAAAAGTCAGCGTGGTTCATGCTCCACCGGATTCGCCTTGCGATGCAGTCGGAAGGTGGCGGGTTCATGAAGAACACCGTTGAAGCCGACGAAACTTTCATCGGCGGCAAAGCCCGGAACATGCACAAGGGCAAGCGCAAGGTGAAGGGAACCGGATCGACCGGGAAGGAAATCGTGATGGGCCTGCTTGAGCGCGGAGAAGACGGAAAGACCAAGTCGGTTCGCGTGAAGCACATCCCGAACACCAAGCGGATGACGATCCACGCGGAGGTCCGGGCGAACGTGTATCGCGGTGCCGAACTGCATACCGACTCGCTGGCGTCCTACACCAATCTCGACCCGGACTACATCCACAAGTTCGTCGATCATGCCGTGGCCTACGTCAACGGCAAGGTGACGACGAACGGGCTTGAAAACTTCTGGTCACTGCTCAAGCGGGCGCTGAAGGGAACGTATATCTCTGTCGAGCCGTTCCACCTCTTCCGATATCTCGACGAGCAGGCGTTCCGGTTCAACAATCGGACGATCAAAGATTTCGGCCGGTTCGCGAAGGTGCTACAATCCATCGTGGGCAAGCGACTGGAGTACGCCAAGCTGATCGGGGACACGGATGGCAAAACGGCAGCCGAACCAGCCTAAGAAACCGCCAGAATATGGAGCGTTTGAGTCGCTCACCAAGAAGTTACTGACGGTTCCAAAGACGGAACTTGACAAGAAACTCGCCAAGTACGAAGAGGGCAAACAGGAGAAGCGCAAGCCGCCTAAGTGATCGGCGTTAGCTTCACCAAGTAGTACGTCGCCGACAGTTCCGCGTCGGTGGCCATGACCTTCTTGAGTTTGCGCTCGAAGGTTGCCTCGTATCGGGCCGGTGTCGATGCTGGTCGCGCCTGTGAAATGGCGCTCGGAGAATAGGCCCCGCGGAGATCCTCGTTGCTCTCGGTCTTGAAGTGGAATCGTCGGGAAGTCTCGGTTTCAGTGCCGACCAGCACGCCCCGCAAAGTGACTGTATCGGTCACGTCTTCCGTTGCGTCGAATAAGGTCGCGGCAAGCGCCTTCAATTGCGGAAGCTGAAGCATCAGCCGCGACTTTTCCTCGTTTCCGCGAATCCATTTCAGATCGACGCCGATCCCGTGGGCGATGTGGGCTGTTGCCCATTGGTGCATTGCCCTTACGGCCGCAGCGCCAAGGAAGCGGCTTTGGGCCAAAACATCTTCGGTCGTTTGTGACCTCGCCAGACCCATCACGGAGTCCATCGTGGTGTCTAAGGCAGAATCCAAGACCATCTGTTCGTTACTCAATGTGAGAACGATGCCGACCGATCCACTAAAGGCGTATCCGAAGTTAAACTCGGATTCATCCTTCGTTTCCGGTGCAAGGCTTGCCTTCGTGCGTGGCCCCCTCCGCGTGGCGTCATGCACCACTGAGAATGCGTTTTGGAATGCCTCCAGCGCGTTGCACAAGGCGATGGCCCGAAGCGAATCAGCACCATCTTCAGTGAAGATGCGATAGCTGCACACGTCGATGCCGACACGTTTTGCAGCAGCAACGAATTGAGATTCAAGTTGCTTTTGACGCGCTTGCAGCGAACGAAGACCAGCCGCCAGCGACGGAGACCGGCTCTTCGACATCGCCTGTTCATGCTTGGCAATGGCGGCGCTGGTGTCTCGCAGATTCTCTTGAAGTTCAAGCAGCAGGCTCATTCTCTTTCACCTCCTGCTCAGAGGCTGATTGTCGCAGATCGAAGACGGCGATGCCCTTGTATTCGTTCTTGCGACTGAACCCCCACTGCCTCATCCAGTAGCAGTAGTCGTAATGGCCGATCCAGTAGTTCTCGTCCGCTTCATCATACTCGAAGAAACCAAAGCTGTGGCAGTCTAGTTCTTCTTTCAGATTGGCGAGCACCCAGTCGATGGCCGCCTGCTGCTCCTCGGTTGCAGCGTCGTAAAACTCGCCGCGAGTCCGCAGCACCAGGTCGCAATCGTCCGCGTTAATTTTTTCGGTTAGGAAGCTGCCGTCAATCCACAATTCGCCCTGAATTTCCAATTGTACCAGCCGGTCAGCGATGGTCCGCAGGCCCGCCATGATCTTGGCGCGGGTCTCAGAGAGCGGGAAGGCGGCGACGCAACTTGTCTCAATGTCGTCGAGCGACATCGGATGGCGGCCGATTGGCAAAAGCGCTGGGAATTCTGGTTTATCAGAAGGGCCCGACATGCCGGAGAGGGTATCGTGTCCGATTGGCCGGCGTCAACCTGTGCGTCAAATATATCGTTGCCTTTGATTGAGGCGGCGTTCAGTAGCTGCACCGCGCTCACCGACGTCTCGCCCCTCGCGGATTGCAAGGAGCTCCAGATCGTCACTCTTCCACCCAACGCGAAGAACTTCGAGTTCCTCCGCGCCTTCACCAAACTCGAACGCCTCAGCTTCGCGGAGGACAAGACCCCCGCGGAGTTCTGGAAGGAATACGACGCACAAGCCTGGCTGCGAACGCTGCGCGAATCGGGCATCGCGATCAAGAGTGTTCATCGACTGCCCGACGGCACCTGGCAGGTTGACCTCAGTAACGCAGCCATCGACGACCTCACGATCCTGAAGGGCACGCCGATCAGCGATCTCAACATCGGGGCCACTGCCGTCACGGACCTCACCCCCCTGCGCGGCATGGCGATTAAGAAACTCTCGGTCGTCAACACCAAGGTCACCGACCTGAGTCCGCTGGAGGGGATGCCGCTCGAATATTTGCAGATCATGGGGACCACTGTGAAGGATCTCGCGGTCCTGCGCGGAATGCCTCTCACTTCTGTGAGGCTGATTGGCTGCAAAGAGATCACCGACCTCTCGCCCCTCGCGGATTGCAAAGAACTTCAGAACATCACGCTTCCGCCGAACGCGACCAACTTTGAGTTCCTCCGCGCGTTTCCCAAGCTCGCACGCATCGGTTTCCAACAGGATGCGAAAAGCACCTGGCTCGCCGACAAGACCGCCGCGGAGTTCTGGCAGGAATACGACGCGAAGAAGAACTAGGCGACGCCCGGCAGACTCCTCGCCACCGCTGGCCGGTTCGCTCCGCTCGGAACCCGATTTGACGATCAGCTTCTGCTTGTTGCGCTGCGGATCGGCCTCCGCGGGTCCGTCGCGCGGCACAGCGACCTCGAAGAAAGCAATGGCCATTTCTTCCCAGGTCCGATCGCCCCAGGTGACGGTTTGCGAAGGGTCCGGAGTGGCTGGATTCTTCGCCGAATTATCGAACCGGGCGGTGAAGTTCAGTGCGTCCATGCCAGTCAGTGGAAGCGGCTGCGACAGCTCGTACACATGTTGCCGTTTGAAGTCATAACGCGGCACGTCCAGCAGGATTTCAGGCCGGCCTACCAAGTGCGACCAACAGCTCCTCAAACGAGCGACCTGCTGCTCAGGAAACCGATCGGTGGAAGTATCGAATTGTGAACGGAGGTTGTTCAGGCCGCGAGATCTCCCGCGCGTCGTGACTGGCGATTCGGAGAGGTCGACGTTTATAACGTGCCAGACGTCTGTTCTTGCCTCCGAAAGCCAGCCATGCGCTTTGAGATCGTCTCGTGTCTCGCCACGGTGCTGTTTACGTGTTCGTTGTTGCCAGCGGCGGACGAGCTGGATGTGAAGGCGGCGCTGGAACGGCCGCTCATCGAGCCGACGCTGCCTTTGCGGGAAGTGATGGCCTACGTCGAGTGCCGCGTCCCGCCCATGCCCGATGTGAAGAGCGTCGCCGAGTGGCTGCCCCATGCCGACCGGATGCGGCGCGACACGCTCGCCCGGGTGGTCTTTCGCGGCGAGGCGGCGGCGTGGCGCGATGCTCCGGCGAATGTGGAATGGCTGGAGACGATCGACGGCGGCCCCGGCTACAACATCCAAAAACTGCGGTATGAGGCCGTCCCCGGTATGTGGATTCCCGCGCTGCTGTACGAACCGGAGGAACTGAGCGGCCGGGTGGCGGTCGGCCTTGCCGTGAACGGGCACGATTCGCTGGGCAAGGCGGCGAAGTACAAGCAGATTCGCTGCATCAACATGGCCAAACGCGGAATGGTGGTGCTGAATCTCGAATGGCTCGGCATGGGGCAACTGCGTCACGAGAACTACGGGCATTACAAGATGAACCAGCTCGACCTCTGCGGGACGAGCGGCCTCGCCCCGTTCTACCTGGCGATGTCGAAGGGCCTGGACGTGCTGCTGGCGCACCCGCACGCCGATCCGCAGCGGGTGGCCGTGTCGGGGCTGTCGGGGGGCGGCTGGCAGACGATTGTGATCAGCGCGCTCGACCCGCGCGTCGCGCTGTCCAATCCGGTCGCCGGGTACTCGAGCATTCGCACGCGTGCCCGGAACGGCCATGATTTGGGCGACAGCGAACAGACCCCGGTCGATCTGACGACCACGGCCGACTACGCGCAGCTCACTGCGCTGATGGCCCCGCGCGCGACGCTGCTGACCTACAATGCCCAGGACAATTGCTGCTTCAAGGCCGAGCATGCCCTGCCGCCGCTCGTCGAGGCCGCGCGGCCGATCTTCGCCCTGTACGGGAAGACCGGCCACTTGAAAACGCACGTCAACCACGATCCGGGCGATCACAATTTCGAGCAGGACAACCGGGAGGCATACTACCGCATGCTCGGCGAGCACTTCTTCGCGGGACAGCCGTTCGATCCCAAGGAGATCGCCAGCGACGAGGAAGTGTTGACGCCCGAGCAACTGCACGTCGAACTGCCGACGGAGAACGTCGAGGATTTCCATACGCTCGCACTGAAGTTGGCGGCGACGTTGCCCCACGACGGCGATCTGCCGACGAACAAGCAGTCCGCCGTCACGTGGACCGCTCAGAAGCGGGAACGATTGCAGGAAGTGACCCGCTTTCAGCACGAAATCGTCCAGGCCGTCCCCGAAACTGAAGAGCAGTCGTTCGACGACGGAACGGTCACGCACTGGTGGCTCCGCGTCGGCGGAGCATGGACCGTTCCCGCGGTCGCGCTGACGCGCGGCAAGCCGGTGGGGCAGGTGCTGATCGTGGCTGATCGGGGACGCAAGTCGATCCCGCTCGAACTGGCCGACGAATGGCTCAACCGGGGCTATCGAGTAATCGCCTTTGACCCGTTCTTCCTGGGCGAGTCGAAGATCACGGATCGGGACTTTCTGCACGCGCTGCAGGTGGCGTGCGTGGGCGACCGCCCGCTCGGCGTGCAGGCGACGCAGATCGCGGCCATCGCCCGTTGGGCGCAGGCGGAGTTTGCCGACGGCGCTCCCCAGGTGGTCGCAGTGGGTCCGCGGACCAGTCTCGCGACGCTCGTGGCCTCAGCGCTGGAACCGGAAGCGATCGCGGACATTGAGCTGTGCGAATCGCTCGCCAGTCTGCATCAGGTGCTCGAAGACAACCTCGGCGTGAATCAGGTGCCCGAGTATTTCTGTTTCGGACTGCTCGAACACTTCGACATCGCGTCCCTCGCGGCCTTGAGCGCACCGCGCCGCGCGACGTTTACGAACCCCACCGACCGTCTGAAAACCACCGCTGCGCCGCTGGCCGCGTGGTACGAACTGCACGGCGTCGCGCATCAGCCGACACGAGTCACACCGACGCCTGCGGCAAACTGAGCGCCTGCGACAGAGTCGCAATATCTGCCATTGCCGACCAGAATGAAGCCCGCCAGTGCCCCTCCTTGTCTCGCAGGATTGGACCAGCAATGACCGCATTCCGAACGACAGCCGTTGCAATGTGGTTTTACTTTTTGTTGCTCCCGATGTTGACTGCGGCTGAGCCGTGGGCTGCGAAAGAGTTGGAGGTCCGGGAGGGATTGCAACTCTGGCTGGACGCCGCCCGAGCCGCTGGCGAGGCGTCGCCTCCAGATCGAACATCGGTCGAACGATGGCTGGATGCGTCGGGACATCAACGGCACTTGAGTCAGCCGAAAGACGACGCCCGTCCGATCCGTCTGGTCGCCGGTGAGGTCGCCCTCGTCCGGTTCGACGGGGTGGACGATCATCTTCGGAATGTCCAACAGGGCCTCGACCTGGAAGGGCTGACCATCTTCGTGGTCGCCGTGCCCCGTGGGAACGCCGGCGGCTTCCGGGCGTTTCTCGCCTTCAATGCCGCCGGCCAGCGCGACTACCAGAGCGGCCTGACGATCGACCACGGCCCTGGTCCGAGCGCGCGCTTCACTTCGCTGAACGTCGAGGGACGGGGCTTTGGCGGGGCGCGAAGCCTCCGGCAGCGCGAGACGCCCTTCGGCCAACTGGTGACTCTGGAAATCAGCGCCGACGCTGGCGGTCCCGTGCGCTTAGCAGTCGATGGCGTTTCGGAGGGGGAACGGCCCCGCGATGTCCCGCGGCTGAGTTTCGATGAGGTGACGCTGGGCGCGCGGTATTACAACAACGGCCCCGGTCCCCAGCAGGTGGACGGCTTCGGACGGACCGATCTTGCCGAAGTCCTCGTCTACAACCGCGTCCTGAATGACGAGGAACGCACGTCAGTCCGCAGTTATCTCGACAAGAAGTACGCCGCGCTCAAGGCGGCCCTGCCGCCTGATGACGGCGGACCCTCGGAGCCGTTGATCACCGTCAAAGATCCGCCGCCCGTTCAGATGTTTGCCCCCGGCTTCACCGTTCGAGAACTGCCGGTCGAGCTGACGAACATCAACAACGTCAAATACCGCAATGACGGGACATTGGTGGCCCTCGCCTACGACGGCAAGATTTATCATCTGCGCGATTCCGACGGCGATGGCCTGGAAGACGCGGTCCGATTGTTCTGGGACAACCCCTCCGGCCTGCGATCAACGATCGGAATGGACCTGACGCCTCCCGGATATGAGCGCGGCGACGGGGTGTTCGTCGTCGGCAAGACGCGATGCGTGCTGATCGTCGACACCGACCGCGACGGCAAGGCGGATGAAGAAATCGAAGTCGCCGGCGGTTGGAAGGAGAGTTTTCATCAGGTGGACGGCCTGGGGGTCGCCTTCGATCCCAAGGACGGCAGCGTCTACTTTGGACGGGGGACCTACAACTTTGCCGACCCGCTGTTGCGCGATAAAGACGGAGTGCCGCATTATTCTCTGACGGACGAATCCACAGCGGTGCTGCGGGTCTCGCCCGACTTCAAGACCCGCGAGATTGTGGCGACGGGAATCCGCTTTCCGGTTGGGTTGCGGATCAATCGGAACGGCGACCTGTTCGCGACCGATCAGGAGGGAGCCACGTGGGTTCCCAACGGCAATCCGCTCGACGAACTGCTGCACGTTCAGAAGGGCCGGCATTACGGCTTTCCGGCGCGCCACCCCCAGCATCTCCCGAACGTGATCGACGAACCCAGCACGTTCGATTACGGTCCGCAGCATCAGTCCACGTGCGGCTTCAACTTCAACGAACCAGTGCGGCAGGACGGACCGGTATTCGGTCCCCCGGCGTGGAGTGGTGACGCCCTGGTGACGGGGTATTCGCGCGGCAAGCTCTATCGAACGTCGCTGGTGAAATCGCCGGCCGGTTATGTCGCCCGCAATCAACTGCTGGCGTCGCTCAACATGCTCACGGTGGATGCGTGCGTCAGTCCCGAAGGCGCGTTGGTCGTGCCGTGTCACAGCGGGGGCCCGGATTGGGGCAGCGGTCCGTCCGGGAAGGGCAAGCTCTTCAAGATCGAGTACACCGACCGGCAACATCCGCAAGTGGCGCTGGTCTGGCCCAGCGCTCCGCGCGAGATCCGCGTGGAGTTTGACCGGCCGGTTGAGCCGTCGCTGCTGCACGACCTCTTGGAGCAATCGCAGTTGACGGCCGGCCCGCAGGTGCGGGCGGGGGACCGGTTCGAGGCCTTGTGGCCGGGATACGCCGTGGTGCAGGCGCAAAAGGTCGCATCGCGGCGCAATGTGCCGATTCGATCCGCCCAGTTGACGCCGGATCGGCGAACGCTGGTGTTGGCGACCGATTCGTGTCAGCGGGCCGTGCATTATGCCCTGACCCTGCCGGGGATGGGCCGTCCATCACTGGACGAGTTTGTTCCCCCGGCGCTGCCGCAGCATCCGGAGATCGACGTCGATTTCGACCTCACCGGGTGCGAGGCGACCTGGACCTCGGCGGCGGGCGGACCGGCGTGGACCGGCTGGCTGCCGCATTTCGATCTGCAAGTTGCACAGGCCTTCACCGCGGGGAGCGTCTTCCACGACGAACTCTGGAAGGCGCTGCAACAGCCGGGAGAGCTGGTCCTGCGTGGTCGCCTCGATCTCAAAGACATGCTGCGGCCGGCCGTGCAACCTGGCGCCAAGCTCGACTACGAATATCCCCCGGAAACGGTGACGATTCATGCGACCGGCTCGTCGCCGCTGCACGTGAAGACGGATTCGGCCTCGAGCAGCGACCAGCCGGCAACGACGGTCTCGCTCGCGATGCAGCCCGCGGGAAAGGACCCGGTTCCGTGGGAGCTTCGCCTGAAGCATCCCGGCGGACCGCTCAGCCTGACAGGGCACTGGACGACCAACGAGGACCAGCGCCCGCGACCGTTCCCCTTGCGGCGGCTGCTGGTCCCCTGGGCGGATACGTCCAGCGTCACCGAGGAAACGCCCAAGCCCGTTCACATTGCCGAGCTCGACGGCGGCAGTTGGTCGCGCGGCCGCCGGGAGTTTTTCGGCGAACAGGCGGCATGCGCCAAGTGCCACGTCATTCACGGACAGGGTGGCGCCCTCGCTCCGGATTTGTCCAATCTGATCCACCGCGACTATGCGTCGGTCGTGCGCGACATCACGCAGCCCAGTTTCGCCATCAATCCGGATCATCTCACGTACACGGTCGCTCTGCAGAACGGTCGCGTGCTGACCGGAGTCGTCCGCGGTCAGGGAGACGTCATCCGCATCGGCGACATCAAGGGCATTGTCACGGAGGTGGCCAAGTCCGATGTCGACGAGATGCACCCGACGCCGATCTCGACGATGCCGGAAGGACTGCCCAAACTCATGGGGCCTGATCGGTTCCGCGATTTGCTGACGTTCCTGCTCCTCCCGGCCCCGCAAATGCCGCGCGACTATGCGGGGCCGCGGCCGAAACTGCGGACCGTTCGTGAAGTTCATGCGGCCCTGGCCGGCGCGCCGCAGCCGCCGGAACCGACGCGACCGATCCGTCTGGTGCTGGTCGCCGGTCCGAAAGATCACGGTCCGGGCGAGCATGACTATCCCGCCTGGCAAAAGGCGTGGGCGGAACTCTTTTCGGCGGCGGATCAGGTGGAGGTGGTCACCGCCTGGGAGTGGCCCACACGCAAGGAGTTCCAGCAGGCCGACGTCATGGTCTTCTATCAACACGGCGACTGGACCAACGATCGCGCGGCCGACATCGATGCGTTCCTCGAGCGCGGCGGCGGGTTGGTCTACATCCATTGGGCGATTGACGGCCGTCAGGGCGGACGAGAGTTCGCGGAGCGCACCGGGCTGGCGGCGCTGGGCGGCGTCGGATTCCGGCATGGACCGCTGACCATGCAGTTCCATCAGGAGAGCCGCCATCCCGTCATTCGCAACTTCGACACGCTGGCGATGACCGACGAGACCTACTGGAAAATGGTCGGCAACCTCCCGGCGGACCGCGTGCTGGGCACGGCCGTCGAAGACAATCAGCCGCAGCCGCAGTTGTGGACCATGGAGCCCCGCCACGGCCGCGTATTCGTGTCGATTCCCGGCCACTATTCGTGGACGTTCGACGATCCGTTGTTCCGCGTGCTGCTGCTCCGCGGCATCGCCTGGGCCGCGAGAGAACCCGTGGACCGTTTCAACGATCTGGTCTGGCCGGGAGCGGAATTCGCGCGGTGACGCATTCAGCCCGGAGCGCAAGCGACGGCGTCTTCAGTTCCCTCGCAAACCTGTCACTCCGTCGCTTGCGCTCCGGGCTGTGAAAGGATGCGCCCGACTTCAGGCCAGCAATTCGTCGACGACTGAGCCGTTGTCGACCAGACGGACGGGCCGTTGGAGTCGGTCCGGAATGGTCGTTTCCGGGGACACGCCCGTCAGATGGTACATCGTGGCGAGGATGTCCTCGGGACTGATCGGTCGTTCCTTGACGAAAGCCCCCTGGGCATCTGACGCGCCGACCACCGTGCCCCGGCGAATCCCCGCGCCGGCGAGCATTACACTGTAGACTTGCGACCAGTGATCGCGTCCGCCCCCGCGGTCGTGGTTGTTGATCTTGGGCGTGCGGCCGTGCTCGCTCAGGCACAGCACCAGCGTGTCGTCGAGCATCCCGCGCGATTCCAGATCGAGCAGCAAGCTGCTCGCGGCGGCGTCGAAGCCCGGCAACAGTTCGTCGCCCAGGCGTGTGAAGTGATCGAAGTGCGTGTCCCAAGCCGTGTTGACGATTTTGTACTCATCCCAGAAGACGGAAACCATCCGGCAACCGGCTTCGAGCAACCGTCGGGCCGTGAGGGCGGATTGGCCGAACAGCGTCATGCCGTACTGCTCGCGCAGCGACATCGGTTCGCGGCCCACATCCAGCGCCTCGCGAAGCTTTTGCGAGCCGATGAAGGAGTACGCCATTTCGCTGAAGCGGTCGACGGTCTTCGCGGACAGGCTGTCCGCCAGGTGCCGTTGCTGCGCGTCGAGCTGCTGGACGAGCGTCCGTCGGGCATCCAGACGGTCGAGAGTGAGTCCGGGCCGCAACTGGGCGTCCTGCGAGACGCGCAATCGGCTGTCCGGCGTCACACCCAGATAGGGGTCTTCCACGTCGACGCTTTCCAGTCGATCAAAGAATGACACGCGCGAGACCCTGGTCGTCGCCCGGCCCTCGAACTCCGTCCAGACGGGGTCGTATCCTTGCCCGAGAAATGACGCATACGGCCCGGCGCGACGCGCGAGTTGGCCGAATGCGCTGAACCGGAAGGGCAGTCCCATGTTTCGCGGCACTTCGGGACGAGTGGCCGCCGCATCATGGTCCGCGAGGTAATCCAACACGCTGCCGAAGAACGGGTGATGCCGGGAGTCGAACGGATTCGTCTCACTGGAAAAATCGACCGCCGGAAATCCGGAAAGCGTGTAGAGGTTGGAATGGTTGTTGTGCGCGTGCGTCATCGACCGCACGATCGCGAGGCGGTCGACGAGGCGGGACAGCCGCGGGAGTTGGTCGCAGATCGAAACCCCGGGCACGGAGGTGCTGGTCGCACTCCATTTCCCGCGGATCTCCAGCGGCGCTTCCGGTTTGGGATCCCATGTCTCAAACTGCGAGGCGGCCCCCTGCAGATACAGCAGGATCACGCGCTTGGCTTTACCGAAGGCTCGGAGCGCTGCAGTGGACTCCTGGGCCATCGCGGAGGCTGGCAGGAACTGAGACCAGGCAGCGGCTGCGCCCATCCCTCCGATGCACATCGCCTCGCGGCGATTGCACCCGTGACGGAAAGGATTCGCCGAGCCGAGAATCCACAGCATGGACGCCTCGAAATCAAAGATTCGATCCGGGAATTGTCGTGGGAAAAGGGATCGAAGTCAATCAGCGGTTGCGCGGGACGTCATGAGACGAGAACTGCAATGTCCGACAACAGCCAAATCTATAGATCGGTTCGCCAGCCCTCTCGCCATCAGAACTCGTTGATGTTAAGATGACGGGTTGTGTGATCTCGACTTTCCACCCCTTCGCTCAACGGTGAGGAAAGGCTGTCGTGACAGAGGATTCTCATCGAGTTCCGCCGTGGCGGCCTCTCAGCACCTTGGCGTTTTCGGTCTGCTTGCTTGGCGCGAGGTCTGTCATCGCCGCGGAAGAGGTCTCCAGCGCGCAGACGGCGTTCTTCGAGTCGAAAATCCGGCCCGTTCTCGTTGCGCACTGTTACCGCTGCCATTCGGTCAGCGCGGGGAAGTCGGAAGGGGGTCTGTCGCTCGATTCGCGGCAGGCGCTGTTGACCGGCGGAGATCGCGGGCCCGCTGTGGTGCCGGGTGATGCCAAAGCGAGCCTGTTGCTGACGGCCATTTCGCACTCCGACCCCGATCTGAAGATGCCGCCCAAGAAAGACCGGCTGCCGGCCGCGATCATCGATGACTTCCGAATCTGGATTGAGAAGGGTGCCACCGACCCGCGCGTCGATCCTCCTGCGACGGCGGCAAGCCCGCCCGTCACCGTCGAAGCCGGCCGGCAGTTCTGGTCGAATCAGAAACCGGTCGACCACCGTCCGCCGGCGACCAGTCGCCCGGAATGGGCCAAGCGTCCGCTCGACCACTTTGTTCTGGCGCAGTTGGAAACGCATGGCCTGACGCCGACCACCGATGCCGAGCCGGAAGTGCTGCTGCGCCGTCTGCATTTCGACCTCGTCGGCTTGCCCCCCTCCCCCGCGGCGATGTCGGATTTCCGCGAACAAATTGCCCGGGCCGGACTCGATGCGGCGCTCGAACGGCAGGTGGACGAGTTGCTCGCCTCTCCGCAGTACGGCGAACGCTGGGGTCGTCACTGGCTGGACGTTGCCCGGTTTGCGGAATCGAGCGGCAAGGAGGCCAATGTCACGTTTCCGTATGCCTGGCGCTATCGCGACTACGTGATCGACGCCTTCAATGACGATCTGCCGTACGACCGGTTTCTCACCGAGCAGATTGCCGGCGACCTGCTGCCGGCTGAGGATGCCGCCGAGCGGGCCAAGCTGCTGATCGCCACCGGCTTTCTGGCGATCGGACCGAAGAACCTGGACGAGGCCAACGCGCAGCAGTTCGAGGCCGATCTGGTCGACGAACAGATCGACGCGCTGACCCGCGCCGTGATCGCCAATTCGGTCGCCTGCGCCCGGTGTCACGATCACAAATTCGACCCGTTTGCGATGGAAGACTATTACGCTTTGGCCGGCGTCTTCCGCAGCACGAAGACGTATTTCGGCACGTTCGTGTCCCCGACCAATCGGCTCGCCGGCGATCCGTTGGCCTTGCCGCGCGAGGCGGGGCTGCCCGTTCTGCATGCGTCGGTGCCGGCCGACCGCGTCGTGAAATTGAAGGAGCAACTGGCCGCGCTGCAGAAGGAGGCCAAAGACGGCCAGGCCGCCGCTCTGAAGGCCGCCCTCTCCGGCGAAGAGCCGGAAAAGTCTTTCACGTTGCGCGACGCGTTGCGAATCTTCTGGACGTCGGGCGGCATCGAAGGGCAGTTGGAGAAGGTGGACGACCAGGGCCAGGCGTTGCCGTTGGCGATGGGCGTGTTGGACCGCAGCGAAATCGTCAATGCCTCATTGCTGGAACGCGGGGAAATCGATCGACCCGCGGCGGAAGTGCCGCGCGCGTTTCCGCGCGTGATTGAAATCGCCGGCGTGAAGCCGGCCGCTGAGCAGAGCGGGCGGCTCGAGTTCGCGCAGTGGTTGACGCATCCCGATCATCCGTTGACCTCCCGCGTCATCGTCAATCGCGTCTGGCAGCACCTGTTCGGCACCGGTCTGGTGCGCACCGTCGACAATTTCGGCTTCAGCGGCGAACGCCCCAGCCATCCGGAACTGCTGGATCACCTGTCGGTGCAGTTCATGGCCGGCAAGTCGTCGATGAAGACATTGGTCCGCGAGCTGGTGCTGTCGCGAACCTATCGGCAGGCGTCGACCTACCGCGAAGAGGCGTTCCGCATCGATCCCGAAAACCGTTGGCTGTGGCGGGCGTCCAAGCGGCGGCTCGATGCCGAAGCGATCCGCGACGCCATGCTGGCCGTCGGGGGCGAGTTGGACAAGGCCCGGCCCGTCGGCTCGCTCGTCGGTCAAACGATCGGCGATCGGCCGGTGTCGCTGCTGGGACTGGATGCGAAGCTGCCGAAAGATCTCGACGGCACGCGGCATCGGTCGGTCTATCTGCCGATCATCCGCGACCGTTTGCCGGACGTGCTCGACCTGTTCGACTTCGCCGAACCGAGCCTCGTCACCGGCGAGCGCGAGATCACGAACGTGCCGGTGCAGGCCCTCTATCTGATGAACAGCCCGTTCGTGCAGGAGCGGGCGTTGGCCTTGGCGGAGCACTTGCAGCGTGAGTCCTCCGACAACTCCGCCCGGATCGACCTCGCTTTTCGACTGTGCTTCAGCCGCCCCCCGGATGCGGAGGAGCGCCGGTTGGCGACCGCGTATTTCGAGGCCGGCCAGTTGTCGGGCAGCGGGACCGACGCCACGCAGCTTCTGGCGGGCTATTGCCAGGCGCTCCTTTCGACCGCCGAGTTTCGGAACCTCGATTAGAACGATCGCAGCATGACCATTCGCGTTCCCCAGGCATCCAATGCACCATACGTCTCGCGACGGGCGGCGTTGAAATCGCTCGCGTCCGGGTTCGGCTATCTGGCCTTTGCCGGGCTGGCGCACGAAGCCGCGGCACGGAATGTTTCCCAGGACGGTCTGGCACCGCAGGCGTCGCATTTTCCGGCGCGGGCGAAACGGGTCATCTTCCTGTGCATGAACGGCGGTCCGTCCCACGTCGATACGTTCGATTACAAGCCCAAACTCAACCAGGAGTCGGGCGAGTCGACGGGCATCGGCCGGGACCGCGGCGGCGCGAAGCTGCTGGGCTCGCCGTTTCAGTTCTCGCAGCACGGGGAGTCCGGCCAGTGGTTCTCCGAAGTCTTCCCCGAGCTCGCCAAACACGCCGACGATTTGTGCATGATCCGCAGCATGCACACCGATCTGCCGAACCATTCGCAGGCCTTCCTGCAGATGCACACCGGCAGCTTCCAGTTCGTGCGGCCGTCCGTGGGGGCGTGGACGCTGTATGGACTGGGGACGGAAAACACCAATCTGCCCGGCTTCATCACGTTGAATCCCCCCTCCGACAACGGCGGCGCCCGCAATTACGGCAGCGGCTTTCTCCCCGCGATCTGCCAGGGAACCAAAATCGGCGGCAATCAGATTCCCGGCTTCTACGCCGCGCTCCTGGGCAAGGATGAAGAGCCGGGCCCGCCGCTCAAGAATCTTGAGAATCCGCATCAGCCCCGCGCGCTCCAGCGGACCCAACTCGACCTCGTGCGCAATCTCAACCTGCACAAGTTGGAACGGGACGTCTACCACCCGGAAATCGAGGGCGCGATCGAATCCTTCGAGCTGGCCTTCCGCATGCAGGATGAAGTGCCCGAAGTGCTCGACATGCGGTCCGAGTCGGAATCAACGCGGAAACTGTACGGCATCGGTTCCGGTCTCCCAACCGACCGGTTCGGCCGGCAATGTCTGATGGCCCGCCGGCTCGCCGAAGCCGGCGTCCGCATGATCGAAGTCACCGCCCCGGCCACGTGGGATCATCACTTTATGCTCAAGGACGAACTCGCCAAGAGCGCCCTGGCCACCGATTTGCCCATCGCGGGGCTGCTCGCCGACCTGAAACAGCGCGGCATGTTGCACGACACGCTCGTCATCTGGGCCGGCGAGTTCGGCCGCACCCCCTACGGGCAGAGCTTCACCGGCCGCGATCACAACAACAAGGGCTACACCACCTGGATGGCCGGCGGCGGCGTCCGCGGCGGACTGGCCTACGGCTCCACCGACGAATTCGGCTACCAGGCCGTGGAGAATCCAGTCCACATCCACGACTGGCACGCTACCATTCTGCATCTGCTGGGGTTGGATCACCAGCGGCTGACGTTCAACTACGGCGGCCGCGATTTCCGGCTGACGGACGTCTACGGCAACGTCGTCAAAGATTTGCTGGCCTGAATCTGCTGCCAAGGACTGTGTTCCGCTTGCCTAAGCGCAAGGGAAGGCTTATGTTGGCTGTTCAGCGGTCCAGTACGACGAGTCGGTCCCGCTCTCTTTTAGATCCGTAATGCCACGGGATTGCACAGTGTTCGCAAGAGACTTCGCGCTTATCTTTTTCGAGGTGTCCCATGACTCGTCGCCGTCTTTCGGGCTTCACGCTCATTGAATTGCTGGTGGTCATCGCCATCATCGCCATCCTGATCGCGCTCCTGCTCCCCGCCGTGCAGCAGGCCCGCGAGGCCGCCCGGCGGACGCAGTGCCGCAACAATCTGAAGCAGATCGGGTTGGCGCTGCACAACTACCACGACACGTTCAACCTGATCACTCCGCTCGCCTACGGCGACGGCGGAGCGAACGCCGGCGCCTCCACCCCCACCTGGGCCTGGACGAGCATGATCCTGCCCTACATTGACCAGGCGCCGTTGTACAACCAGATGAATCCGGGACCGAACACGCTCAAGGCGCTCGCGAACACGGCGGCGCTGCGGCCGCTGCTGCAGACGGTCATTCCCGGCTTCCTGTGTCCGTCGGATCCCGGGCAAAACTTGAACAACAACCGACCGTTCACCGCCCTCGTCACCGGCGTCAACCCGTTTCTGATGGCGAAATCCAACTACCCCGCGATGAGCGGCAGCGACAACACCAACCTCACGGGGGTCTTCCCGTCCTGCGGCAACGGCGCGTTTCCCAAAGGGACAGCGTTCCGCGACATTACGGACGGGCTGAGCAACACCATCTTCGTCGGCGAGCGCAGCAGCGGCCGGTTCCCCGGCCAGCCGGCCACCAGCCAGGCGGCATGGGCCGCCGTGTGGCCCGGCATGGCGTTCGAGACGTCGACCCCCGCGGAAGTCGTGCGGTGGCGGGCCATCCGGATCAAGGGCTATCTCAAGCTGACCGACGGCCGTTCCGAAACCGGCGACGATGCCAACCAGGACGAGGGTGCCGTCAGCGAGCACACCGGCGGCGTGCATTTCCTCATGGGCGATGGCGCGGTGCGGTTCGTCAGCACCAACATCGACTGGCAGAAGATCGGCCAGACTCCCAAAGTCTGGGGCACGTACAATCGCCTGTGCGACATGGCCGACGGCCTGCCCGTGGGCGAATTCTAACGTTTCGACGCTGCGACCTCTCGACAAACAGCCGTCAGAGGATGCGACGGGGAATGAGGATCTTTTCGATGACGAGTCCTGGCCGGGCGACGTTGGCCATCTCTGTGGCGTTCGCGTGCGGTCTGGCGCTGGTCGCCGGCTGTGGCCTGTTGGGCCCCGACCCCAATGGCCCTGGCAGTTTTGCGGCCGTCAGCAAAGCCGCCAAATCCGCGGAAGAAACGCTCGCCAGCCAGGGGGCCAAACTGGAGCAGAAGACCTATCCGCTCGGCACCGGCTGGGTCGTCGACCTTCACGACAAGGATGTCAACGAAGAGACGTTCGCCGCGCTGAAAAAGCTCGGCTACATTGCGGAATTGAATCTGAACGGAACTAAGATCGCCGACGACCACACGAAGCATTTCAGCGGGGAAGGGATCGGCTCCGTGCTGGTGGAGTTGGACCTGGGCAAAACGGAGGTCACCGACGAAGGCCTCAAAAACATCAAGGATTCGCTGTATCTGACGAAGCTCAATCTGTCCGGCACCAAGGCCACTGCCGCGGGCGTGGCCCAATGGGAACAGGCGCGGGCGTCCGACAGCCGGATTCGACCGGAATTCAAGAAGGTGAAAATCACCCTCTGAGCGTCGCCCCGGCAGCGGGATCACGGTCGGACGCCATTTCCGTGGTGCTGAATCTGCTCCAGGTGTTGCCGCACGGCAGGTTCTAACGCCATCGCCAGCAACCGATGCCCAAGAGCGCTCGGATGGTGATCGGTGGAAAGCAGCATCACGTCGCCGACCGGGTGCGTTCCCTCCCATCCCGACAGATCCACGGTCTCCAACCCCGCCTCTTTGGCGATGGACGCAGTGAAACGCGGGTCGAACGTGAGCGAGTGATCGCCGGGAATCGGCAGATAGACGTGGACCAGTTCTGCGTGAATCCGGTCTGCCGTGGCCGCCATCCGTCGATACACGCACCGCAGAATCTCAATGTGGTGCCGTTCCAGAAGAATCCGCGCCATCGCTTCGGAGGTCCCGTCGCGAATTCCGGCGTCATGCACGATCGCGTCGAGGCACGGATCTTCCAGATCGATCTTGTGAAACGCGGCCGGGGCCAGGTTCTGGGCCGACGTATAGATTTCATCCTGATGCGCACAATACAGAATGAGGTCCGGCTCAAACGGCAGCGCCTTGTGCTCGATCTGGAGCCGGCGATGGACGGGCGAGTACCGCCCGACGCCGAAGTTCAAGACTTCGACGCGCCGAGGAACGTCGCCGCCGTCGGCATTCAGCCGGTCCTCCAGGATGCGCGAGAACGTCTCGTGGTCTCTCACGCCGTACCCCATGGCCACGCTCGTGCCGACGACGGCAATGCGGACTGTTCCCGGCGGCTTGACCAGCTCGCGGTCGCGGTCCCGCATCCCCCACCGGTTGATCGTGAGCGGAGCGCCCTGCCACGAACCGCTCCAGCGCGGAATCAGTTCGTGGCCCAGTAAATCGTCCCGATGCTGAATCAAATCACTGAAGTCGACCGCCTTGCCGACGCGACGCGGCTTGGGATCGCCGAGAAACGGACTGGCCTGCAGCGTCCCGTCGTTCAACTCTTCGTAATAGCCGGCGATTTGCGCCAGCGATTCGCCGCGACTGATGCGGTCGGCCTGCAGGCCGGCAATCATCTGGGCCGCCCGTTCCCCGAGCAGGCCATACGCCGGCGGCTGGGAAAGCAGCAACACCAGCACGAGCGGAACGACGTGCCACGCGACCGATTGCTCAAAAGGCATTCGCCTCTGCGCGGGCGCCGCGGACGAACCACGAGTCGCGGATTGATAAATCACCCCGGTCACGACGGCCGCAGCCAGCACGCCGCCAATCTGGATCGCATCCCGAGCCGTGATGCTGATGACCGCCGTCGAATACAGCAGCAATTGCAGCACCTCGGGATTGCTCCATTGCGCCCAGAACGCGCTCACGCACGCAAACACGCCAATCACCTGCAGGGCATGCACGGTCGCCCCGACAAGACTGAACTCGGGGCGCGCCGGGCGCTGCGCGCGGATGAAGTCGATCACGCCATTGATCGCGACCAGCGCGCCGACGCTCAACCACAGGACTATGTCCTGCGCGCGATACGAAAAGTCGCCCAGCAGCCAGAACGCCTGCCAGGAATGTCCCAGCCAGGTCCAAAGAAACACCCACAGGACCGCGAACGCCACGGCAGCCCGGTTTCCCCAAAACCGCAGGCGAAAGTAGGCGGGGAAGAAGAAGGACTTCATCATGAAATCCTTCCAATAGATGTTGATGCGCCGCCAGACGTCGCTGAAGCTCGATGCCAGAAAGTAGCAGTCATGAGTCCGCGGCAGGTTGTAGCCGAACAGGTGCAGCAGCCCGCAGATCACGTGAAAATGACCGGACACCCGCAGGTAGAGCGCATAGTTCATCGAGAGAAACAACGCCGTGTCGGTCAGCGAGCGGATCTCCAGCGGCGACGGGAGCAGCTCGTGTTTGATGAACCGATAGAGCACCAGGTGCCCGAGGCCCATCGTCAGCCAATGAATGCCGCCCTGGTAAATCTGCCGCCGCTCGGCGTTGTAATACGCATCTTGAAACGCTCGATAGTCGACGACGAGAAACAGGGGGAAAAAGAGATTCGGCCACATCAGGAAGTACGCGCTGGCCTCCAGCAGTGAAGATGATGGGGAATGGCGGCGCTCGGCCTGCATGTAAATCAGCAGCCGGAACATGAACATCGAACCCACGATCGGCCAAAACATGTCCGGCGAATCCCGCCGAAACCAGACCAGACCGGTCACGGCCAGTCCGAGGAGAATGACGCGGACGATCCAGGCGACGGGCAACCGAGCGATCAGAATCAGCCCTGCCGCGATGGCCAGCAACCTGGCGGCTTCCTGGAAACCCAACACCAATGCGATCGCCCCGACTGACAGCGCCACAAATCCCGGGCCGCGATACCGCGGCGGCAGCCGGGCATGGATCGCAAACCCGGCCGTTGCCAGCAGCATCGCCGTGAGAAGGTGCCGGTTCTCCTCCAGATGAAACTGCCAGACGAGCGTCGTCAGCAGCACGAGCTGCATCAGAATCAGCCCGTACTCCCGCCACGCCAGCGGACTGGCGGCGTACTGGCTGCGATCCGGCCGACGAGTCGCCATGAATTCTCCGCAGGACTCCCGAAACATCGTCAGGCAGGAAGCGCCGAATCGGTCGTAGTCCGCTCGGCAAGAAACTTCGATAACGCTTCAATGTTGGGGTGCTCGACCAAGGGATTGGCGGTGAATCGGCAGCCGAGCCAGTCCTCCAGCTCGCCGATCAGCACCACCGACTGCATCGAATCGAGCCCCAGTGAAATGATGGGATCTTCGACGGACACCTGATCCGGCGGCATCTGCAATCGAGCGGCAATGCGATCGACCAACCACTGCTGGATCTCCGAGTCGGTGCGAACGCGCGGAACGTCTGTCATGTCGACGGCGTCCACTGGGAGAGTTGACCGCTGAGATACTTCTGCCGGCATTCGTGCCGGCGGACTTTGCCGCTGGTCGTCTTGGGGATCGTTCCATTGCGCAGAAAGACGATGTCGTGGGCCTGAAGCTGATGCCCGTCGGCAATCGCGCGGCGGACGTCGGCGCGAAGGCGGTCGAGATCGAGTCGCCGTGAACGTCGGTCGATCTCCTGCACGATAATCAGCCGCTCTTCGTCGTCGATGAGGCCACTGAAGGCCGCGCCGGTCTGCGGCCGGAAAGCAGCGTGCTGCCGGGCGACGGTCTCCTCGATGTCCTGCGGATAATGATTCTGGCCGCGGATGACGATCAGATCCTTCAACCGCCCCGTGACGAACAATTCGCCGTCGTCCAGGAAGCCCAGGTCGCCAGTCCGCAGGAAGGGGCCGCGTCCGGAATCCGCCAGGCTGGCCCCAAAACTCTCCGCCGTTTCCTGTTCGCGCCGCCAGTATCCCGCCGCCACCGACGGCCCGCGAAACCAGATTTCACCGACGGTGTTCACAGAACATTCGGTCTTGGTGACGGGGTCCGCGATCACCAGTTCGTGCGTCGTCCACGGATGACCGCAGCCGACAAGTGCGGCTTCCCCGTCCGACTTCGTCGCAGGGCGAATGATCGGTGCGGCGTTTTTGTCTCCGCCGCTCACGAACAGAGTCGCTTCGGCGAGGCCGTAGCAGGGATAGAAGGCTTCTCGCCGGAATCCACACGGCTCGAATGCCCGGCAGAAGCGGTTCATGACCTCGGCCGAGACCGGCTCGGCTCCGATCGCGGCCAGTTCCCAATGCGACAAATCGAGACCGGCCTTTTGTTCGTCCGTAATGCGGTTGACGCACAGATCGTAGGCGAAATTCGGGCCGCCGCTGCTGTGGGCGCGGTAGCGGCTGATGGCCTCGAGCCAGCGGATCGGCCGTTGCAGCAGGTCGAGCGGCGACATCAGATAGCAAGGGCCGTCGACATACACCGCCTGCAAGACATTTCCGATGAGGCCCATGTCGTGATAGAACGGCAACCAGCACACGCCGGTTCCCATTTCCGCGGCGGTGTGATGCTCGAAGACCAATTGGATGACGAATTCGTTCTCCAGAATGTTGCCGTGAGTCACCATCACCCCGCGCGGGTGGCCGGTCGAGCCGGACGTGTACTGCAACAGGGCAATCGTTTCGCGCGAGATGGTCATTGGGCGCCACTCGGTCGCACGCGCCACGTCAAGGGATTCGCTGGGGATGATTCGCGGTTGACTGAGTTCAACCATCGACGCCGCCGCCGTCTGAACGGGTTCGACAAAAGGCTGCCCGACCAGCAGGGCCGACGGTTCGCAGTCGCCGATGATGCCCGCCAGGGGCCGAAACGGATCGATCGTCAAGCCCAACCGCGGCGGATACACCGGCACCGCAATCACGCCGGCGTAGAAGCATCCGAACAACGCGGCGATGAACTCCAGTCCCGGCGGATAGATGAGCACCGCTCGATCGCCCGGCGAACCCGTCTGCTGCAATTCCGCCGCGATCGCCCGGGCGCGCTGGTCGAGCTCGCCATAGGTGAGTCGCTCCGACTCCACCTCGCCATCCTGCAGAAAGCAAAAAATCATGCGGTCGGGCTGGCCCGCGGCGCGACTTTGCAGAATCTCCGCGATCGAGGCTTCCGTCGGCGCTACGGCGGCGCGGCCGATTGACACGGTGATGCTGCTCCCAAGGCGAATCGTCCGCGGATCAACGACCAGGAGATGGTCTCGCTCCCGACCGGGAGGAGGGAAGGCTATGATACCAGCCCCATCGAGCGGAGAGCAGCCAGCCGCGCGACGACTTCTGAGAAAGTCTCTCCCGCGTCCCAGACAGAGGAGTTCGTCGATGTTCTTCCGCAATGCCCTCAGTTGTCTGGCAGTGACGCTAGGGATCTTTCTGCCGGTTTCGGCGGATGACTTTGCCTTGCGGGACAACGACACCGTCGTCTTTCTCGGCGACAGCATCACCGCGGCCCGGACGTACGGAAAGCTGATCGAGAACTATACGCTACTGCGATTTTCCGAGCGGCGCGTGCGATTCATCAACGCCGGCAAAGGGGGCGACACCGCGGCCGGCGGACTGGTCCGTCTCGAACGCGACGTGCTGGACCGCGGCGCGACGGTGGTGACCGTGGCCTATGGCGTCAACGACATCGGCTGGGGGTTGAAAGCCGATGAGGAGCACAAACGGAAATACCTCGACGGAATCGCGGGCATCGTCCAGCGATGCCGGGAGAAGAATGTCCGCGTCTTCATCTGTTCGGCTGCCGTGACCGCCGGCGATCCGAACAAAAGTGAAGCCGATTTCCTGCAAACCATGTGCGATGCAGGCATGGAGCTGTCCCGGCAACTCGGCGGCGAAGCGATCGACGTGCAGCGCGCTATGCGGGAGATCCAGCGGCGAATCGTCAAGGCGAATGAGCAGATCACCGACCCGGCTAAGAAGGAAACGCTCCACGCCGCCGACGGCGTGCATCTCAATGCGCTCGGTCAGACGGCGATGGCCTATGCCATTCTGAAGGGGTTGGGCGCGCCGGCGGCGGTGTCGTCGGTCGCCATTGACATGTCGCCGGGGCGTGTCACCGCAGCCACGGGATGCCGCGTGTCCGAGCTCGTAGCCGAGGGCGATCGCCTGGAGTTCACGCGCCTCGATGACGGACTGCCGCTGAACGGCGAGACGTTTTTTGCCTTACAGTTCCGATTTGTGCCGATTCCCGATCAGCTCAATCGCTATCTGCTGCAGGTAACGTCTCTTCCCGAGGGACGGTACGACGTCAGCGCCGACGGCCGGAGTGTGGGCAATTACACCGCTGGTCAGTTAGGCCAGGGAGTCAACATCGCCTCGGCAACGACCGACGGCTGGTTGCCGGGCGGACCGTGGGATGCGCAAGCCAATGTCCTGCATTCATTAACCGAAGCCCGCGACAAGCTGAACCTGGCCAGTCTCCTGGTTAACGCACATTTGCCGGGTCAGGAGTTGACACGACAATTTCTCTCGGAAGCGACTGATCGGAATCGCGATCTCGAAGACCTGCAACGTCTCGTTTCGCGTCCCCGCCCCTATCGATTTGTTGTTCAGCGAGTCGAGAAAAAGCCATGACTCACTCAACAGCGTCGACATCGAACCAGACGGGTTGGAAGCTGTTTCAAAACCACATGGTCTTTACGCCGAAGGCGTTGTCCCTCACAGCCCAGGGTCGCGAGTCTGCGAGCGCACCCTGGGTGGCGATCGATGACCAACTCCATACCCTGAAAGGGTTTCATAACGGTTAGACGCCGCCGGTGATGCGACCCTTTCAGGGTCGATGCGCCTCGAACACCATGTTCCCAGGGTGCGCTCGCAGACTCGCGACCCTGGGCTGTGTGATCTAACGCCTTCGGCGTACATGACCTCCGACCAATGATCCGCCACCAAGGGCAATAACCAGAATACGGTTTAGAAACCGCTTCTAGTCAAATCACGGCGTTGCCGCTTCGTTGGAGTCGGAAGATCCCACGTCCAACTTCAACCATTTTCTGGCGGTGAGCTTCTTCAGCCCTTCGGCGGTGACGGAACCGTTCTCCTTGAAGGTCAAGGATTGCAGGCTCGGCATTTTCAGCAGCTTGTCGATGCTGCTGTCGGTGACGCCCGTTACCCGGAGAGACAACTCCTTGAGATTCGGGAGCGTGGCGATCACGTCCACGGTGGCGTCGGTCATCTGGGGCACACTCCAGATATCGAGCAATTCCAGCGACTTGAGAGCCGCCAGATGCATCAGGCCCGCGTCGCCGACGGACGCCAGTTCGTGCAGGTACAGCCGCCGCAGCTTGGGGAGGTCGTCGAAGACCTCCATCGCCCGGTCGTCAACGTTGGGCAGGTCGCGCAGCGTCAGCCGGGTCAGGCCCATGCCCTTGAGGGCCAGCACCCCGTCGGAGCCGAAGCCCTGACAGCGGAAGACTTCGAGTTGTGATAGTTTGCCGAGCTTGGCCAAATGCGGCCCGGACTGGTCGGTGATGGCGAAATCCTGCAGCAGCAGCGATTCCAGCGTCTGGTTGCGGGCGAGATGCTCCAGGCCGGAATCGGTGACCGCCGTGCTGCGATGTTTGAAGGCGGTGAGCCTGGGAAGGTCGGCGATGACGTCCAGCGCCATGTCTCCGGCTTCCATGTTGCCGCGCAGATCGAGCGCACGCAGTTCCTGCAACTTCGCCAGCCGCTGAGCGCCGATGTCGTTGACCTGATTCTGCACCAGGGTCAGGCGCTGGAGCTGGCCCAGTTCGCTGACGATCTTGACCACCCCGTTGGTCATGTTCGTGTTGGACGACAGATCGAGCTCGGTGAGATTGGGAAACGATTTGACGATCATCGCGACGGCGGCGTCGCTGATCACTGAATTCGTCACGGCCAGACTCGTCAGGTTCGTCAGCCCGCTTAAGTGGGCGGCCAGCTCGTCATTCAGCGTGCGGCAGTTGAAAATCTGGAGCTTTTCGAGATCGCTCAACTTGCCGAACAGCGACAGGTCTTCGGCCGTCAGGTTTGAGCCGTCCTGAATCACGATTTCGGTCAACAGACCGCCGTCTTTCGGCGCGTAAGTCGAGCGCGAACCCAGCTCGTCAATGCGCGCCCGCGCCGCTGTGACGTTATTCGGATCGGCAGTGGCTTGGCGCGACGACGACGACGGCGTCCCGATCTTGGGATCGGTCGGGGCAGCCGCCGTGTTCCCGCCGGCGCCGCTTCCGGCCCCTTGGGGTTTTGTGCAGCCCGACAGACACAACGAGACCGCGGTGACACAGGCCAGTGCACAGTGCGACAGATTCCGATGGTCCATCATTCTCGCCTTGGCCAGGTCCCATGCAGAAAAAAACTGGGCGCACGCCAACCGCGTGCGCCCAGGTCGGCAAACGCGACTAATCCAGGCGATGGCCTTCGGCGTAGACCGGCTTGATGAGGCTGGCGACGCGCGGCGTCTTGAGCGACTCCAGGTTGGTCACCTTGAGGTTCTTGGCGTCCCACTCGACCTTCTCGCCCCAGTCGCCCATTTCACCGTTCGAGCCGCCGGTGGCCGCCGCCCAGACGGCGAGGTTCCCCAGCAGGATGGTCTCGGTCAGCGGGCCGGCCCG
>JAWXBB010000476.1:0-14396 GCA_034439795.1 Planctomycetaceae bacterium | reverse complement strand
GGCTACGATCTTTCGCCCCTTTGGGGCTTGGGAATGCGAGACGATGATGGCCTTCATCGCGGTCCCCGCGCGTGACACCCACGGGTTGCAACCCGTGGGCTTCCGGCGTTGAATGGGGACATGTCCCCGACGCCCATCGATCTCGACGCCAACGCCACCACGCGGCCATTGCCGGAAGTGGTGGAGGTCGTCGCCCGGCATCTGCGCGACACGTGGGGCAACCCCGGCAGTCGGCATGCGCTCGGGCGGCAGGCGCGGCGGGTGTTGGAGGCCAGCCGCGAGTCCATCGCCGCGATTTTGGGGGCCGATCCCGACGAACTGCTGTTCACGTCCGGGGGGACGGAGTCGAACAACACGGCGGTGTTCGGCCTGGCCCGCGGCAACGGCGGGACGATCGCGTTGTCGCCGGGGGAGCATCCCGCGAATCTGGAGGCGTGCCGGGTGCTGATGCGGCGCGGGTGGAAGCTGCAGCGGTTGCCGGTGGATGGGCAGGGGCGACTCGTTTTCGACGACATCGCCAGCACGACGCCCAGGGATAGCAATCCCTGGGCGTCTGACGTGCGACTCGCGGCGATCATCCTCGCGCACAACGAGACCGGCGTGATTCAGGACGTCGCGCCGCTGGCCGCACGCTGTCGCGAATATCAGATCCCGTTGCATCTCGACGGCGTGCAGGCGGTCGGCAAGATTCCGGTTGACTTCCACGCGCTGGAGGCGACGACGCTCAGCTTCGGCGCTCACAAGTTTCACGGGCCGCGGGGGATCGGCGGGCTGTTGATCCGGAAGGGGACGCGGTTGACGCCGCTGCTGTACGGCGGGCACCAGGAGCAGGATCGGCGGGCGGGGACGGAGGCGGTGCCGCTGATTGCGGGGATGGCGAAGGCCCTCGAACTCTGGCACGCCGACCGCGAGCGCCGCACGGTGCATCTGACCACGTTGCGGGACCGGTTGCAGGCCGGACTGACGGAGCGGTGCCCGCCGACGGTCGTTAACGCCGGCGACGCCCCGCGGCTGCCGAACACGCTGAGCATCGCGTTTCCCGGGCTGGATGGGGAAGCCCTGCTGGTCGCGCTGGATCTGGCGGGGGTCTGCTGCTCCCTCGGCAGCACGTGCGCCAGCGGCTCGACGGAACCGGCCCCGATCCTCGTCGCGATGGGGGCCAGTTCCGATGTGTATCGGTCGAGCGTCCGCCTCTCCGTCAGTGCGGTGAATCCCTTAAGCGAGATCGACGACGCCCTCGAACGGATCAGTTCCGTCGTCGCGCGGTTGCGACAGACGACGACGTAGTTGCTATCATCCTGTCTCTTCAAGGACGACTCCACGCACAAGGACGCTGCCGCACCCGACTCATGAAGGTCGTGGCGGATGTTCGAGGCCTTGGCCGCCCGGAGCCGTGCTGCGGTTCGGGACGAGCGACCGTTCGTGATGCTGCCCGAATTGCGGTTCGCCTGGACCGCGGCGCAGCGGCTCGTCCACCCCGGACGGGCGGCGGATCGGCATGGTCAGTTGACGACGCTCGTCGGCCCGCGCGGCTCGGGCAAGACGAAACTGATCAGCCGGGTTCTGTCCGAAGTCATGCGGAAACAGCCTCGGCTCAAGTTCGCCATCCTGTCCGCGGGCGAGTGGTTGAAGCTGGTGCAGACGGAGGCCGCATCGCCAGTGGAATCGTATCCGGCCATCGTCATCGCCGAGGACGCCGACCGGACGTTGACCTCGACGGACGCCGCTGAGGCGTTCGCCCGCTGGCTGGACGATTTGCAGCAGCACAACGTCCGCGTGCTGGTCACGCTGAGCGAGCCAGCCGGCCAGACGGCGGCCTTTTCGCCCCGGCTCGTCAGCCGGTTGCACGCGGGGCTGTGCGTGCGGATGCCCGCGCTGTCGGTCGAGAGTCGCCGCCAATTCGTCCGAGGAGTGATCGATGGGCGTCAGATCGCCGCGACCGATGCGGTCGTGAACTGGATCGCCGATCAACCGCCGGGAACGTGCCGATCGCTGTGCCAGCTCGTCGACCGTCTCGCCAACGTCGGTCCGACGAAATCGGTGGCGGCCGCCATCGCCGCGATGCAGGAATCGAGCGAGACCAGCAATGGCCAACGTCCAGCGTTGTCGGTCATCGCGGCGGAAGTCGCGACGGAGTTCGGCGTGCCGGTCGGCGAGTTGCGGTCGGAATCGCGCGACCAGGCCACGCAGTTGCCGCGGCGGTGTGCGATGTGGCTGGCTCACGAGGCCCGCTGGCCGATGGCGCAGATCGGGCGGTTCTTCGGCCGCCGGACGCACGCCAGCGTCTCCTACAGTTGCCGCGAACTGGTCCGGCAGCTCGCCGACGCCCCGACCTTGCGCGATCGCGTGCAGCGGTTGCAGTCGCGGCTGATCGACGCCCGCCGGGAGGATTGTGGATAACCTGTCGATGACTGGAGGCAACGGCGATGGTTATCGACGCCGTCGGGACCGCGCCAGTGGGTGATGTTGATTGACCCCTGGCGCCGTCATCGTCCCTGCACCGCCGACCTCCGGCTCGCCGACAACTCGTGAACGACGGCGGATTGTGGATTGTGCGTCCGAACCCACATTACAACTGTCATTTGCGGCGTCGAGTGTCGCATCGGTCCACAATTTCTCGATCCCTAATACGATGACTACTGTGAGAATATCTCTCTTATTAGAGAAGAGAAGACCACTCACTCTTCCACGTCATCGACCTCCGACAATGGTTCGTCGTCGACGTTCTCCGCCGCCGCGATGAGCGCCCGGGCGTGATTGAGTTTGTGGGCGGGAACCAGCACGCGCGGCGACGTCGGCCAGCCCAGAAGGTCGACGGTTAACCCCTCCCCATCGACGAAGGCAGGAATGCCGGCACCTTGGAGAAAGTGGGCGACCATGTGGGCCTGCGGCGCGTGGATCGCCCGGTACGCTTCGACGAGTTCTTCCTGGGGCATGGTTGGTTTCCGATGATTGCGCCTTGTCCCCTCTCCCGGCCCCTCGCCCACCGAAGCGGCGGGCGAGGGGGGAAAGTCACGGCATCGACTTCAACTTCGCAACCGCCGTCTGGGCCACGCGGCCGGTGTATTCGCCGTCTTTCACGGCAGCTTCCAGATCGTTGCGGGCCGGGGCGGCCTTGCTGCCGAGGTCGCGCAAAGCCGTGACCGCGTGCAGGCGGACGCTGTCCTGTGGGTGGGTCCGCATCAGCTTGGCGAGTGCCGCGATGTGATCGCCGGGATGATTCCGTTCCACGAGCAGCCGCATCGCCAGAATCTGCACCAGCGGCGATGAGTCTTTGGCCAAACGTTCCAGGGCCATCTGCACGTTCGGATTATCGCGGTTCGTCACCTCCGCCAAGTTTGATAGCCCCCGCAGCGCCCAGTACCGCACGGCCGGCGATGGGTCTTGCAACGCCTGCCGATAGGCCCGGCGCGTCTCCTGATCGGTGCGGCCGTCGAACGCCTTCAGATCGAGGAGCCGGTTGAGAACGCCGGAGTGATCGACAACGGCCCGCCAATGCGGCGGCAGCGCTTCGGCATCGGCGATTTGGGGGGCATCGCCGGCTTTCCAGCGCACGGGTTCGCTGTCGCGATATCCGATGCGAACGGCTTTGGCCCGGATCTGGGTTCCAACGGGAACAAGGAATGCTTCATTGTACAAGACCCAATCCGGCTGGCTCGCATCGCTCCCCCCCTTGGCGAGCGAATATACGAACCTGCTGCCCGGTAACGGTGAACTGAGGCGGATTGAAATCGGCTGCGGGATCGCGGCCATCTTGGGTGACGTCTCGGCGATCTGTGGCGGCGCGGTCCGTTGCCATTCCCCGCCCAGCCGCTTCAGCTCGTCGAACTCTGGCTCTGGGATGAGGCCGGTATCGCCGATGGAGGTCATCCACCGCCGACATTCCGTCCGCATCCGCTCCAAAACGTCTTTGTATTGGGGATCGCCCGCCAGATTGTTGATTTCGTGCGGATCGGCCTGCGTATCGAACAGTTCCTCGACCGGTTTCGTCGGACGGAACCACAACGTCGGCGGGCCGGTTAACTCGCCGGCCGCATGGAGACGCCGCATCTCGCGCATCGTCGGCATCTCGTTCATGTAGGCGATGTCCTGCGAATACGAAACATCCGGCATGAAGTTGCGGAGATACTTGAACCGGCCGTCGCGGACCATGCGGATCAGGTCGTAGGTCTCATCCATCCGGTCCCGATGGCCGTACACGTACTGCCGCGGCGGCTGACGGTCCGGTCCGAGAAACGCCTGGCCTTGGAAATGCTTGGGCAACGAAATGCCGCACAGCGACAGCATCGTCGGGGCGAAATCGACAAACGCGACCAGGTCGTTGTTGACCGCGCCCGGCGACAACGCCGCCGCATCGTCAGGCCGGACTTTGTTCCGCCATTTTTCGGGGATGCGAACCAGCAACGGCGTGCGCGTGCCGGAGTCGTACAGCCAGCGCTTGCAGCGCGACATGCCGCGGCCGTGATCGCCCCAGAACCAGACGATGGTGTCGTCGGCGAGGCCGTCCGCTTCGAGCTTGGCGAGCACCTCGGCGAACTGGCCGTCCATCGCGGTGATGTTGTCCGCATAGTTGGCCAGATCGCGGCGGACGACCGGCGTGTCGGGATAGTACGGCGGAACGGCGGCCTTCGTCGGATCGTGCTGCGCGGTCTCCGGCAACGCGGCGACCAGCTTCTGCGTCTGTGCGCTCGGGTTGCGGATCTGGCTTTCGTGCGTGGTCGTGAAGTTGATCACGCTGAAGAACGGCTGCCCCGGTTTGCGGCCGCGCCAATCCGCTTTGCCGCTGCTTTCATTCCACGCGGTCAGCGGCGGGTCGAACTGGTAATCGGTCTTGGAGTTGTTCGTGCAGTAATACCCGGCGACCCGCAGGTATTCCGGGAAGCAGCGCACCTCCGCCGGCGGCACCCCCTTGCACCGCATGTGCTGCGTGCCGATGCTCGGCGGATACATCCCCGTAATCAACCCGCTCCGCGACGGGGCGCACACCCCGGCGTGCGTGAAGCAGGCGTTGTACCGCACGGCCTGCGTCGCGAACTGGTCGATGTTCGGCGTGACGGCGTAGGCATCGCCGTAACAACCGAGGTCCGGGCTGATGTCTTCGGTGCTGATCCACAACACATTCGGCCGCGGAGAGTCTGCGGCGACGAGAACTTCGGCCAAGAGACAGACCGCTACGACAGCCAGCGCAGACCGCAATTGCATGATGACGCTCCCGGTGGTGACCAACCCGGTGGGACAGGATCGGTGTACTGTACCGTCGGGGACGCCGATGCGGGAATGATTGGCTGCCCGTCGAATGACCGCGGGGGTGGGATCCCGCGGCTTCTGGGGGGGGGAATCAGCCCTTCATGTCTCGAATCGCCGTCGCGAAGCCTTCGATGCGGTTTTCGGCGACGGTGATCCGTTGCGTCTCGGCGCCCAGGCGGATGCCCGTCCGCTCCGCCGGTCCGCGGGAATCGCGGATTTCGTTCTGGCGGATCGTGACATCCTCCGTCCCGCCCTGCACGTCCACCGCGGCGGCGGTCGGGCCGCCATTGTTGACCAGCGTGTTGTGCTCGATGACGTTGCGATGCGCGCAGAACGTCGGGCCGCGCTCCGGGCGGAACAGCACGCCGACGTCGCGGCTGTTCTCGATGCGGTTGCCGCGGATCAGGTTGTCGGTGTCGCGATGCCCGATCGACAGGCCGACGCGGTTGCCGTCGCAGACGTTGTCCTCGGCGAGGCCGTACTTCACGCCCCAGCAGAAGAACAGGCCGATGTCGTTTCCCGACAGCTTATTCCGCCGCATCACCGGCCGCTGCGATCCCGAACCGGGGTGCAAGCCCAGCCCGGCGTGATCGTGGCTGCGGCAGTCCTCGACGGCGACGTCGTGACAGATCTGCCAACTGATGCCGTCGCCGTTGTAGTTCCGGGCGGTGACGTCGCGAATCTGAATGCTGCGGCAATCCTGCAGGAAGATGCAGCCGGCGTAATTGCCGTCGAGGTTCGCGTTGTTGGCGCGGTCGCCGTCGAGCGTGAGGTGTTCGATGGTGATCCGTTCGATCTCCTCGCCGGTGAGCAACGGGAACAACGCATTCGCGGTCGGCTCGCCCATCTGCCAGTAGTTCTCCTTGAGCGGCAGATCGAGCTTGAACCGGTCGCCGGAGCGGGCGACGAGCCGCCGCTTGAGCACCTCCGGGTTGCCATGGTGGGCGTTCTTCGTCCGCAGGCAGACGCTGTCGCCGATCTCGAAGCCGTGGCCGGGTGACAGCGTGATCTCCTGGTCGTACCAATCGGAATCGACGAGCAGCTTCGACGACCGGCTGGGGATCTTCGTGATGATCGTGTCATCCCCCGCGCCGCGGACCCGCACGCCGGACCGCAGATGCACGGCTCCGCGCAGGACGAACTTCCCCGCCTGCAACTGCACGGTCCCGCCGCCGAGGTTGGCGACGTAATCGACCGCCGCCTGCAGCGCCTTGTGACTGGTGCCGACGATGTCGGCGTCTTTCGGTCCGACGGTGATCGTGAGCCGCTCGTCCCAATTCGGTTCGACGGCGTTGTCGAACGACGTGGCCCGCGGGGAGGTGACGGCGGGGCGGTTGGTCGGTGTTTCAGCGCTTCGCGCCAGACGTGTCCCGGCGGAGAGGGCTGCGAATCCGGTTAGGGTCAGAAACTGGCGGCGGGAAGTTTCCAGCGTGGTCATGCAGGGCCTCCGTTGTCGAAGTGTCGGAATCGGCGAGCCGAAATAGTGTACCGCAGGATGCCCCCAGACTGATCTTGACCCCGAAGAAACCGGCGGACTACCTTTCCCAGGCCGCATGGTCTCGGAAGGATCGCCGTATGCCCCGTTGTGCCACCACGCTGGAAGCGGAAATGACCCCCGCCGAGCACGCGCTTCTGCTGAAGACGCTGCGCGAATCGGGCCGAGCGGGGCGGCACCTCGAGATCGGCACCGCGGCCGGCGGGACGCTGTGCGCGATGCTGGGCGCGTTCGCCGACGGGCAGCGGCCGCCGTTCGCCGTCGTCGATCCGATGAAGTATTTCCCGCAGCAGTTGGACGCCGTCCGCAAGAACCTCCGCGATCACGGGTTCGACCCGGCGGTCATCGACTTCCGCGTCGCCACCAGCCAGGTCGCGTTTCTCGACGCCGACACCCGGCACGAAGCGTTCGACTTCCTGCTGATCGATGGTTGCCACAAGATCCGCAGCGTGATGACCGACCTCAAATGGACGCGGCTGCTGTCGGTCGGCGGCGTCGTCTGCCTGCACGACGTCACCCCCCAGCACCGCGGCGTGTGGTTGGCGGTCAACCGGTTCCTTGCCAAGTCCCCGAACTATCAGCGCGTCGCCCAGGCCGACTCGCTGCTGGTGGTCCGCAAGACGGCGGCCTCGAAGTCGCCCGAGATCTCGGCGGCCGACGAGTGGTACGCCCGCGCGTGGTATCTGCCGCTGCAGATCGCACGCAAGTGGCAACGGCTGCGCAAAGCCGCGTGAGGAGAGTGACGAATATACGAGTGATGAATATACGAATGGAAGACGGAAGAATCACTATTCTTTTATTCGTATACTCATCATTCATAATTCCTCACTGCAATTGCACCGTCATCGTCTTCCGTTCGCCGCCGCGGAGGACTTCGATGGCGACCTTGTCGCCCGGCTTCTTCTGCTGCATGGAGTAGGCGAGCAGGTCGGTCTCCGTGCGGAAGTCGCTGCGGCCGTCGTAGCCGATGACGATGTCGTCCTTTAGCAGCCCGGCCTTCTTCGCGCGGGCGTGTTCGCCGTACTCGCCGACGTGCTTGATGCGGAGGGCGAGCTTGTCCGCGGGGAGCTTGTGCGACGCCCGTTCCTCGTCGGGGAGCGGTTCGAGCAGCATCCCGCCGAACGCCATCCGCCGCAGATCCCACGATGTGGCCCGCCACGAGATGTCACTCGCCTTCCGCCAGCCCGAAGGCAAATTCAGTGTCGTAGCGACCATCTTCCCCTGGCGTTCCACCTGCACGTCGATCTTTCCCTGGTCGCCGGTTTGTTGCAGCACCCATTGGGCGTCGGCGACGGAGACCAGCGGCTGACCCTGCATCGTCACCAGGCGATCGCCCGGTTGCAGCCCGGCTTTCGCGGCGACGGAACCGGGGGCGACGGTCGCGACCGTGGACGCCGTCTTCGGATCGCACGTCACGCCAATCACGCTCAAGCCCGGCCAAGGGAACAGCAGCGCGTCGGGCACCGGTTCGTTTGCCAAGCGGAATACCAGCCGCTGGGCTTCGAGAATCTGATGGCAGTGGATGCAGCTTTGGACGACTTTGCCCTCGTAGTCCAGCTTGTCCGTGTACTTCCCCTTCAGCGACGGATACTGCTCCGGAGTGGCGACCTCCGACGGCGGGCCCTGCTTGGCCGCGGGCCATTTCGCGTCGGGGGTGAGCGTCTTGTGCAGATCGAGCGCGCGGGTCATCGACTCGGCGAACCCTTCGAGCTGCATGTCGTCCTGTTCGTTCTCGCGACCGGTGCGCGTGCCGAACCGGCCGAGCAGCCTGCCGTCCTCATTGAGATACATCACGCCGAACGACATGTCGAAGTCGATCTGGAACTTCGAGAGGTCCAGGCCGTTGGTCTGTGGGATGCGGACGCAGACGAATTGCGTCAGCAGGTCGCGAATCTTGGGGTCGCGTTCGACCACCGATTCGTCGAACTCGTGGCACGCCTCGCAGGGAATGCAGCGGAACACGGCGAGCACCGGCCGCTTCGTCCGCTCGGCTTCGCGCATCGCCTTGGGCAGATCGTTGTAGATCCAGAAGCCGCTGGCTTCGATGAGCTTCTTGTCGTTGAGCACTTTCGCCCGACGGTCGTCTTGGGCGAAGGCTGGGGACACGAGACTGGCCATGAGGCCGCAGGCGAGGATCAGCGAAGCCGAGCGTTGCATGGGGACAACCTTTGGAACGCGTTCAGCGGGAGGGACCGGGAGAGACATCAGACATCAGAGATAGGATGTTGCCGGGCGAGATACAAGTCCGGCGTGAGTTTTGCCGGTTGACGCCTCGGTGGGTGTGCATTTCGATTCTGGGTTGAGAGCGTGCGGTGAAATTCCCGGATTTCAGCCGCGGAGCGGCGACAGATCGTAGCCCCAGGCGTGAGCCTGGGGAACATCGCCATGGCGTTGTGTAGCCCCAAAGGGGCGGCAGAAACTCGGTCGCGCGACGAACTTCTGTCGCCGCTTCGCGGCTGCTGATTTACGCTCCGACTGGTCCCCAGGCTCACGCCTGGGGCTACGATCTGTCGCCCCGCTGGGGCTGAAGACCGGCACCGACCGAGTTCTGTAGGGCCGGTCCCACCGGCCTCTTCGATGCGCGCCAGCGGTTGGAGACCACTCCCCATTCCCGGCCGGTGGGACCGGCCCTACACGATTCGCGTCAGTACACCGCGAGGGCCAACGCCACGAACCCCGCTCCGATCCCGACCAGCGCCAGGTCCACACCCCGGCGGGTGGCCGGGTTGACGACCGTGCGGAGTGCCCGGTCCTGGTGCTGACGCCACCAGATCAGGTTCGCCGCGCCCAGCGCCGCGGCCGCGGTGACGAAGGCGGTGACGACCCAACCCCACGGAGTGTAGTGGGCCAGGGTCGCGTACCACGTCACCGCAACCGCCGCGGCGAGCGCCAGCGGGGCCAGGAACAACACCGTGGGCGGCCGGTCGGATGCGTATTGGCCCTCCCGCCAGCGGTAGAACCGCCCAGGGAACATCAAACCAACGACGCCCTTCAGCACGCACGGCACACCGATCAACAGGCTCAGCACTTGGAACCACATGCCGTCGGTCAAGCCTCCGCCGCCGAACGAACAAGCTCACCTGCCCGGCGGGCGTGGGCAGCCATGAACTCCAGTTCTGTAGGGCCGTTCCCACCGGCCTCTTCGATGCGCGCCAGCGGTTGGAGACCGCTCCACATTCCCGGCCGGTGGGACCGGCCCTACTCGGCTCCGCCATCACGAAGCCGGTTTCTTGAAGGCGAGCACGACTTCTCGGCGCATGCGCCCCTCGATCGACGTGGATGCCGCCCCCTTCTTCGGCGGCGGCAAGTACCGACGATTGGCGGGCAGTGCCCGCGATCGTCGTTCCTGCAGCACAAGCCCTTGCCGCTCGGCGACGGACTTCACGATCTCCGAATTACGGATGAAGATACCCCGCACCGTCGAATCGCCGACCACGTAGACGGCTCGCCCGCCCGTCTTCAGGACGCGGGACACTTCGGCGAGCGCGCCCCCCATGTCGAGCACATAGCGAGCGAGAAGCCCATGATCACGCGACGACAGTTTCTTTGCCAAGCCTAGTTGTTTGATGAGCGTCTGGACCCAAGGGGTTTGCATGGCCTGTTCAGAGGATGCTTCGGCCCCGACGCTCTCGCCGCGAATCTTTCGCAGGAGATTGACGTTGTAGCCCATCCATACCAGCGAGAATTTGCTGCATCGCATGTAGTCGATGGCGTTCAAGTATGGCGGCGATGTCAGAACAAGATCGATTGATCCCGACTCGACGTCCAATTTTCGCGCATCTCCCCGCTTAGCGACGGCCAACGGGCCCACCGGTCCGCGCCCCGCACAAGGACAGTTTAACACGACCGTTTCGACCGCCGACAGGAATCGCGAGAACGGTTTGACCGGCGCACGGACGAACTCCTTGTGCGGACGGCTGTGAGACAGATCCATCGCCAGTGAGGCCCCCGCGCACTTCGTGATGATGAGGCGCGAGAAGCCGCACCACAGGGCGTCACGGATTCCGTCATCCCGAACTCGACGTACGGCTGTGGACAGTGCGGCCAACTGCCGCCGGGCGTAGTCGTCGAACCAGTACCGAATGAACGTGCGTGTCTCCTCATCGCTCTGTGCCGGGTATGCCCGTCCGGTTGTGAGCGAATCAAAAGCCAATCGTGCGCGGTCAAGAACCTCCGCGGCCTTGTTGCTCACTTCATCCGGATTGACCGTGCGAGTCCAAACACCGGCAAGGAGTACCGCGAGCGGATCAAGGTCAACGCCGATCGCGCGATGGCCATAAGCTCGCGCGACCGCCAAGACCGTACCGGAGCCGGTCATCGGATCGAGCACGCGCAACGGCGACTTGCTCTCACCCAGGGCTTCCAGCGCGATACCGGGAGCCATCCGAGCGGGGAAGGGGTGAATCGGACCACGCCCCAGAATTTCGGCGATTGTTTTGTTGTGCGAACCGATCATTGTTGCACTCGCTTTCGCCGATGTTCAGGTCTGCTGATTCTGCATAAACTGAGCGCTGCCGGTGTTCTTGTAGAAGACGCGTGCCTTGCCCTTGCCATTATGAAAGATCTTGACGTGATGCACCGCGACTGGAAACCGCTGTGACTCCAACTGAGATTTTCCGATGAAGCCCTTGACGCGACGGATCAACTTTTGGTCGGTGCCGGCACTCTGGCCAGCAATCGAGGTCGCCTTGTGAATCGCGAGACTCTGCGGTGCCCGGGCGATCTCCGCTCGCAGATACTCGATTAAAAACGCAGGCACAGACCCTTTGATCCCCTTGGCTAGGGTTTCCAAGGTCGCAATGTCTTGCGGGGCGGCATCCACGATCTTGTCCAACGCGGCAACATCGCCGCAGTCGAACAAGGCGAACGACATCTCGCCGCGATTGAAATCGACCGTGGTGCGATCGATGCTCGATGATGAGGCGATCGCGATTCGCTGATCCCCGATCCAGACTGGCGAGTCGCCCCCCTTCTGGATTGAGTCAAGCGCGAGGCGATGAAACGCAAAGCACCGCTGCCAGTCGGCGAACAGTGCCGCCGGAATCGTCAGCTCAAAGTGTGGCAGATACGCTCTTCTGGAACCGAACATCCGTGCCCGCTGAATGTAGGTGTCCTGCTGAAGCTTCGTCTGAACGTCTCTCGTGAAGAACATCGCCAACAGATTCGGAAAAGTCACACCTCTCGATACGATGTTCCCGCCGATGATGATCGTGAATGGGCACGTCGGATTCGTGCGATTGCTTCCCGCTGTTGCCTTACGAGTCGTGTTGTTGAGCACGACCGTTTCGCTGCGAGAGGCATTGGCGACGACATACTTTGTCAGAGCGCCCGCGTCGTCCTGCGGATAAAGCGACTGTGCCTCTGCGTGCAGCATGCCGAGGTAGTGTCCTAATTTGGGATCGTGGCCGGTTTTGACCCGGCGCGGTAGGCTGAACGGATCACGGATAGGGTCGCTCCCGAAAACCGGCCACCTTGAACCGGCTGCCGTGATTCTTCTTTCAGGGTGTCACCCTTCAAGGTGGTGGCGTGATCTTTTCACCAGCCGATCATGTCCGGCTTGCGCGAGAAGCGTGGGAATCGGGCCACTCGCTGGTAATGGCGGCATTCGCCAAACTCGCCAAGCAGCATGGCGTCGCTGTCGTTGCGGGAGCGTTGCCGCCAGATAGCGGCAAGAAACTCAAGGCTGAGTATCAGACGCTGATCCGGCATCTTCGGCCGCTTGAGCCGTACCTAACCGACTTGCCGCTGGTTCCCGACATTCACCCGTGGGTATGCGGAACGATGGCGGTCGATGCGACTCAGCAATACGGCCATTTGTCGCTGCCGTTGAATGTAGATTTCCTGCGTGAATCGACCGAGCCTGATTGGCGACAGGTGGAGGCGGACACCAACCAACATGCAGACGAATGGCGGAAGAGATTCGCGGACCTAGAGAGGATGCTCATGCCCCCGCTCAGCAAGATCGAGCAGGAGATATTAGAGGCCATCGGTGACAAAACGCTGATCGGAAAAGATGTTAGCGAGAAAGCTGGTTACTCAGAGACATACACCCGCGAAACCCTGACGAAGATGGTCACGAAAGGGCTGCTAGTCAAAGCTGCCAAGGGTTTCGGGTATCACAAGCCAAAGCCGCAGCCCTAGCCACCATCCGACACTTGTATCCGACACTTGCCGACAAGTGTCAGGTACAGACGGCGGGCAGACGCCACAGATTCTTCCGCCTACCATTCCGCCAACGACAAAGCCGCAGCCCTTGGCAGGACTACGGCTTTCGCAGTTCGGCACCAGACGGTGTAACAGCACCGTCGCAAGCGAATGGAGGAAATGAGGTGTGCCAGCGACTACCTCAAAGATCAGCCGCTGAACCGTGGCCGTGTCGCTTGGTGCGGCCACGGTCATTTTAGACGCGGCCGTTTTCTCAGGCAAGGAGTTCTCCGGGCGCTGTGCCCGGAAATGATAAGCCCCGATCCCGCTTGCAGGCGGAACCGGGGCCGACAGTCACCCAGGTGAATCACCGGAGAGACCAGTCCGAACAACTGCATTCTCCAAGGTGGTTTGCCGCAGATCAAGGCAAATCTCGTGGCGAATGTGTTGAGTCGTGAGAAGCAGTTGCTCTGCCTGAAGATGCTGTGTGAAGGGAACAGCATCCGGGCCGTGGAGCGGACTGCGGAAGTTCACCGGGATACCGTCATGCGGTTGATGGTCCGGTTCGGAGAAGGGTGTCAGGAACTGCTCGACGAGCGGGTGCGGGGGATCGACGCCCGGCATCTGGAGATCGACGAGCAATGGACGTGGGTTGCGAAGAAGCAGCGCCACTGCACGGAGGCCGAAAAGGAATCCGGCTCCGTGGGCGACCAATACCTGTTCCTCGCGTTCCAGCAAGGGGCTGGGTTGATCGCCTGTCACACCATCGGGAAGCGAACCGAGGAGAACACTCGGCGGTTCCTCGCCAAGCTGGCGAACCGGATCGTGCTGCCTGATGACGTGAACGTCCACCACAGCCAGAAGCCGCAGCTATCCACGGACGGGTTCAACGCCTACCCGAACGCGATTCAAGACGTGTTCGGGAGCTACGTCCAGCACGGCGTCATCGTCAAGAACTACGTCAACCCGGAAGTCGGGCGGTACGCCCCGCCGGACATCGTCGATTGCGAGCGGAGACGTATGCAGTACGTCGAAGACCTGTGGTCGATCTGCACGAGTCACGTCGAGCGGTTCAACTGCACCACCCGGATGTTCGTGAAGCGGTTCTGCCGCCTCACACTCGCGTTCAGCAAGAAGCTGACGAATCTGGAGGCTGCCGTCTCCATGCACATCGCCAACTACAACTTCTGTTGGCGGTCGCGGGAGAATGATGGGCAGCGGACGGGCCGGAAACGGCTCACCCCGGCCATGCAAGCCGGGATCGTCGATACCCTGTGGTCTTTCGCAGACCTGTACGACGCCGCAATGCGTTAGCCAGCCGTTGCGATTCATGGCCAACCTCGGAAAATGAAGAAGCCGCCAGTTGTCGCTGGCGGCTTCTCGTTTCTTCGGGGCGAACCATGCCCGTGTGCTAGAGCGTTTCCATTTCAGGTCTAGCGTTTGAACCACCAGTCGCGGGGTGCTACTCGCGCCAGCACCACAACGGATAGCGCATTACAACGCTAGACCT
>JAWXBB010000475.1:0-5979 GCA_034439795.1 Planctomycetaceae bacterium | reverse complement strand
GCTTCGGGGGAGAGGGTTAGGGTGAGGGGGCGAGCGCTTCGCAGGACGATGATTGCCCGCCACACCAACCCGAAGCGAGGGCGAGCGCTCGCCCTCGCTCACGCTTCGGGTTGGTGTGGGACACGGCAGCGAGCATTCCGCCCCCTCACCCCAGCCCTCTCCCCCGAAGACGGGGGCGAGGGGGCCGGAAAGATTGCCGCGATCGCATCCCAGCCGTTCGTCCATCGTCTCGTTCCTGTCCCCATCACGCCGACGAACCCGTCGCCTTGTTGTTCTTGATGACCGTCACGACGTCGCGGAAGTCGGTCAGCACCTGGCGCTGGCCGTCGTAGATCACGACCAGCTTCTTGGCCAGCAGTTCCTGCCCGATGACTTTGCCCGTCCCCTGCTTGGTGATGACCGTCGAACCGACCGGCGGCAATTCCTTGCGGTGGGCTTCATAGGTGTCGTATTCGTATCGCAGGCAGCATTTCAGCCGACCACAGCGGCCGGAGATTTTGTTGGGGTCGAGCGTCGCCTTCTGCAGCTTGGCCATCTTCATCGAGACCGGCGGCATCTCGCGGAGGTGCGTGTTGCAGCAGACCGGTTGGCCACAGTCGCCGTAGTCCGCGAGCAGCTTGGCTTCGTCGCGGATGCCGATCTGCCGCATTTCGATGCGGACCTTCAGCTCTTTGGCGAGCGCCTTGACCAGCTCGCGGAAGTCGACCCGGTCCTCGGCGACGTAATAGAACACGATCCGGTCGCCGCCGAAGAGGTGCTCGACGTCGACCAGTTGCATCCCCAGATGCCGCTCGGCGATCAACTCGCGGGCGATGCGGAATTCCTCTCGTTCGCGATCGGCGAGGGCGTCGCGCTGCAGGCCGTCGTCGACCGTTGCCAGCCGCATGATCCGGCCGGGTTCGTCGGTCAGCCCCAGGTAATTGCGGGTCCGGTCGGAGGCGGGAGACAGAATTTCGCCCCACTCGATGCCCCGCGGCGTCCGCACGATGACGGCCGCGCCGCGCCACAAATCCTGCGAGGCTTTCGCCGTGAAATCGCCCAGGCTCCGCATGATGCCGTACCGGGCGACGAACGCGCGATAGGGTTCGGCGAGCGACGGCGGCGCAGCGGATTCCGTCGGGGGGGCTTCGACTTCCTGTTCGGACATGAACTGCCGATCCTCGTCAGTGGCGACTCCGCCGGATGTGCGATCTGGGGGGAGTATACCGACATCCCCCGTTAGCCGCGACCCGGAGTCCGCGGAGGGGAGCGCGGGGTGGAGCGCACAACCCGTGCGGCGCGCTTCACACCGCGCTCCCCTGCGCCAAGCCTCCGGGTCGCGGCTAACGGGGATTAGCGCGACGGTGTCGCAACGCGGGCGGCGACGCTCAGGTCGGTGCAGAGCGCCTCCAGGCAGAGCGCGATGCCGACGTTCTGCTCCAGCTGCGCGACCGCTTCCAGGCAGCGTTCGATCAGCCGGCCGATGAGGTCCACGCCGCGGTCGATGTCGGTGCCCACGCGGTCGGCCCAGGCGTTGGCCTCGGCGATGGTCGCACCGACCGGGTTGTCGTCGGGGCTGCCGAGCCGCCACAGCGCCGCGCGGTAGAACTCGACGGCGATCTTCAGCAGCCAGACGGCGACGGTCCGCTGCTCGGCGGTGTCGCTGCCGAGTTGCTCGATCTCCTTCGTGACGGACTGTGCGACCGCAATGCCATCCCACTGCGGCTGCGAAAGTTCGCGCAACATGCGGAGGCGCAGCTCGCGAAACGCGGGGGCGGCCAGCCGGCGTGCGGCGGCGAGGCTTCCTTCGGCGAGCAACGCGAGTTGACGGGCGTCCTCGCGCGACGTGGCCCATTCCTCTTGCAGCGCGAGATCGGCGACGTCCGCGTCCGACAGCGGGCCGAAGCGCACCAACTGGCAGCGGGATCGGATCGTCGGCAGCAGCGAATCGAGGTTCGACGCGACCAGAATCAGCATCGCCCCGTCTGGCGGTTCTTCCAGTGTTTTCAGCAGGGCATTGGCCGCCTCGTCGTTCATCGTGTCGGCGTCGTTGATGATCGCGACCTTGCGCGATCCCGAAGACCGCAGCGACAGATCGTGACACAGCCCCGCTTTGCCGCGCTGGTCGCGATCGCCGACGAACTTGGCGACGTTGAGTTCCCGCTTGCCGGGGTCGCGTTCGACCATCAGGAAGTCGGGGTGGTTGCCCGCCAGAAACGGCCGGCAATTGGCGCATTCGCCGCAGGCTTCCAGATCGCTGCCGGTCCGACGATCGCACAACAGGCATTGGGCCATCCGGCGGGCGAAGAGTTGCTTGCCGACGCCTTCGGGGCCGACGAACAGATACGACTGCGTCAACCGCCCGCGCTCCGCCGCACGGGCAAACGATTGCCGCACGTCATCGTGGCCGCGGAAGCCGGTCCAGACGGAGGTCATCGTGTGTTCTCCGTCTCGGATGGCAGCGACTGAATCCACCCCAGCACCGCGCCGGGCAACACGCCGTCGGCTTCGATCTGGCACAACTCCAGCACGCGGCCGGAATGCGTCGCCCGCACGTCGCCGATGATGCCCGGTCGGCCGACCTCCGCCAGCACTTCCCCTTCGGCCACGTCTTCCCCGGGCACCACCAGCCAGTGAATCAGCCGCACGGGATCGGCGCCCCACTCCACGGGGGAGATGACGATCGGCACGCGGGCAGCTTCGGCGACGCTCACGCCGCACCGGCCTCTGCCGCCATCTCGCCGGCGTGGTAGCTCGACCGGACGAACGGCCCGCTCGCGACCATGCTGAACCCCAACATGCGGGCCAGATTGCCGAGCTCGTCGAACTCTTCCGGCGGGACGTACCGCTCGACCGGCAGATGTTCGGCCGTCGGTTGCAGATATTGGCCCATCGTCAGCATGTCGCAGCCAACCGACCGTAAGTCGGCGCAGACCTGCAGGATTTCTTCCGTCGTTTCGCCTAAGCCGAGCATCAGGCCGCTCTTGGTGGGCATCGTCGGGGCTTCGGCTTTGATCTGGGCGAGCAGGTCCAGCGTCCGCTGATACTCGGCATTCCGCCGCACCCGGTGATACAGCCGGGGGACCGTTTCCGTGTTGTGGTTGAACACATCCGGTCGTGATGCAATCACTCGGCTGATCGCGGCCCGGTTCCCCTTGAAGTCGGGCGTGAGGACTTCGACCTTCGCGCCGGTCGCTTCGCGGACGGCCAGCACGCAGCGGTAGAAATGGTCAGCGCCGCCATCGGGCAGGTCGTCGCGCGTGACCGACGTGATGACGACGTACGACAACCCCAGCCGCTGGGCCGCCTCGGCGACGCGCTCCGGTTCGTCGAGTTCCAAGGCTTCCGTCTTGCCGCGAGGCACCGAGCAGAATCCGCACGGGCGGGTGCAGACGTTCCCGAGGATCATGAACGTCGCCGTCTGCCGCGACCAGCATTCGGTACGGTTGGGGCACTTCGCGCTGTCGCAAACGGTTTCGAGTTTCAGATCGGCGATGACGTCGGCTGTGTACCGCATCCCGGCTTGCGGCGCGGGGCGCTTCAGCCACTTCGGCAAACGCTGCCGGGCGGGTTCGGTGGGAACGTCGATCACATTCAGGACATCAAGATTCAGCACAGACGAACATCCGCCGAGTGGATTGTTGCAAAAGCGAGTGACCGGTCCAGACGTGGACCTGATCGTAATCGCAAGCGGCCGCGAGATGTCGAATCCAGCATTCCCGCAGTGAGGCCATGCCGGTTGGCCGCATCCGTTCCGCTGCCAGACTCGCAGGCCGCACACCGCGGCCCCAGGCGACCATGTGCAGCGCCTGCCGCGTCACGGCGACATTCAGGCACGCGCCGAACTGCGACACGCCGTCGCTGACCGACGCGCCGACGAAGCCGAGCTGTCCGCAGCGCCCGGTCAGCCCCGGCGACAGGGAATCGGTCCGCAGCACGCGCTGTTCGACGCCGATGGCGTCCAGCGAACGGGCCAGACGTTGACTGTATTCGGGAGCCGTCCAACCGAGCCGCGACACGGGGAGCAGCAGGTACGCCACCAACTGTCCTGGATGATGCGCCCACGCTCCGCCGCCGCGGTGAACCCACCGGACAGCCACGCCGCGGACGGCGAGTTCGGTGCGGTCGACCAGCAGATCATTCGCGGCCCCGTCGCGGCCGATGGTCACGCCGTTCGGATGTTCGCACAACAGCAGCACGCCGTAGGTGTCGTTCCGTTCGGCGATCTCGGTGGCAATGCGGTCCTGCAAGGTCAGTGCGGAATCGAGGTCGGTCATCCCCAGCAGATGTACCTGGAGCGCGGCCGACGTGTGTCGGCGGGGCGTCCAGTCGGTGCGGGGGACGTTCATCGGTCGAACCTTGCGGCGAACGCGGTGTCGCTGTCGTTGGAAGCGGTGAGTGTTATGGCTTTCATTCACCTCCGATTTTACCCGCGGAGGGAAGGGGGGACAACGCGGTGGGGTCATCCGGAGAATCTGAGAAGCGCGAAACCGCAAGCGTCGTTCGAACCCGCGCTTGCGGTTTCGCGATCTTTGATTTCCCAGGAGTTGACTCGTGTCGTAGAATCAACTTCGCCGTGAAAAATCTGTGAGTATCCCGCGAATGGCCAAATCGCAGCCCGCCGTCGAAGATCCGAATGCCCGCGTGGTGTGCCGCAACCGCCGCGCGCGGCACGAGTACGAGCTGCTGGAAGAGCTGGAATGCGGCGTCGTCCTGCTCGGCAGCGAGGTGAAGAGCATCCGGGCCAACAAGATTTCCATCGAAGAAGCCTACGTCCGCGTGAAGGACCGCGAAGTCTGGCTTCTGAACTGCGACATCGCCGAGTACCCGCAGGCGACGTACATGAATCACGACCCGCGACGGGCGCGCAAGCTGCTGTTGCGCAGCAGCGAGGTCCGCAAGTTCGCGGAGGCCGCCGCTCAGAAGGGGCTGACCATTATCCCGCTCGACGTGCATTTGTCGCGCGGGCTGGTGAAGCTCAACGTCGCCGTGGCCCGCGGCCGCAAGCTGCACGACAAGCGCGAGAAGCTGAAACAACGCACGGCCCAGCAGGAAATGCAGCAGGCCGTGCGCCGCGTGATGAAGTAATCTTCGGGCGGTTACTTCAACCCCCGGTCGTCGCGCACCTGCACCTGCAGCGCGCCCAGCATCTTGGTGATGCGGGCCTCCTTGGCGGCGATGAACGGCACGTTGTCGAGCACGAAGGCCCGCGGCTCGTTGCTGGGGTGCAGCACCAGCCGGCCGCTGCCCATCAAAAGATATTCGAACACGTCGTCGATCTCTTTGGTGATCCGCAGCGACGGGGCCGAGAACCGTTCCAGGCTGCTCAAAAAGCCGTGGTGGTGCAGCAGTTCGTTCGGCCGGACCTCCCAGTAATCGAACCGCACGAGCACCATCACGAACAGGTAGATCAGCCCGATAATCGTGGCGAACAGGAAGTAGAACGTCGAGTTCGCGCGCGGCCTGATCTGGCTGAAGAACGCATAGACGTTCGGCATCAGGTTCGGAAAGTTCGTGGCCGCCAGAATGACGCCGAGAACGGCCGCCATGACCAGGAAGAACAGCGTCAGCGACGTCGTCCGCGGGAAGTCAAACGACAAGACGACGATGTTCAGCGCGAACAGCCACAGAAAACCCCACGCCAGCGAGTCGACGATCATGGTCTCCTGACCCAGAAACCGTTCCACCAGCCCGGCCGCGATCGCCGCCAGAAACGTCGGGTACAGCAGCACGATTTTGGGATACGAGATCAGGAAGATCGGCTTCTCGTTGTCGGGCTTCGCGGCAGACTTCAGAGGGGCATCCGACACGACGGCACTCCCGGAATGATGTGGGGAAACGGGCACGCAACACCGCCGTGAGCCGACGGTTCGCGGGGGCACTGTAACCGCCGCGTGGGGGCGATGCCAGCACGCGGCGCGTTGTGGTGACAACGCGGGGCGGTGCGGCGCGGATCAAACGGGAAACGAAGAAGCCCCGGCATAGCTATGCCGGGGCTTC
>JAWXBB010000474.1:0-3366 GCA_034439795.1 Planctomycetaceae bacterium | reverse complement strand
CCGGAGTGGGTCGGGTTCTTCGCGCGGGCCGACGTGTTCGTCCTGCCGACGCGGCACGAAGCGATGGGCCAGGTCTTCAAGGAGGCCGCCGCCGCCGGGTTGCCGTGCGTGGCGACGCGGATCAATGCGATTCCGGAAATCGTGCACGACGGCGCGACTGGGACGCTGGTGCCGGTGGACGACGCCGGCGCGTTGACCGCGGCCGTGAATCAACTCTTGAGTTCCGCCGAGCTGCGGTTCCAATACGGCCGGGCTGCGCGACAGTTGGTGGAAGAGCAATGCCATCCCGCGAAGTATTCGGAGCGTCTGGGCGAGTTGATGGAGTCCGCGCTCCAGGGGACGTCGCCGAAATCGCGGACGTCCGTGGCGGCTCCCAACCGCACGGCGAACGCCAATGGCGCCGCCGATCAGGTCCGCGTGGTGTGTCTGAACTCGGGCTTCCTGGGGCACAAGTCGGTCGCACGTCTGATTGATGAGATGCTGTCGGGCGACCCACGGGTCGATGACGCCCACCTCGATCTGGAGGCGAACCTGTCGCTGACGGATCGCGCCGTCCGCCGGGTGATGTGCGTGCGGTTGTTCGGTCATTCGGGGTTTCTCAGTTCCAATCTCGATTTCGCCCGGTATCGCGGCGAACTGCACAGCGGGGTGCTGGCGGCCCGACGGCTCAACGCCTGGGAGCGCCGCCACGGTCCCGCCGACGTGCTGCATTTCCACACGCAGGCGACGGCCTATTGCAGTTTGTGGCGGATGCAGCGGACGCCGTCGGTCGTGTCCATCGACTGCACGCAGCGCCTCGCCAGCCTGGAAGCGCCGAGCAGTCTCGAACGGCGGACGTTCTGGCCGAACCTCGTTCGCGACGGCGCGGTCTTCCGCCGGGCGTATGCGATCACATGCACCTCCGAATGGGCGGGGGCCGACCTTCGCGACTGCTATCCCGATGCGGCTCACAAAGTCAACGTAATGCCCTACCCCGTTCGGCTCGATCTGTTCGATCGCGAGTGGGCCGAAGTCCGCCGGGCGCGTTGCCAGGCGGAGCCGAATCGCAAAGTCCAAGTCTTCTTCATGGGGGGCGATTTTCCCCGCAAGGGCGGCGAGGAACTGCTCGCCGCGTGGCAACAGGCCGGGCTCGCCGACCGGGCCGAGCTGACTCTGGTGACCGGTTGGTCCTTTGCCGATCGCGCGTTGCCGGCCGGCGTCGCGCAGGTGTCGGGGATCACCGCCTACACACCGGCCTGGCGCGATTTGTGGGAATCGGCCGATCTGTTCGTGATGCCGACGCGCGGCGAAGCCTTTGGCATGGTGTATCAGGAGGCCGCCGCCGCCGGTTTGCCGGCGATCGGCACGCGGCTGAATGCGGTCCCGGAGATCGTGGCCGAAGAAGCGACGGGGTTGCTCGTCGCGCCGGGGTCCGTCGACGAACTCGCCACGGCGATGACGCGGCTGGTCGATGATGCCGGCCTGCGACATTGCTTCGGGCACGCCGCGCGCGAGCGTGCCGAACGGTTGTATGCCCCGAGCGATTACACGGCCAAGCTGGTTGGTTTGCTGCTGGCCGCGCAGGCCTCTCGATTGACGAACAGGAAGTGAAGCGATCGACATGACTGAAGTGTCACAGGCCCCGTCGTATGGCGGACGAAGTCACGGGGGCGTCACCGATGCCGTCCGCGATCTGGGCCGGCGGCTGTTGCCGATTGAAGCGCGGCGCTGGCTGCGGCACAGCCAGGGGGTGCTGTTGAATGCGGTCACGTTGGGCCGCGGATTGTCGCGAACTCTGCCGGGTGGCGAAGTCGTGCGAGTGTCGCCGTTGAGTCGCGGACTATCGTGGAATCTCGACGAATATCGCGCCTTTCGGGAGGCGACCCAGACTGGTGCGACGGTGTGCGACATCGGCGCCAATGCCGGCGCTTATTCCCTGTTGTTTGGCCGCTGGGTCGGCAGCTCGGGGCGGGTCTTCGCCTTCGAGCCGAGTCCCGCGACCCGGGTCAATCTGCAACGGCACCTGCAACTCAACGGGCTGAGCGGCGTGATCGAGATCGTCCCGGCGGCGGTGGCCGACCAATGCACCGAGGCCGAATTCACAACGGCGGCACCGGACGGCATGCACCGGCTGGCGACGCCCTCTGCGGGAGGCCAGACGGTCCGCGTGCCGGTGGTCACATTGGACTCCTTCTGTGCCGAGCGAAACGTGCAGCCGACCGTCATCAAAATCGATGTGGAGGGATTCGAGCTGGCCGTCCTGCGCGGAGCGCGGGAGACGTTACAACGGGTCGGACGGAATCTGGACGCCTTCATGGAGATTCATCCCAGCGTGTGGCCGGAGATCGGCATTTCGCAGGCCGACGTGGCCGGGGAACTCGCACGGCAGGGGTTGGAAGTCGTGCCGCTCATTCCGGGCGCGCCGATCTGGACGACGGAAGGCATGTGCCTGCGGCTGCGAAGGGTTCGATAGTGCGAATCCTGCTGGCCAACGACGGCGCGCTCGACGCCGGGGGCGTGGCGACCTATCTGCAATCTGTCGGAACGGGATTGAAGGCTCGTGAGCACGACGTGGGCTATCTGTTCTGCAACACCGCCCAGTCCGGCGGGGCCGTGGCGGATTTCGCGACCGTGCAGTTTAACGCCGACGTCGCCGGCAGAGACGGCGTGATGCAGCCGATCGCCGACTGGCGGCCCGACGTCGTCTACTCGCACAACATGCGGCCGCTCGATCTGGAACGCCGGCTGTTGGATCGCTTTCCCGTGGTGAAGTTCATGCACGGCTATTTCGGCACGTGCATCAGCGGGTTGAAGATGCATGCCTTCCCGAACGCCCAGCCGTGCGAGCGGCGGTTCGGGGCGGCGTGCGTGGCCCTGTATTTTCCACGCCGTTGCGGGCAATGGAATCTGGCGACGATGACGAAACAGTATCGCTGGGCCGCCGAGCAGAACGGGTTGTTCTCGCGGTATCGGGCGGTGGTTGTGGCGAGCCGGCACATGGGGGACGAATACATCCGCAACGGCGTCCCCCGCGACCGGGTCCACGTCAATCCCCTGTTCGCACCAGCGGCATCCTCCGAGGACGGATCGCGACGGTACGGCGAGCCGAGGGACCAATATCGGCTCCTGTTTCTGGGGCGGATGACGAAGCTCAAAGGCGGTGACGCTCTGATTCGCGCCGTTGCGGAAGTCAGTCGGTCGGTGTCGAAACCCATGCATATCGTGCTCGGTGGCGAGGGCCCGCAACGGGCCGGTTGGGAACAACTGGCCAAGCGGCTCGGAGTGACGGCGGAGTTCCCCGGCTGGCTCGATGAGCCGTCGCGGACGGAGGCGCTGCAGCAGGCCGACCTGCTGGTCATGCCCAGCGTCTGGCCCGAGCCGTTTGGG
>JAWXBB010000473.1:0-14002 GCA_034439795.1 Planctomycetaceae bacterium | reverse complement strand
GTCCCGCACGCCGAGCAGCGTCGCCCCGCAGTCGCACGGCACGGAAAACGACTGGGCCACCGGCTCCGGCCGAGCAAAGACCGACTTGGCTTGTTGGAACCAGCCGGCCTTCATCGCCACCACACTTTCCGGTTCGCCATCGTTCAGGACGCGAAAATGCAAACGAGTCACTCCGTGACTCGAAGATTTCCGGTCACGGAGTGACCGGTCTACTTTGGGGCATCCATACCGATTATTGACGCCCTGCGGCGGGGGGTCAACGGGCTGCCGATGCGTTTGGATCAATCCGTGCAGGCCGAACCGTCGGAAAGGTCCAACGTGGTCGTGAACGGCCATACCTGTCGGCAAAGGTGGTATCACCCGCCGCGAGAGTTTACCCGCATGATGAAGCCGGCGATTCGGGGCGCGCCGCACTGAATGTCCGGGACGGACGATCCGAAATGACCTACAGCCCCTTGAGGAGGGAACGGTGGTTCCGTGACGCCGTTCCGTCGTGCGCTGTCGAAAGTGTCCAAACGTCCTCGCACCGAGTGCTCATGACCGCGCTGCTGATCCCGTCGCCTTCCCAGTCGCAAACCAAGGCGGTTCACCCGCCACTGGTGCTGGAGCCGCCGCGCCATCTGGATCTGCCGCCGATTCTGCTTGCGCAGGGACAGATTCGCCTCGGTTCCGGGCCGGAGTGTCAGATTCGACTCCCGCTCAGCGGCGTCGCCGCCGACCACGCCAGCATCGTCGCCGGCACACACCGGGTGATTCTGCGCGCCAACGATCCGCGGACCTGGCTCAATGACGGCCCGGTCAAAGAGGCGGTCCTGCGTCCTGGCGACCAAATTGCGCTGGGACCGGTTTGCTTCCGCGTCCGAATCGCGAACGCCGACGAGCTGCTCGCCGGGTGGCCCGCTCCCGATTTCCGCACCGTCTCTACCCCGGTGGCCGAGGCGGACCACGAGCCAACCCCGCCGCCATCGGCGACATCATCCCCGATCCTCAAACATCCAGAAGCGACAGCGACGCCGAACGCCGAAGTGTTGCTGGCGGTTCCCGATGTCATCTCACAATCGCATCCCACACTGATCGCCACCGCACACGGTCCGGCCGCAATCGACGGCATCACTGCGGGAGCGTCGGCCGAACATCAGCATAATCCTGAGTCCGCCGTCGTTACAGAAATCACGACGGCCGGTGTCGCGACGGCGGTACCGGCGCCGTCCACCGAGTCGCTCGCCGACACGCTCGCGGAACTGCAACGGCAACAGTCCCAATTGAGCGAGTTGCGGCAGAGCCTGGCCGACGCGCGGGCCGCCGTTCGCGATGAGACACTGCACCGCGAAGAGCAATTCACGCGGGAGGCCGTGCGGCTGTCGCGGCAGTCCACCGAATTGGTGGCGTCACTGGCGGCGCTCGACGATCGCGATCAGAAGCTACGTCACCGTTCGGAAACGCTGGAACTGCGCGAACAGCAGTTGCGGACGGCCGAAGCCGAGCTTGCTGTCCGCGAGCGCGAACTCGCCGCCGAGCGCACGCGGATCACGGAGCTGGCCGACGAATCGCGACAGCAACTGCAAGCCGAAGTCGTGCGCCAGACCGCCGACTGGACGGCCTGGGAGGACCAGCAACAGCGGTTGTTGACGCAGGTCGCCGAGCAAACCGCGGCGCTCGACGGGCAGCGGTTCGCGTTGGCCGAACAGCAACGACGGTTCAACGAGAGCGAGCAGGAACTCCGGCAAGCGCGCGCAGACTGGGAAGAACAGCGGCGCGAACTGCGAACCGAACAGGAACGCCTCACCGCGGACCGCATCGCCTTTCTCGCCGAACGGGATGCGTGGACGGCCCAACGTCTCACCGAACAGGACCGCCAACAGACCCGCGCACAGTGGTTGCAGACGCAGGAAGAGGAGTTGAAACTCCACTCCGAGCACGTGCGGCGGCAGCAGGATCAATTGCGGCTGGACATTCGCGAACGGGCCCGGTCGCACGCCGAGCGGCAGGCCGTCGAGCAGCAACTGCAACACGACCGCCGGCTGCTCTCCGAACAACAATCGAGCTGGCAACAGGAGCGCGAAACCGCGTGGCAGGACATCGCCGAGCGCCGCCAACGTCTCGACGCCGAGGTCGACCGATTGCAGTCCGCCCGGTGCGGAATCGAACGACTGGAGCGCGTGCTGGAAGCCGAGGTGCTGGCGGCGACCGAGGATCGCGCCCGCTGGCGAACGGAACTGACGGGCCTCGCCAGCCGGTCAACCCCCGTGTCCGACATCGCATCGTCGGAGGACGTGCCGGCCGTTGCCACTGAGAATGACGACGTTGGCGAGACTTGGAGTCTCACCACTGACGAGGAACCGACGACGGCTGGTGAGTCGGTGCTCGGCGTTGATGACGCTGTCGCTGTCGACGAAGAGCTGCCGGAAACTGAGGCCGAATATGACGCCGACGGCGCGGATGACTCTGCCTCCGATGTCGCGATGCACGACGTCCAGGCCGCGTTGGATGCCCTCGCCGAGCGGTTCGAGGAGTTTTCGATCCTCGAACACCGGTTGGTGGTCCGGCACGACGAGTTGCTGGCCTTGCAGCAGGATCTCAACGTCCGCGAAGCGGAATTGAACGCGGAGCGCGAATCGCTGGACCTGGAGCGCGTCACCTGGGAATCCGATCGCGCGTGGTGGGATGAGGAACGCGAAGCGTTGGATGCGGCGGCGGCCGATGAGCAATTTCGGCAGGTGGCATGGGAGATCGCCCGGCAGGCCACGCTCGCGGACATCGTGGCTGAGCGGCGGCGGTGGGCCGCCCATCTCGTGGAACTGGATGGCCTGGCGACATCCCCGCTGACGGTCCCCGCGGCATCAGTGATTGAAGCAACTTCTAACAGCGAAATTCGCGACGCCGAACCGCGGGAAACGGTCACTCAGGTCGAGCCATCCGAAGTCCCGCCGGCTGCGGATTGGTTGCGAGCCGAATCGCCGTCGGATGCGTTGCCCTCGGACAATGCACCGGCGTTTGACGCACACTCCGAACCGTCCCGGGAAACCTCATCGCTCGGTGCAGAGAGTTTTGCGAGCGTTGAGACGCCTCAACCGTTCGCGAGGGAATCGTCCATGCCGGGGCACGATCTCTGGCTGGCTCAGGAACGGTTGCAGTTGATGGGCCTGGAGGGGGTCACTCACTCCGCCAGCCCGGTTCTGGACTCGCCGACTGAGGCCGCGGCCCATTCGTCGCCCATCTCCGGACCGGACCTGCGGTCGCAACTGGCGCAGATGTTCGACCTGCCGGAGAATTTCTCGGCCGAGCCGCGTCCGGTTGACGAGCCGTCGGCAGAAGAGGCCGGGTCCGCAACGGACGTTGAAGCCGCTGCGGAATCGGACGTGGTGTTGACCGACGAACCCGCTCCGACCGATTGGCGACAACAGGTCACGGCTTCGCTGGCAGAGTCTTCGGAAGCACCGCCAGAACCGGCCATCGCACAGTCTGAGGAAATCGCAGCAGCCTCCGCTGCAGAGTCGGAACCGGACCTTTCCGAAGAGGACGATTCCGTCGCGGCGCACATGGATCGGTTGCTGGCGCGGACGAGAAAACGGACGGGAACCCCCGAGCCGGAACCGGAACCTTCACTGGCAGACGACGTCATCTCCGACGCCGACGCCAGCCCCACGATTGCCAAGGCGGTGGTGTCGCCGTCAGAGCCGGTTCCCGCCCGGCCCAAGATCGACCGGCATGCCACGCGGGCTGAAATGCAGTCGTTCCGTGAAGTGGCGAACCTGTCGGCCCGCACGGCGCTCGCCACGCACTCTCTGAAAACCACGAAGACGGAAATCGCCATTCAGGTCTCGCTGTTCGTGGCGAGTTCGGTCGGCGCCATTGCCTTCTTTTCCGCGCCGCTGCGGGGAGCGGAGATTCAACTGTGGCCGGGCCTGGGCTGCGCCATCACCGCGGCGTGGATGGGTCACCGGGTGCTGCAGGCGTGGCAATCCCTGCAGCGTTGGATGGCCAACGCCGCGCCGGCCATCCCGTTGGTGAGGGAAGCGGACGAAGACACCGACAACGTCGGCGAAGAGCTGGCATCACCGGCTGCGATGACGACTGAACCGGTTGATGGGTCGGACACCACCAACGCTTCAGTTCCAGATGCCGTTGAACAGGCCGCTCCCTCAGCCTCCACCGTCGCCGTGATCCCCTTGGTCGACGATCAACAGGCGCCGTCGACCGCGGAATCAGACGATTTCTCCCTCGATGGAGTCGCTCCGGCATTGGCTACCAAATCGGCCCACGCGCCCAGCGGCAGCTTGTGGGACGACATCTGGTCCGACCCCGCACCGCCGCGATGAGCGGATGCTGATCGCCCGGCCAATCGCCAATCGCTCTGGGAATTCGCGGCGTGGTACGCTGTCAGTCCGGAGCAGAGCGGAATCCCCCGCCTCTCGCCGCCGCCAATGTGTCGCCGCCGATGACGCTCGCCGAACAAATCGAACTCGCCTGCCTGATGGAAGCCACCGCCCGCAAACCGGGGAACGTGCATCCCGGCGCACGGTTCGACGATTTGTGCTACGACGATTTCGTGCGAGCGGCGGCGAGTCTCGGACCGTGTCTGGAACGATCGCATCGGGACGGACACAGTCTCGGCGAGACGATTCTTAAGGCCGTCGAGGCGACGCGGTTCATCACGGAATCGAACGCGAACCTCGGCATCATTCTGCTGCTGGCGCCGTTGACAATGGTTCCCAATGGCACGGCGCTGCATGACGGCGTCCGCGATGTGTTGCGCTCTACGACCGTCCGCGATGCCGAACTGGTCTATGAAGCGATCCGGCTGGCTCGTCCCGGCGGTCTGGGGAAGGTCGACGATCAGGATGTCTCCGCGAAACCCACGGCGACACTGCGCGACGTGATGCATCTTGCCGCCGACCGCGACGCCATCGCGAAGCAGTACGTGGCCGATTTTGAGCATGTCGAAGTGTCGGCAGCCGGAATGCACGGGCGTTGGATGGGCTTGCAGCTTCACGAACAGCAACGTGCGATCTGGCCGGCGGCTCCTCCGGCCGGGCCACCCTTGCCGCAGTGGGAGGATCTGGTGATTCGCATGGGCTGCGACCTGATGGCCCAACATCCCGATACCTTGATTGCCAGAAAGTGCGACGACAAGGTCGCAGCCCAGGCGGCCGAATTTGCAGGCGATGTTGTGGGACAAGGCTGGCCGTTGCAACCTGCGGGATGGACGGCGTATCAGAAGCTCGACGCCTGGCTGCGGGCCGACGGGCACCGCCGCAATCCGGGGACCACGGCGGACCTGATCGCGGCTTGCTTGTTCTGGGCGATTCGGGAAGGATACATCCAGCCGCCGCCGAAAGCCGAGGTGCTGGACCACGCCCGGCAGATCGCGGCAGGGAACTGAGGAACTGACTGCCATGCTCGTCAACTATCCTGCCGATCTCACGGGGTTCGTCGCTCAGCAACTGGCGGACGGCTGCTATGCGACAGAAGAAGAATTGTTGCTTGATGCTGTGCGAGCGTTGCAGCACGAAAAGACATCGCTGCAGGAACTCATCGCTGAAGGCATGGCTCATCCCGAGAACGATTACATATTAGAATCGGAGGAGGATCTCGCACGCTTCTTCGATGACATGGGTGCGGAAATCGACCGTGAGAGATCTGAAATGGCGCTCCGCAAGAAATCGCAAACATGACCACGCCAAGTGACCGCTTCCGCGTCCGCGTCACCAAGGACCACCTGGTCTTCAGCGCGGCCCATTTTATCACGTTCAACGGCAACGTGTGCGAACGGTTGCACGGGCACAACTGGCGCGTGGCGGTCGAGGTGACCGGCGATTTGGATGAGAACGGTTACGTATTCGATTTCATCGCGCTGCGCGACGCCGCACAGCAACTGGTGGCGGAGTTGGATCATCGGATGCTGCTGCCGACGGGGCATCCGCGGATTCATGTGACTGCCGATGATGCCGAAGTCACCGTGCGATTTGAAGAGCGCCGGTGGGTCTTTCCGCGCGAAGACTGCGTGCTGCTGCCGGTCGCGAACTCAACGGCGGAGCTGATCGCCCGCTGGATGGCGGAGCGGCTGCGCGAAGTCATTCGTGCGCGGTCGGGACACCACGTCGACGGATTGAGCGTCGACATCGAAGAGAACTTTGGCCAATGGGCACGGTGCGATTTGACCGTGTAACTCGGTCGGCCATGCGCTTTCAGGAAATCGGTCGATGACAAAATCCACCGGAGTCTGGTTGACGTTCGGGATGACCCTGTTGGCCGCGGCGTCGCCGATCCCCGCGGCTGACCCGCCGGTATTCGACGTGACGGAGCAGGGGGCCAACCTGTCCGACGACCAGCCGGATGACGACGCCTTCTCGAAATGCCTTCAGGCGGCCATCGAAAAGGGGGGCATCTGCCGTATCGGGCCGGGAACGCTTTCGCTCACGACGTATCCGGCCGAACTCCGGCAAAACGGCCAGATCACCCAGAATCGTGATCTCAACGGCCTCGTCATTGAGGGGGCCGGCGAGGAGGAAACCACGATCCACGGCACGAGCGCCCGGGGCTTCGACGTCCTGCAATTGAACGGCGTCGCGAACCTCACGATCCGCAACTTGACCATCACCGCGGTCAAGACAACCAAAGACGAAACGCAGGGAGTGAACGGCATTTCGATGACCAACGGTACGGCGAATGTGCTGGTCGAGCACGTCACCGTCCGCAAGTTGCCCTACGTGCTGAAGCCGGGCCGGTTCGACGGCGGCAAAGCCTTCACCGTGCAGCAGGGAACGCTGGGGGCGGTCTCCACCACGGATATCGAGATCCGCGACTGTCATGTCTTCGACTCGCCGATCGGGTTCGGGCTCGACGCCGATTCGAACCAAAAAGTGCTGCCCGGCCAGATCAAGGTCTACAAGAATCACTTCGAACGAGTGTCGCTGGCATTCTCGCTGTCGTTCTCCGGCAAGAATTCGGGAGGCGCGGACATCCCGGGGTTCGGCATGGAGATCACCGGGAACAACCTGGTCGACGTCACGCGGGTGATGTTCATCGGCCGCGCACCGGATGTCGTCTTCACCGACAACACTGTGACGACCAATCAGTTGCCCGATCTGCCCGACCCCATCATCCAGACCGGCATTCCACTGGTGATCATTGGCGGGCCGCGGGCAAAGATCGAGAACAACACCTTCGACTACAAGACGAAGGTGACGACGTTTGTGCTCATCGGCGGCGCTTCGGGGAACGCCAACTCGGATAAAGTCTCATTCTCGGGCAACCAGTTCACTGGAGCCGCTGAGGTCGGGATCAAGGCCCTCAACAACGGCACAACCAACAGCCGCTTCGCCGGCAACAGCTTCTCCGGCGCGGCGGTGGATCGCGACAAAACGCTCAACGAGCCGCGTTTGAAGAACACGTGGTCCGCCAAGGGGAAGGCGGCGACGAAGTCCAGGAAGTGACGTAGGTTCAAGGGATGATTTGTAGGGTGCAGTCGAGTCCTCGAGGCTCACCCTCTTCGTTGGAGTCCAGCCTTTAGGCTGCTCTTCATCTTTCCGAGCGAAGAGAAAGACACAGCCTAAAGGCTGGACTCCAACGGGGTGAGCCTCGCAAAGCCTCGACTGCACCCTACGAAGACAACGGAACCGTCCCGCGGTCACTTTCCCGCGCCGATGCAGTACAGCGTTTCCTGCCGCTTGCCGTCGACTTGCGCGGCGACCCGGAAATACAGCCGGCTGCCGCAGATGGTCGGAGTGGCGAAGGCTTCGCTGCCGAGACGGTTTTCGGCGAGCAACTCGAATTCCTTCGGATTCGCCGTCCAGACGCACGTCCGGCCGGATTCATCGATGGCGAACAGCGTGTTGCCCACGAGCACCAGCGACGCGGTGAACGTCCCGCCCAGCCGGCCCTTCCACTGCTCCTCGCCGGTGTCGGCCTTCCAGCACATGGCGACCCCGGCATCGAGCACGGCATACAGATAGCCGTCCTTCACAACCATCGACGGCACGTAGACCCGCGCTCCGTTCTGCCAGGCGACCTTGCCCGACCCATCGGCGGCAATGGCCGACACGTGATTGCGCGGATAGCCGCCACTGGTGTAGATCAGTTGCCCATCGGTGACGGTGCTGGTGACGCATTCTTCCGTCGAACCCGGCGTCTGCCATAACGTCTTCCCGGTCAGCGGATCGAGACCCATCACCAGGTCGCAGCCGATCATCACAATCTGATCGCGGCCCGCGGCATTGACCACGACCGGCGACGTGTAATTGGGCAGCTTGGGCCGCTCGATCGACCACACCGTATCGCCCGTGGCGCGATCCAACCCGACGACGCGACCGGCTCCGCCCTTGCTGTCGGCCGACGCCAGCACCAGCGGACCATAGACGATGGGCGACGAACCGAAGCCCTGATGATTGACGAAGTCGGCGATTTTCGTCTGCCACAGGATTTTGCCATCGCGGCTGAGGGCGGTGGTCCAGACGGCATCGTGATTCAGAAAGTTGATGAACAGCCGCTCGCCGTCGCAGGCCACGCTCGACGACGCATGTGAACTTTTCGCGTTCCCCTTCTTGTCGAAGTGACCGCGATGAATCGGAGTCTGCCACAGCGTCTTCCCGGTCCGCCGGTCGAAGCACAGGACCGATTGCACCTCCGTGTCGGTCTCGGCGGCGGCGAGATAGACGTGATCACCCACCACCGTCGGCGAACCGTGTCCACGGCCGGGCATGGGCGCTTTCCACAAGACGTTCTGCGACTCACTCCAGACCAGCGGCGGCGACTGCTGCGGATTGGCCGCCCCGGTTCCCGACGGTCCGCGCCAGCCGGGCCAGTCGTCGGCCGTGAACGGGAACCCCGCCGACGTCGCGGAGGGCTTCTCGGCTCGCACGGACGCAATCCACACGCTGCCGATTGCAACGGAAGTCAGCAGCGACAACCAACAGGCGGATTTCATCGGTTCGGGCTCTCGTTCGCGAAGTCGTTAAGTATTGGACCGGCGATGATACAGCGGTGCGGCGGGAAACTCGAACGAACGTCACCCTGCGCGGTTGCGGCGGCGGGCACGGCGGCACAAAATGGAGTTTCTGTATCCTCCTTCGTCCCTGACACGCCCGATCGTGGAATTCCTCCATGCCGAAGCGGATGATCGGTCCCTTTGAACTCGGCGACCGGCTGGGCGCCGGTGGCATGGGGATCGTATACCGCGCGGTTTACACCAAGACCGGCGTGCCCTGCGCGATCAAGGTGCTGTCCCCCGACGTCAACGACTCGCCGCAGGTGCAGCAGCGGTTCGAGCGCGAGATCGCCATCCTCAAGAAGCTGCAACACCCGCACATCGTCCGCTACTACGGCGGAGGGAAGGTCGGCTCCCAGCGGTTCTACGCGATGGAGATCGTGCAGGGTGGCTCGCTGGAAGCGCTGCTCAAGCAGCGCACCAGGCTCCCCTGGGAACAGGCGCTGGCGTACACCCGTCAAATCGCCGAGGCGCTGGAGCATGCCCATGCCGCCGGCGTGATTCACCGCGATCTCAAGCCGGCGAACCTGCTGATCGCGCCCGACAGCAAGATCAAACTCACCGACTTCGGCATCGCCCGCGACACCACCGCCACCGCGCTCACCGCCGCCGGCAAGACCGTGGGCACGTATGCCTACATGGCCCCCGAGCAAATCCGCGGCAAGCCGCCCGTCGATCGTCGCACCGACCTGTATTCCCTGGGTTGCGTGCTGTATGAGATGCTGACCGGCGAGACGCCGTTCGACAGCGACAACGCCGGCGAACTGCTGGTGATGCACCTGCAGGAAGAACCCTCACGGGTAACATCGCTGGTGCCCGACATCCCCATCTGGGTCGAAGAGCTGGTGTTTCGCCTGCTGGAGAAGGAGCCGGAAGAGCGGTATTACGATGCGCTCGCCTTGCAGGTGGCGATCGACGAGGTGATGACAAAAGTCTCGCAGCAGGCGAGCATCGTGGGCGCGACGATGGGCGGAGCGGCCACCAAGACGGCGGCCGCCGGCGGGATTGACGCCGCGGGCAATCCGCTGCGCAAGAAACGCAAGAAGAAGCGGGACAAGACGCCGTTCTACGAACGGCTGTGGTTCCTGGGACTGTGTCTGCTGGTGCTGATCGGCGGCGTGGCTTGGACGCTGCAGCCGCCGGGTGAAGACTCGCTGTTGTCCAAGGCGGAATCGCTGATGGCCCACGACGATCCGACGCAATGGGTCGACGCCAAGAACAAATACCTGCCCGAGCTGCTCACGCGATTCCCCGAAGGTAAACATGCCCCTCGTGCGCAGGAGTTGCTCGACAAAGCCGACATGCACTTCGCCGTCGAGCAGGCGCGGAACCGCGGCATTCGGCCCTCCAAGTCCGAAGGGGAGCGGCTGTTTCTGGAAGCCGACAAGTTCGAGCGGTTTGGCGACCGGATTTCTGCGCTGGACATCTACGAGAGCATGGTCAACTTGCTCTCGTCCCAGCCCGAGGAGCGCGTGTACGTGCTGATCGCCAAACGGGAGATCGCCAAGATCACCGCCGAAGGGGGCAACAAACTCGACCGCCAGCAATTCCTGACGGAAGCCCTGACCCGCGCCGAGGATCAGTTGAAACGCGGCAAGATTTTCGACGCCCGCAACACCTGGAACAGCATCGTCACGTTGTATGCCGACAACCAGGAGTTGAAACCCTTCGTCGACCGGTCTCGCGAACGGCTGGATGCCACGAAAAAGGGCCGCCCCGCGGGAGATCAGTGAAGCGCGTTACTGATGGCTCAAGCTGCGCAGCAGCATCCTCAGTTCGCAACGGACGTCGTTGGCCAGCAGTTGATAAGACACTCGCATCGCCACCCGGTCGCGCAACCGTTGCAGGGTCACGATCAGTTCCGGCGCGGATTCCATCAACAGACCTGGTGTCGGTTCAAACTCGCCCCGCGGTAGCGCGGGATTGAGGACGATTTCCGTCCGCATCGACAGAATTCGGTCCAGGAGGGCCAGCAACCACCGGCTGGTCATGACCCCCGGTGCGTCTTCCAGAATCGCCAGCAGATCGCCCAGCAGCAAATACTCCAGGGCCTCGACGGGGCGAGCTACGGGGGCGGTCAATACGGAGGCCATGGCCGGTCCTTGACACGCGCGCTCCCAGAACGGAGTCGCTGCGGAAAGAGAAGCTCAGATCGCGGGCAGGCCATCACGCTAGAGCAACCGCAATGCCGACCGCACGGATTTTGTTCGTCCGGCCAATTCCAGGCGGGTGATGACGACTTTCGCAGGAATTTCCCGTCGTCTTTCGGGAACCCGAAGCCCATCTTCAGCGGGACATGACCAGTTTTTCGTCAGGACTTGCCCATCGCCTCAGCACTGGCACTGGAACGCAAGACCGTGGCGAGAGCACGCCTGCGATGTCGGTCCCGTTCTCAGGGTCATTACGCCAAAACTTTCCATTCGGTGAAAGTCGCCGCCTGGCCGGCATAGGCTCCATCCGTGGCGACCAGATTCCAGACCACCGCCCGTTCGATTTGGAACCGCCGGCCGGTGCGACTGATGCGGATGCCCCGATAGTCGTCCACGTAGCCATCGCGCGTCGTCCGGGCCAGCAACTGGGCCCGCTCGTCGCGGTGCAGCGGTTCTGCGGTCAGTCGCGACGGGGTCTGCAGCAGCGTCGCGACGTCCAGCTCCCACAAGTCCAGCGCCTGCCGATTGCCGTAATTCAGGATCGGGTCGGCCTCGGTCCCATGCGACACGACTACGAACGGAGCGGCAAACAACGCCGCCGCATCGTCCGCAGCCGATCCCGTCCGCGGCACCAGCTCGACACCCAGCCAGCGGCGATAGGAGTCCAGGATCCGTTGCGACTGCTCGATCCAGCCTGGCTCGCGCCAAGGCGCCGAGAGACCCGATTCCGGTGCCATCATCCCATCCAGTGCATTGACAAGAATTCCCCTCAGTCCCAACAGACTAGAACTTCATGTTGAAGAAGCCCAGGGATAGCAATCCCTGGGCTGCCCGGATGTTGAGCGGCGCGCGAATTCCCAAAACAGGGTCTTTTCTTTTCGCCCCTGGCGACGGTATGCTGCTGAGAGATCATTCGCTCTATGGTGCGGGCCGACACCATGCCCCTGGAGTTGCGTTCCGGAACGCTTGAAGGAGTCATCCATGCAGCCCAACGAGTTTGCTGTCGAGCCTGCCGTCGTGATTGAAGCCGGCGCTCCTGTGGTGGAAACTGTCCTGGCCGCGATTCAAGCGGACGCCGTCATCGACACGCTTCAGTACCTCGCGGAAGTTGTGACGCCGCTCGGCGGCGAATAGTGACGGTATGTTCGATCGCCTGCTCGGGCTGGAGACGGAGTACGCCGTCCGGTATCACGGCGCTCGTGGCGCCGACCGGCCGACGGATCGCGAACTGTTCGAGCGGCTCGCTCAGGAGTTGAGCGCCCGGCTGCCGGTCGCCGGGGCCGATGAAGAAGGGTGCGGCAAACGCGGCGTGTTCCTCGCCAACGGGGCCGCCGTCTGGTTCGAGTCCCGCCGGCCGGCCAGCGGCGTAGGACTCATCGAAGGCAGCACCCCGGAGTGCCGCAGCCCGCGCGACTTGCTGGCCCATCAGCGGGCGCTCGACCGCCTGCTGAGCGAGGCCGCTGCGGACGCCGCACCGGGCGAGTTCTTTCTCGTCAAAAACTGCCGCGACAGCGCCGGTCGCTCGTACGGCGCGCAAGAGAACTACGAAGCCGTTCTCGCCACCGGCTGGCGGTTGACGCTGTGGCGCTGCGGCGCGACGGCGATCATGGCGGTGCTCGCGCTGCTGATCGTGTTCGTCGTGCTGCCGTTGTTCCTGACGCTGCTGCTGGTCAATCTGCTGATCTTCGCGATCATTCGGCAGGTGATTCGGTTGATGCCGGGACCGATCCACTGGCAACAATGGCTCAGCCATCGCAGTTGGCTGACGGGGCACGGCACGCATCCGTGGCTGCCCGCGTGGGTGGAAGCGCTGCTCGAATTCGGCCTGCGGGTCGCACTGATTCCGCTCGCGGGGGCCTTGTCGGCCCTGTTCGCGACCACGCGGATGGCCCGCACGCAGGACCGGTTGCTGCCGTTCCTGTTGTCGCGCATGGTCTGGGCCGGCGCGGGTTGGATCGCCCCCGACGGGCGGTTCCACATCGCGGAAAAGGCGACGTCGCGGAATCGCAAATACGTGCATCTGCTGGTCGATTTCGACCGCCCGCTGTTCGGACTCGGCCAGTTTCTGAAGCTCTGTTTCTTCGGCCTGTTGCAGCCGCATCTGTATGCCCAGCTCATGTCCGAGCGCCAGCGGATGCAGATCGGCATCGGCGACTCCAATCTCTGCGAAGAAGCCGAATACCTGCGGATCGGCGCGACGGCCCTCGTCATCGAAGCGATTGAAGCCGGCACGATCACCACCGTGCCCCAACCGCGGCGCTGGAAGCGGACGCTGCATCAGATCAGCGGCGACAGTGCGCTCCGGGAACGGATTCCGCTGCGCGACGGCCGGGCGCTCACCGCGGTGCAGATTCAACGCTGGTATCTGAACGCCTGCCGGCGGTACGTGCATAGCCAGCCGGAGATCCCCGAAGAGGCATGGGACATCCTGTCCCGCTGGGCGGCCGTGCTCGACGACCTCGAAGACAACCCGCGGGCGCTCATCGGGCGGGTGGATTGGATCACGAAGCGATTTCTGCTCGACGAAGCCGGCAGCGAGTTGCCCGACGAGGCGCGCAAGAAAATCGACCTGCGCTACCACGAACTTTCGACGGGCGGCTACTGGAAGCGGCTGGAAGCCGCCGGTGTGACGCACGCCGTGCTGGCCCCGGAGGAAATCGAACGGGCGATGCGGCTCGCACCAGCGGGCACCCGTGCAGCCGATCGCGGACGGATCATCCGCGAGTTCTCGTCCGCGGGCACGCCGCTGGTCGTGAGCTGGAGCTCGGTGCTGGTCGGCACGCAACGAATCGCGTTGCCGCCGGAATCGCGCGGGGAGTCCGCCGCGACGCCATCGGAACCCGTTGCGTGATGGGGGTTGTTGGAG
>JAWXBB010000472.1:0-4327 GCA_034439795.1 Planctomycetaceae bacterium | reverse complement strand
GCCCGCATCGACGAGCAATCGGCCAACGCGGCGTGGCAGTTCGAGTACCGCGTGCCGCGCAGCGACGGCCAGGAGGCGGTCCTCAAGGTCGCGGGGCTGTCGCAATCGGCGACCGCGCTGAATCGGCTGGACGGCTTATTCCGGCTCTTCGACCGCGTCTGTCGCGAGATGCCGTTCGCCACCGAAACGGCACTCCCGGACAACGAACCGGCGACGCTGCCAATGACCCCCGCCGTCCACGCCCCGCAAAAGCTCCGACCGGCCGCGTGAGTCCCGCGCTGCTAGCTTTGTCTTGTAGGGTGCAGTCGAGGCTTTGCGAGGCTCACCCCGAACTGATGGCAATAGTTCCAATTTCGTGCGATCATTGGCCTAACTTCGCAATGGATTTACGCCGAAGGCGTTAGACAACACAGCCCAGGGTCGCGAGTCTTCGAGCGCACCCTGGGTTAGCATCGTTAAGCGGCCTGTACCCTGAAGGGGTTCCATAATCGAGTGTCGGTCGTTTGTGTAACCCCTGCGGGGTAAAGAGTCGCAATTGTCCGCAACCCAGGGTGCGCTCGAAAACTCGCGACCCTGGGCTTTGATGTGCAACCCCTTCGGGGTAAGGGGTGAGCCGCCGTTGTGATTCGATAGAAACTGGGAACTACCGAATGACCAATTCTCAATGACCAAGTCAATTCCACCTTGGTCACTGAATCTTGCCGCTGAGTTCCCGGGCGCGGTCGGTCGCTGCGACGACGGCGTCCATCAGCGCGCCGCGGACGCTGCTTTGTTCCAGCTTGTGCAGGCCCGCGATCGTCGTGCCGCCGGGACTGGTCACGGCGTCCTTGAGCACACCGGGGTGCTGGCCCGTCGTCAGCACCATCTCCGCCGCCCCGAGGACCGTTTGCGCGGCGAGCTTCGTCGCCAGCTCGCGCGGCAACCCGGCGCGGACGCCGCCGTCGCTCAGGGCTTCGATCATCAGATACACGTAGGCCGGGCCGCTCCCCGACAGGCCGGTGACGGCGTCGAGCAGCTTCTCGGGCACCTCCCCCGTCACGCCGACGGTGGACAATAACCGTTCCACCACCGCAGCATCGGCGCGCGTGGCGTGCAACCCGGTGGAAAAGGCGCTCGCCCCGCGGCCGATCAGGCACGGTGTGTTGGGCATCACCCGCACCACCCGCCGCGACGGAGCCAGTTGCGCATCCAGCGTGGCGAGCGTGATGCCCGCCGCTACCGAAACGATGAGGTGCCGCGGCTCGCAGATCGGAGCGATCTCGGTCAGCACCGACAGCATCTGCTGCGGCTTCACGGCGAGAAACACGATGTCGGACCCGCGAACGACTTCGGCATTGCTCGCCACGGCCCGCCCGCCGGTGTCGCGCGCGAACCGCTCCAACGACGCCGCCACCGGATCGGCCGCCACGATCGCCGACGCCGGGATGACCTGCGCCGTGACGAGACCCCGCGCCAGCGCGGTCGCCATCTGCCCGGCCCCGATGAAACCGACACGCAAGTGAGAGACGTCAGTGGACACGGTGGCGATTCCTCAAACCTTCCTACCGATGCGACCCGGCGACCATGATAACACGGAACAGGCAAGAAGACCGCGAAACCGCAAGCGTGGGCACGAACGTCGCTTGCGGTTTCGCGGTCTACTTTGACTCGTCGTTCGCTTCCCCCGCGTCGAGCACCTCCAGCAGCCGTTTGGGCGCGACGAGCCGGTAGCCGTCCTGCAGGAACTCGGCGACGTCGGCCCATTCGATGACGCCGTCGAGCCACACGCCGATCCACCCGCCCGGTCCCACGTACGGGGGAACGAAGAAGCACTCGGGCGCGGCTACCACCATCCGCGCCTGGTCGCCCGGCGCGGCCTTGATCCAGACGGCGGGGCGGCCCAGGCCGTGACGGCCTGCCGCCGCGAACATGGCGAACATTTTGTTTCGGACCCGGAACGTGGGCGTGCCCCACGCCTCCACTTCATGGGCTTCCGGTAGCGCCAGACAGAGCTTTCGCAGCCGTGTGATCGGGCTTCGAGCCACGGTGTCATGCTCCTGATGCGTCTGGTGTGCCACGGCCGTGTCGGTCGCGCAGTCCTCCCAGCGTCACCGATCGCTACCGAGGAACGAAATCGACAGGTCACGACGGACGGACATCAAGTTTTGATCGTCCGGTTGCCAAATACGCTTGACGCGAGGCACATCATAACGAGTCCGCGAAGACACTGGCGGCCCAAAGCTGCTGCCAGTGGCACCCAAGCGATGAGATGCCCGCTGTGTCCTCCGCGCGGTCGCTCGCGGATGGTGCATTCATCGGGTAAAGTGCATGACTTGGCCGGTCGTGCGGCGCCCCTGCGTCCGCGACATCGACGGCCGCGGCGGCAACTTCCATTGACTCCCCCCTAATGATGAGCCGTTCTATGGCATCGCGGAACATCGGCGTCTGGTTGGTCGGCGCCTGGGGCGGCGTGGCGACCACCGTCGTCACCGGGTTGACCGCGCTCCAGCGGGGCCTGGCCGACACCACCGGTCTCGTGTCGGCGAAGCCGCCGTTCGGCGAGCTGGACCTCGTCGGCTGGGACGACCTGGTCATCGGCGGCCACGAGATCCGCGAGACCAGTTACGCCGCCGAGGCCCGCGTGCTGCACGAACAGTCGCACGTCTTTCCGGAAGCGTGGCTGACGACGCTCGGCGACGACCTCAAGGCCATCGATGTGCGCATCCAACCGGGCACGCTGCACGGCGTCGGTCAGACGATCGAATCGCTCGCGGGGCCGAAATCGCGGGCGTTCAAGACGGAGTCCGCCGGGCAGGCGGTGACGCGGCTGGCGAAGGACATCGAACAGTTCCGCGAGCAGAACGGACTGGCGACGGTGATTGTCGTCAACGTCTCATCCACCGAGCCGCCGGTCGAGGACGCCGTCAAACAATTGTCGTGGGCCGTGATCCAGAAGCAGCTCGACACCAACGCCGCCTGCCCGTTGCCGGCGAGCACGCTGTACGCCATCGCCGCGTTTCGGTCCAAATGCCCCTATGTGAACTTCACGCCGTCGCTGGGAACTGATCTTCCGGCGCTCGATGAGTTCGCCAAGAAACAGAACGTGGTCCACGTCGGCCGCGACGGCAAGACCGGCGAGACGCTGATGAAAGCCGTGCTCGCCCCGATGTTCGCCGCCCGCAATCTGCAGGTGATGAGCTGGGTCGGCCACAACATCTTCGGCAACCTCGACGGCAAGGTGCTGGACGACCCGGTCAACAAGGCGAACAAGGTCCGCTCGAAGGACCATCTGCTCACCGAAATCCTCGGCTACAAGCCGCAGACGCTGGTCTCCATCGAGTACATCGAGTCGATGGGGGACTGGAAAACCGCGTGGGACCACATTCACTTCAAGGGCTTCCTCGGCACGCCGATGGTGCTGCAGTTCCTGTGGCAGGGCTGCGACTCACTGCTCGCCGCACCGCTGGTGATCGACCTGATCCGCCTGACCGAGCGCGAAGCCCGTCGCGGGAAGTCGGGCGTGATGGGTCACCTGGCGTCGTTCTTCAAAAGCCCGATGGGCTGCAACGAACCGGCGTTCGCGCTGCAGTTCGAGCAGTTGCTCAAGTGGGCGGACGACGTGCGCCAAGACGCCCAGGGATAGCAATCCCTGGGCTTCCGTGTTGACGTGATGAAGCGCCCGGGAACTCCATGCTCGCATATCTCCAACTGCTGCGGCTCCCGACGGTGTTCACCGCAATGGCGGACATCGTGCTGGGACGGTTGCTTGTGAACAGCCGCGAATTGGCCCCCTATGACCAGTTTCTGACACTGCTGGGTGCGTCGTGCGGGCTGTATTTATCCGGGATGGTGTTCAACGACGTCTTCGACCGGCAGCAGGATGCCGTCGAGCGACCGAGTCGGCCGATTCCCTCCGGTCGAGTGCCGCTGCGGAACGCCGTGATTCTGGGGACGGTGCTGATGCTCGGCGGCGTCGCGGCGGCGGCCACGTTGACGCGGCCGGCGCTCTACGTGGCCGGTCTCCTGGCGGTAGCGGTCTTCGCCTACGACTACGCTCTCAAGCGCACGCCGCTGGGGCCGGTGGCGATGGGCACCTGTCGGTTTCTGAATGTCATGCTGGGTGCCGCGGCATCGTACGACCGTTGGTTTCAATTATGGGCGCGCCCGCAACTGGTGGTCGCGATCGGGCTGGGCATCTACATCGTCGGCGTGACGTGGTTCGCCCGGACGGAAGCCAGGCAAAGCAATCGCGGACAATTGTCCGCCGCGCTGGTGACGTTGAATGCCGGCCTCGGCGTGCTGGTCTGGTTGATCTGTACGTGGCCAAACGAAGCGCCCATCGACAGGG
>JAWXBB010000471.1:0-24274 GCA_034439795.1 Planctomycetaceae bacterium | reverse complement strand
GAACAGCCTCGAAGTCATCGGCAACTCGGAAGCCGCGCTCTGTCTCGCCGAATCGCACAACCGCCCGGCGATGGTCCAATCGATCAAGAGCGGCGAGACGCTCGACCTCGAAACCTGGCGGCTCGCGGCCACGGCCCGGGCACGGTTTGGCTCCTACGCCCAGGCGGAACAGCGCCCGGCTCCCAACCTGCGACAGGGGGCGGTCGTGATCACCAGCGGGCAGGCCCCGAAGGAAGCCGTCGCCGCGTTCCTCACCGCCGCCGGCGGCAAAGACGCCCGGGTCGTGCTGGTCTCGCAGACGACGGAAGGCAATGCCACCTCGCGGCAACAACTCGCCGATGACTTCCGCTCCGCGGGGGCCGAGAACGTCCGCGTCTGCGAAGCGAACAGCCTGGACGAACTGCTCGACCCGACGGTCAGCGAACTGCTCGCGGCCGCCGGCGGCGTGTGGCTGGTCGGCGATCACGAGCAGCAGTTTCTCGACCTCGTGCTGCATTCCCCGCTGCGGCAAATGGTGAACGACGTCCTCGACCGCGGCGGCGCGATCGGCGGCTCGCTGGCGGCAGCCCGGTTGCAGGGGGACGGCATCATCCGCCGCAAACCGGCCGACGACGAGCAGGCCCTGATGGCCGAAGCCTACGAATGCGGCCTCGGCTTGCTGACGGGCATGATCATCGACGACCAGGACGATCCGGAACCCGAGGACTCGACGATGGCGACCGCGCTGCGCGAACGGTTTCCGAACTGCGTCGGCGTCGGATTGAAGGATTCCTCCGCCGTCGTGGTCCGCGGACATACGCTGCAGGTGGTCGGCTCGAACCCGGTCTCGGTGAGGGGTCGCTCGTCGCCGCCGGATGAGGCGAAGTCGTCCTACGAACTCGTCCAGGTCGGTCAGATGTACGACCTCCGCGCCCGCCGCGTGATGTCGACCGAAGCCGCCGACGAGGACACCACGACCCGATGAGACAAGCCAGTGACCCGGACGCTCCCGGCGTCCGGGTCACTGGATCCGTCACGTCGGCGTCCGGCCGTCGCGCAGATAGTTTTGCAGAATGTGCTGCGCGGCGAGGCCGTCCAATCGTCCTTTCTGCTGCGACGGCGATTCTCCCAGCGACCACAGCACGGCTTCCGCGGCGCTCGACGACAGCCGCTCGTCCCAATACCGCACGGGAAGCCCCGTCGTGGCGTGCAGCCAGTCGCCGAAGCGCCGCACCATCGCCGCCTGCGTTCCCTCTTCGCCAGACTGCATGTGCAGCGGCAAGCCGAGCACCCAGCCCACGGCCCGGTAGTCGGCGGCAACGCGGCGAAACTGCGGCGCGTCGTGAGCGGCCGACTTGAGGGCAATCGTCGACAGCGGCATCGCCATCGTTTGCTCGGCATCCGACACCGCCAGCCCGACGCGCTTCGTGCCATGATCGACGCCGATCAAAGCGCCGCGGATCGGAAAGTCGGTGGCTGCGGGGTCGGTCATCGGTCCGGTGAACTCCGAGGAAAGAAATGCCGCTGGCAAGATTCTAGCTGGTCTTCCTTGTAGGGTGCAGTCGAGGCTCTGCGAGGCTCACCCTCTTTGCCACTACGGGGTGAGCCTCGCAGAGCCTCGACTGCATCCTACGAAGGAAGAAGACCCGCCCGATTCGCGTGACTGACATTGTCCGTCGCATAAGACCGGGCTACAGTCGAAGTGGGAATGTTCTCCAGGAGTGCTCAACGATGCGGTACGGATGCGGCTGGTTGTTGATCGCGGCGTTGATCGTCGGTTTCTCGGGCCAAGCGGACGCTGCGCCGAAAGATCCCAAGAACCGGCTGGCGGCCATGAAGGCGCTCGACTGGCTCGCCGGCGAGCAGCATCGGCAGGGATACTGGGAAGCCAACGGCGGACAGTACCGCGTGGCGATGACCGCCCTTGCCGGCAATGCGATGCTCGCCGAGGGGAGCACGACCACCCGCGGCAAGTATGCGAAGCCGATCAGCCTCGCCGTCGATTACCTCGTGGAATGCGCCCAGCCGAACGGCCTCATCGGGTTCCGCAACGACTACCATTACACTTACGGCCACGGCTTCTCGATGCTGTTTCTCTCGCAGGTCTTCGGCGAGGAGGAGGATTCCCGCCGCCGCGACAAGCTCCGTGAGGTGCTGACCAACGCGGTGCAGTTCTGCGGCGAAGCCCAGACCCCGGACGGCGGCTGGGGCTACGTCTCGGCGAAGGACGGCAACAACTTCGACGAAGGCTCAACCTGCGTCACCCAGGTGCAGGGCTTGCGGGCCTGCCGCAACGCGGGCATTCCCGTGCCAAAGGAAGTCATCGACCGCGCGGTGGACTACATCAAGAAATGCACAGATCCCAGAGATGGCGGCATTCAGTACAGCATCCGCGGCGGCGGCTCGCGGCCCCCGATCACCGCGGCGGCCGTCGCGTGCCTGTTCAACTCGGGCGAGTACGACGACGAATACGTCAAGCGGCTGCTGGCGTACTGCGAGAAGAATATCGAAGCCGGCCGCAGCAACTCGCAACTGTTCGGCCACTGGCACTACACGCACTATTACTACGCGCAGGTGATGTACCGCCTGGGGGACGAACGCTGGGGCAAGTACGCCCGCGACCTGCACCGCGAACTGCTGCGGACGCAATCGGCGAACGGCTCGTGGGAAGAAGGCCACATCGGCAAAGTGTACGTGACGTCGATCAACGCCACGATTCTGCAGATCGATAACGGGTATCTGCCGATTTATCAGCGGTGAGGAGAGGTGGTGGGCGATAGGCAGAGAAGGCAGGACAGCGGCGTCTTCGATCAGCCTGGAGGCGGTTCCCCAACCGCATCGTCTTTACGCCGAAGGCGTTGTACCTCACAGCCCAGGGTCGCGAGTCCGCGAGCGCACCCTGGGTGGCGATTGATGATGAACCCCAAACCCTGTAAGGGTTTCATCACGGATTGAGTCCGCCGGTGATGCGACCCTTTCAGGGTCGATGCGCCTCGGACGCCATGTCCCCCAGGGTGCGCTCGCAGACTCGCGACCCTGGGCTGTGGGATCGAACGCCTTCGGCGTACCTCGATCTCCGGTCAATGTCCCGCCTTCAGAGGCAACAACCAAGATTAGGTTTTGAAGCCGCTTCTACCACCCATCACCGACCACCGGCCCTACTTGTACAGCAGGTCGTCGGGGCGCGGCAGGTCGTCCAGCGATCCCAACCCGAACAGCGACAGAAATCGCGGCGTCGTGCGGTAGGCGACCGCTTTCGGTTCGTTCGGCAATCGGTCGACCGTCAGCAGATCGCGCCGCAACAGGAGACGCAGTGTTGCTCCCGCCAACGGGCGGCCCAGCGCTTCGAGTTGCTCCTCGGTCGCCGGCTGGTGATAGGCGACGAGCGCCAGCACTTCGAGGGCCTCCTGCGACAGCCGGACCTCTTTGGGACCGAGGCCGTACACTTTGTGACGAATGCGTTCGTACTCGTCGCGGACCGCCAGCCGGTAGCCTCCCTCGCCGAGACGAATCTCGTACGGCCGGGCCTCGGCGTCGTATTGGCGGTTGAGGTCGTCGATCACCGCTTCGACGTACTCGGCGGTGTAATCCCCGCGCAGCACGCCCGCCAATCGGGCCGCCGTGAGGGCCGAGCCGCCGACGAACAGGCAGGCTTCGACGACCTGCCGGGCGGTGACGGACGGTTCGACCCGCGTCGAATCGGCGACGGGCGCCACTGTTTCCGATGTGACACCAGAGGTCGCCACATCGGTTGACGCAGCGGCCATCGAACCGGGAGCGATCTCCTCCGCGGTGGCGACGATCTCGGACTCGACGGCGTCCAGCGCTTCGAGGGCCCGCACGTACGCGGCTTCCAACTCCTCGCCGGACCATTGCGGCTCGTCGGCGTCATCCGTGAGGGGTGCAGCAGTGTCCGTCGTCATCAGCGCGCACCGTCAGCGGCAGGTGAAGGGCCGCGGACGATAGTTCGCGGCAAGGGAGAGGTCAAGGGGAAGATCGGGGTCAGGTGTCAGGCATCAGGTCAGAAGAGACATGGGAAGCCGCGGGATAGCCATCCCGCGGTTGAGAGTCTGCTGGTGTCCGACCGCGGGATGCTATCCCGCGGCTTCTGTCAACTGATTTGCCTAACGCCTAAATCCTAACACCTCTCGCCTTCCCCAACTTCTGTTGCCTCAAATGGTCATCAACAGGTATCTTCCCCGCCTCATGGTGACCTTGCGGACAGGGATGTCGTGCTGCGTGCTGCTCGGACTCGTCGGCTGTGCCGGCCGAGGCGACGCCGATCTGCTGCACGCCCGGCTGCGGGAACAACAGCAGCAGCTGTCCGAGACGCAAGCGCGGCTGGAGTCCTCGGCGAAGGATCTCAAGCAGGCGCGTCGCGAAACGGAGACCTTGCGGACGCAGCTCGCGCAGACGGGGACGCCGGGGCTGCTGCCCGAACAGTCCGATCAGTTGGTGCGCGTCGCCGATCTGCGGATCAACTCCATGCTCACCGCCGGGCTGGATCAGGACGACGGCGTGGGAGACGACGCGCTCGCGATCCAATTCTCACCGGTGGACACCGACGGCGAACTGATCCGCCTCCCCGGCGAGATCACCATCATCGTGCTGGACCCGCAATTGGGCGACGACCGCCGGGAAATCGCCCGCTGGTCGTTCTCCGCCGCGGAAAGCCGCGAACATTGGGTCCGCGGCTTCCTGGGGACCGGCTATCAGTTCACGCTGCCGTGGCCGCAGCCGCCGGAACACGCCGAGCTGGTCGCGCACGTGGCGCTTAAGACGGCGGACGGCCGCGAATTCGCGGCGTCGCACATCCTGAAGATCACGCCCCCGGTGGTGACGGCGGACAGCGTGACGCCATCAGCCGCCGAACGAACGGAGACGCGCCGCATTGCCACGCCGGAGGCCGAACCGCAAGCGCCGCAGCAGCGCGGCGTGGTGCGGGAATCGACGAACTGGACGGAATCGACGCTGCCGGTCTACCGGTGACTTGGTGCAACCCGACAAAACCGGTTTCAGCCATCACAATGGCCCGAAGTTGCAGGGGGAATGTCGATCCCGCAGAGTTTTGTCGGAATGCTCTCAGAGGCGGTTTCAAAACCGCGTCGTCTTTACGCCGAAGGCGTTGTCTCTCAAAGCCCAGGGTCGCGAGTCTGCGAGCGCACCCTGGGTGGTGATCGATGACAAGCCCCATACCCTGAAAGGGTTTTATCAGGGATTGATCAGGGATTGATGTCGCCGGTGATGCGACCCCTTCAGGGTCGATGCGCTTCGGACTCCAATTCCCCAGGGTGCGCTCGCAGACTCGCGACCCTGGGCTGTGTGATCGAACGCCTTCGGCGTACTTGACCACCGATCCATGTCCCGCCACCAACGGCAACAATCAAGATTGGGTTTTGAAGCCGCTTCTAATGTCCGCCGGCGGCCATCTGCATCGTGCGGGCGCGGGCCATCGCGTCTTCCGCCTCTTGAATCTTGCCGCACCGCTGGTAGATCACCGACAGTTGCGTGAATGAGAACGGATCGGCCGGCTCCAGTTCCGTGACCTTGACCGCGTGGGCGATGGCGTCGTCGAACTGATTGAGCTTCTGCATCATGACGGCGAGCGCGGAGTGCGTCAGGACGTGTTCGGAATCGGTGGTCAGAATCTCGCGCAGTTTGTCCGCCGCCCCCTGCAGGTTGCCGGCGTCGCGCAAGCGGATGGCCTCATCGTAAGCGGCATCAACCTTCGCCATTCGGGTGGCCCATCTCTCTGTCAACGGAGGGAATCATTGTGGGAGGTACGGAGACGCTCCCCACGTAGAGTTGTTATTCTAGCCCAAGGCCATTTTTAGAGGGACGGTTCTGCATGCTTTGCCGCGATTTTTTTGGAAATCGATGTTTTGCCGGCGGACCCGATGAGTTCAGGTCGGGTTTCGCTTTTTTGTGACGCGACATCGAAAGTTTTTTTCGGGGTGAGCAGGCGGATTGCAATGACTGGTGCAAAACCACCCTCGGGAGTCGATCGAAGCCACGCGCCCTGGCTACTGTCGGCCGCGATCTGCGGCGCCGTTCTCCGTCTCGGCTGGTTGAATGAACTGGCGTTGGAGCATTACGACGAAGGGGTCTACGCCTCCAATCTGGTGTTCCTCGCCGACGAAGGGGGGCAGTTTCCCGGCCGGCCGCTGTTCGCCCCGCCGCTGTGGCCGGCGGTCATCGAATGGTTCACGATCGGCTGGCGCATGGTCTCGACGACCTCTCCCCGCTGGTTGCCGATGCTGCCCGGCCTGCTCTGCGGCATCGCGGTGATTCCCTCCGTGTGGCTGGTGGCGCGGCGCTGGTTCGGGCCCACGGCCGGGGTGTCCGCGGCGTGGCTGGTGGCGCTGTCGGAGTATCACGCATTCTACAGCCGCACGGCCCTCACCGAGGCCCCGCTGATTCTCGCGTGGTTGTGGGCGCTGTATTGGATCTCATTGGCTCTGGATCGGGCTGATATGCGGACGGCGGTCATCGCCGGGACGGTCACGGCCCTGGGTTGGTGGACGAAATACAACGGCTGGCTGCCGCTGGCCATCGGTCTCAGCGGGGGCGTGGCGGCTCAGATCCTGCTGCCGGCGAATGAACAGACGTGGTCCCGGCTGCTGCGGACGCTCGCCGTGATCGTCGGGACCGCCGTTTTGTGCTGGCTGCCGGTGCTGTGGGACTGCCAGTCCGTGGGGGGCTACGCGGCGGTGGCGGCGAACCACCGGGGCTATCTGGAACCGTCGTCGCGATGGTTCGTGAACCTGGTCCATCAGGGACAGAATCTCGATGCGTATTTCGGTCCGGTGAGCTGGCTGGGTGTGGTCATTGCCGTCCTTCCGATGTTCGGGTTGCCGCCGCATCGCTGGCGGCTGGTGGGAGGCCTGTTGCTCATAGTCCTGGTTGCGGTGTCGGCTTACCTGCTCGGTCCGGCGTTGGGGCTGTTGCTCGCCGGAGGCTTGGCGGCGATCGGTGTCGGACTCGATCGCTGGCGGCGAGATCAGTTGTCGCGCACAGAGATCATCGCCGCCTGCCTGTTGAGCGCCTGGCTGCTGGGATTGTTGCTTGCCACGCCGATGTATCGTCCCTATCCGCGGTTGGTGATGCCGTTGTGGCTGGCCGGTGTGATGGGCACGGCATGGTTCGCCTCCCAATGTGCGGCGTATTGCCGACCGGCCGATTTCAGCCGCAACCGACACGTCGTGGCGGCGGGGCTGACGACCACCCTCGCCGTGGGAACGATGTTCATCGGCGGCACGACTGTGTGGGAAGATCGCATGGCATTGGCGCGCGCGAGCGACGACATCGCCGCCTCGTTGACTGCCGAACGTACCGCCGGCGATCCCCCTGTGGTCTTTGTCTACGGCGAGCCGGCCTTGTTTGTCGCGTTGCGCGAGCGCGGCGTCGCTGCGGGGTTGTCCGGCAATCTGGGTTTCGTCGACCGTCCACCGCCGACGGCCACCTACCTCGTGGCGGGCCTGTTCGCCGACCGCGACGCCGGGTTCCAAGAGGAATGGAGCCGCGTTCAGGACCGGTTCGTCGCCGTGAAATCGTGGTCCGTGCGGCCCAGTTCGCTGGTGTTGCTCGACAATCTTTCACCGGCGGAATTGCGCGACGGCTCGCCGGAACTCGAACGGACACTCACGCTGTACCGCCTAACGCCGCGGTGACGCGATCGGCAGCAACTGCCGGTCGGCGACCATGTCTTCGGGCGAATCGGCCACCGGAGACGCGGACCTCGTCGATCACTCTTGTCCCGCGCTCGTCCCCCTGACTACAACGCGCCGCGGACAGATTTCCCTGCGGCCGCGCGTTCGCCAGACGGCCGCCGTTCGAGCATTGTCGAGGAACACACAGCATGGACGATCTCGGCGCACCAGAACCTCAACGCCGGCGGCTGGGTCGCGGACTGAACGCCCTCATCGGCAGCGGCGCGTTCAGCGACGGCCCCACCGCCAGCGACAACGACCATTCCGAAGTCCACGTCGAGCTGATCGAACGCAATCCGTTCCAGCCCCGGCAGGACTTCGAATCCTCCGCCCTCAACGAGCTGGTCGACAGCATCCGCCAGCACGGCGTGCTGCAGCCGCTGCTCGTCCGCCCGGTCGGCGACGGCTATCAGCTCATCGCGGGCGAACGGCGACTCATCGCCGCGAAGAAGGCCGGGCTGGAAATCGTGCCCTGCCGGGTCCTCGCCCTGACCGATCAGCAGGTCTGCGAGGTCTCGCTGGAAGAGAACCTCAAGCGACAAGACTTGAACGTGCTGGAGAAGGCCGTCGCCTTCAAGGATTATCTCGACCGCTTCCAGCTCCCCATCGAAGAACTCGCCCGGCGGCTGAGCCTCGACCGGTCCACCGTCAGCAACATGCTGCGGCTGCTCGAACTCCCGGAAGCGATCAAGCAGGACGTGAAATCCGGCAAGCTCACCGCCGGCCATGCCCGAGCATTGTTGACATTGCCCGAGGGAGAGCAGCTCGCGCTGTCGGCGAAGATTCAGGCCGAGCACTGGTCCGTCCGCAAGACGGAAGAAGCCGTCCGCGGTCTGCAACAGACGCAGCCGCAGGACACGCTTCCCTTCCCCGGCGGCGACGGCGAGACGGCGCCGAAATCGAAGAAGGCCGAACTCACCAATCATCTGGCCTCGCTGCAAAACCAGATGCGCGACTGGTTCGGCGCTACGGTCGAGATCAAGCTGAAGGGGAAGGAAGCCGGCAAGATCGTGATCGAATTCGCCTCCAACGACGACTTCGAACGCATCCTCGGCAAGCTCCGCCGCGCGGCGTAAACACATCCCGCACAATGCTCACCAGGAAGCCCAGGGAAAGCTTTCCCTGGGCTTCTTCGCGCGCCGACGCATTGACCACCGTGCGGCCGCCCCCTAGACTGGCAGTCCCGCGGGATGTAGCTCAGCCTGGCTAGAGCGCCTGGTTTGGGACCAGGAAGTCGCAGGTTCAAATCCTGTCATCCCGACTATCTTTCCGCAGAAGCCCTTCGGCCAACAGGTCGAAGGGCTTTCTCATTTCAGGGACCAGACTTACGCCGACGAGCTTCCAGTTCAAACAGATGATTTCGAGGATTCGACGTTTAGCAGCATGATCCGCCACAAACCACTTCTCCCGCAGGTTTTGCGAAAGTTCAAACGCTTTGATGGCAAGGTCGATGGTTTCGTTCCTTCCTCGGTCGCAACGCTCGATCTCCAACTGCAACTCTGCGGTTCGGTCACGGAATGCCGTGTTCTTCACAGCGAAGGTGTCGGCGTCGATCTCTTCGAGCAGCCGCAGGTTGAGCAGGCGGTCCTGCTGGTCACGCACACGGATGAGTTCAGCTTGGAGCGCCTTGGCATGTTCAGCCGAGGAGCGCTGGTCCCAGTTCGTTGCCTTCCGTAGCTCCTCCCTGAACGTCTGCCGGAACTCGTCGTCCTTCACACGCAGCGTGTCGAACAAGGCGAGCATCTGGGCGTCGAGTTCGCCTTCCGTGAGCCGGGTCCGAGGGTGGTCGCCCCGGTGGTACTTCACGCAGCGGTAGTACACGTATTCCCGGTCGCCGGTCTTGGTCTTCTTCGTCTTCAGTTCGCCAGTGATCGGGCACCCACAGTGCCCGCACTCGATCAGTTCGCTGGCGTAAGTCATCTGGTGGGACTTGTAGATCTTCTGGCCGAGGAGGAACTGCACCCGGTCCCACGTCGCCCGGTCCACAAGCGGCTCGTGCGTGCCGGGGTGCCACTGGCCCTTGTGCCGCACTTCGCCGATGTAGGCCCGGTCGGTGAGGATGCCGTACAACTTGCTGCGGGTGAACCTCGGCTGGGACTCGCAGTAGTGGACGCCCTCGGCGAGCAGCGTGTCGCCGAGGCTGTCGAGCGTGTGGTTGTGGTAGGCGTAGAGTTCAAAAACCCGCCGCACCTTGGCGGCGTTCTGGGCGACGATCTCGACGATGCTCCGTCCGGCGATGCGGACATTGCGGTAGCCGATGGGTGGCTTACTGACGAAAAGGCCGCTCTGGACTCGACGGGCGAGCCCCTCCTTCACGTCGAGCGACTGTTGCTCGGTGTAGAAGCTCGCCATGCTCGCCAGTACCCGGCGCTGCATCCGGCCAGCCGGTGAGTTCTCGGTCGGCTGCGAAACCGAGATGAATTGGACGCCACTCTCCGATTCGAGTCGTTCGAGTTCAACGTAGTCGAACAGGTTCCGGGCCGCTCGGTCCACCTTGTAGAACAGTAGGCCGTCGATCCGATGGGCGTTGGCCTTGGTGAACGCCAGAAGCTCCTTGAATGTGGTCCGCTCGTCTCCCTTCGAGGCGGTCTCGGCGATGCGGAAGAACCGGATGATCTCGCCTTCGTTACGCACGGCGTACATGCGCAGGGCGTCCTCTTGGATGTCGAGGGAGAAGCCTTCTCGCTCCTGCTCCCGGCTGCTCACCCGAGCCAGCGCCACGTACCTCTTCTTTGCCTTTGCCACGTCGCCGATCCCTCGAACGAACAAAACCCTCGCAGAACTTCCGCAAGGACCATTTTCGCCGAGTTTTCAGCGGGATCAACCGCAGAAGGGCACACCAACTCGAAATAGTTCTAACGGTGTCCCGCTGGGTGTCGCCAGCAGCGTACCTTCGAGTACGAGCCCGCCGAACAGGATCTTTAAGATGCGGTGCTTCACCGCCCGGTCCATCGTGCCCCAGTTCTGACGGGCGAGCCGGAAGACCTCGGGGGCCTGCATCGCCAGTCCCTCGATCTCGGTTCGCTGGGCCTCGGCCAACTCGACCTGACGCCGCAGCAGTGTCTCCCGTTCTGAGAGTTCGTGCTGCTTGGCGGCGAACCGCTCTTCTGAGATGTTCTTGGCGAGCCGCAGGTTCAGAAGCTCGTCCCGCTGGGCTTCTATGAGCGAGAGTTGCCGCTTGACCTCCTCAGTGCGGACCTCAGAACTGGCCTTCTCGTGTCGGAGCCGTTCAAGGGCGACCTTGATGGTCCAGCCCTCGACCTCCGGGGTTTGAATCCGAAAGTCCGCCATCAGCACCTCGATCTGGGAGTCGATCTCGGCTTCACGAAGTCGAATGCGAGGATGGCCGGGCCGCTGGTAGCGGGCGCAGCGGTAGTAGATGTAGGTCTTCAGCCCCGCCAGCGTCAGCTTCTCCTTCTCCTCTCCCGTTACCGGATGGCCGCAGTGCCCGCAGCGGATCAGTTCGCTGCCGTAGACCAGTTGGTGGGACCGGTATCGTTGTTCGCCGAAGGAGACCCGGACGAGATCCCACGTCGTCTGGTCCACGAGGGGGTCGTGGAGGCCGGGGTGCCAACCACCCTTGTATTTGACGAACCCGAGGTACGACATGTCGCCGAGAATGGCGTGCATCTTGGTGACGGAGAACCTCGGTTTCGACGGGGTGTAGAACAGCCCCTCGTCGTAGAGCCGGTGAACGAGTTCCTCGACGATCAGTTGCTCGTAAGCCCGAAGATCGAACGCTCGGCGGACCTTCAACCCGTTCTCGGGATGGATCTCGGCGATGGCCCGACCGTTGATGCGGATATTGCGGTAGCCGTAGGGACAGCGGTTTGGGAACCAGCCGAGGGCGACCCGCTTGGCGATCCCCTCTCGAATGTCGAGCGACTGTTGCTCCGTCTGGAAAGCGCCGATGGTCGCCAGCGTGCGGCGGACCATGCGACCCGTGGGGGTGTTGTCCACGGGTTGCGTCACCGAGATGAATGGCAGGCCATAGTCCTTCTCGATTTCCTCCAGCATCACCAGATCCTTGAGGTTCCGGGCCGCTCGGTCGATCTTGTAGAACAGCATCCCGGCGTACTCGGCGGCGTGAACCTTGGCGTAGGTGATGGCCTCACGGAAGATCTTCCGCTGCTCGTTCTTGCTGGCGGTCTCGGCGATCCTGAACACCTTCTCCATAACCCCACCGTGCCGTTTGGCGTAGGCGTGGAAGGCGTCCACTTGCACGTCCAGCGAGAACCCTTCTCGTTCCTGTTCACGACTGCTGACCCGAGCCAGTCCGATGTACCGCTTGTCGTCATGACTGCTGACCAGAGGCTGTCCGATGTGCTGATTCACGTGTCGTCTCCTGTTTTCGCATCAGGCCGGTGGCGTCGAGGAGTTGGCCAAATTGCAGAATGAGGCTGACTGCATCTTGCTCGGAGAGTGATGTGGAAAAGCGGCTCCACACCCGTAGCGTCTCCGTTACGAGATCCGTGGTAATCCACACCGGACGGTCGTTTGAAGTCCGCTCGTTGCCGCCGTCATCCGCTTTGTCATTCGGCTTCATCGCCAATTCAGCGCCGTAACCGCTGCCTGAAACTGGTCAACATGCGGAGCGAACATCGCCGCCGCTACCAGTTCTCGCAGCAGAAACCGTCTAGCGCCGCTAGAAGCGGAAAAAATCATGGGAGTTGGACCGCCGATTTTCCAAGCCCTCGCAGCCAACGTACAATCAGGTGCCCTATGAACGACGGGGAGGAATCATGGATCTGGCGTCTACAACCTCGGTACGGCACGACCTCGAACTGTTGGCAACGGAGTTCGACCGCTGCGCTAAGACGTATCCGCCGCTCTTCCATGAGCGGTTTTCGGCGTGGTCCCACCAAGGGGACGAACTCCTAACGGAAGAGCAGTGGCGCACCTTTACACTGCTCCACCCAGAGCCCTCGCCGCACCTGCTGCACGGTTGGTGGGGCTGGAACGGCCCTTGGGCCATATCGGAAGACGAAGAGTTAATGGGCCGGTTCACTGGCTCCATTGATGGGCTGGACGAATTCCTCGAACTATCGAACACGGCCTCGACGCTAATTTCTGAGATCGTCCCCGCAGAAATCCAAGGGGCGGGTGGCTATGACGGCTGGCTTCACCTGCTTCACAGGACAGCACTGCTGTACCCGTCGATGCTGTTGGGGGTGGAGACATCTCTGTGGGATCGGGAGCCGGGAGAGATCCGAAGCTGGGAAGCGATTGTGTCCGACTGGCAAGAAACGGGAGGGGTGCTGCTTCCCAAACACCCCGTCGTCCATCGCCTGAAACACCCCGTCTTCACTTCCTCGACGGCATTTCTACGGTCGATCCTGCGGCCCGAGAGGACGAGAACGTGGCAAGAGGGGATCGAAGGATTTCCGGCGAACGTGGTCTGGGATCTCGACGCCGAGGAGCAAGTTGAGTTCAGTTCAACTGTATCGACCACATCTGACAGCACAACGCCTGTGCTAAACCTCTGGCGTCGAAGGGGAGACATCTATGACGTGCAGTTTGAATCAGTGCCGGGAACTGGGCCGGTTCCGGTCGATGCCCGCTACCTCGGCTGCGATCACATCAATCGACTGATCGAACGAGCCGGGAAAGGCGTGCATGTGTTTCAGTTCTTGACATCCAGCAAGGACCGGCAGAGTCGCCCGGTCGCTTCGACCATACTTGAAGATGAGATGTACGAGTCGTCAGATGACGAGGAAAGGTCATCGCACTCATCCGGTGGCGCTCACGGTGATGTCACCCAAAATGACGAAGCCGTAAACAGGCTGAAAGCCAGCATCGAAGATGCTCGCCAACAACTTGAGGCGGCGAAGCTGGCTGGCAATGACGCACTGGCCGGGAAAGCGGAGTCTACATTGCGTCGGTTGCAGCGTCAGTTTGAGCGGGATGTAAACCACAAGGGTCGCCCTCGACAGTTCGGCACAACAGAAGTGGAGAAGGCGAGAAAAGCGGTCTGCAATGCTCTGACCGAGCAGTACAAGCGGCTCCGAGCCAAGGAACTCGGCAAGTTGGCTGACCACTTTCGGCTGTCAATCAGGTGGATTGGGAAGGGCTTCTGCTATGCCTACCTGCCGACAACACCGACCACATGGGAGACTGCGACTGGACTCTACCTTGCGAAAGGGCACTCCTGAGTGGAAGCAACGGGTTAGCCGTAAATCAGGGCCTCGTCCGTCCCAACCGACAGTGGTTCCCTGCCCCCTCCGGTTGGCTTCGACTGCCGCCCCGTCGAAGACCAGCACGACCTTCAGGAAGGCCCATCCGTTTCCTTGATCGAGGCCCGGCACGACGCTCAGGTGCGAATGGCGTTCAAGCACGGCCCGTTCGCACTGGTCATCCTCGGCGGGGCGCAATCTGACAAGCAACCTCTTCCGGTTCATGGGCGGCGGCTGCGAGAGCCTTCGGGTCACGACGAGGCGGTTTCGTAAACTGAGTAACAAGTAGGTGTTGAATCATGGTGTCGGTTGCACACCCGACAAGAACGCCAAGAAAAACCGGTGGCCAAAGGGCTAGAGCGATGCTGACCCGAATCTGTCAAGGCCCACGAGGGGGAACTCGACTGGGCCGGGAAGCGCCTGTCCCCCTCGGCGAAGCTGGCGTCGAAAGACAACCACGCCCAGATCTCGGGCTGCATCAAGGAGGCCGACGCCGCCCTGAACAAGCTCTGCGACGGCGTGTTCGACCTTGACGTGAGCCGCCACTATCAACTGGCGAACCGGGTCGCCTACGCATGGAAGCTCGCCGACCTCGGACTGCCGGTCGTGCTGCTCTACCTCGGCTTCACCGGCGACACGTACTTCGACGCAGACTACATCCGTGACGACGCCCACTGGCAGCGGGTCATTGGCGGGTACATGCAGGGCGTGGTCTCGCAGCAGTTTCCCGAGCGAGTCCACACCTTGGCCAGCGGCGGCTCGGTCCAGATGCTCGTGAGGAGCCTCCCGGTGGCTGAAGTCTCAACGTGAATCGGCACGATCACGGGAATCGACTGAAGCGGGAGATTTGCCGTCCTTCAGCGCCCAGTCCATGCCTAGCGCTCTTGCAATCTCGGCGATCCGAACGAGTTTCGACTTCCACGGATGGTCGTCGGGAATGTGGCTCGGTTGTCGCCCCAGATGGATCTCATGGCATGGGCGGCAGAGTAAGGTCACTGTCCTTGGGTTGAAAAGCCCGTGATGGTACGTGTGATGATGCACGTCGGAGCCGGGGTCGCCGCAATACTGGCACCTGCCGTCGTAGTGGTTGAAAATCACTTCACGGAAAAGCGCCCACTGGTCAGCTTTGAGAAAGTCGTTGTAGTCCATGCAATTATTTACGCCGACCACGCCGATTTCTCGATGCTAGTGACGAGAGAACTCGACCAGCATCGCAGCCGTGGATAACGGCTGCGGACTGGTCGTCCTTGTACTTGCGCTTCGGCCTAAGTCTGATGGAACAGTGGCTTCATAGTCGGTTCGACCTTGGCAATCGCCTTGTCGATGGCTCGCTCGAACTCTTCCTGTGTAGCGAGGACCGGCTGCTTGTAGTAGCCGTTCAGGGCGGCGAGGGCGTGCCGTAGAATCCTACCCTTGAGGTTGCCGATCTCGTCTACCTCATCCTGCGAATTCAGGTACTTCGCCTCGATGAATGGCCGCACGTGGCAATCGAGTTGGTCCTTTATCTTGTCGAGCTTCATGACGGCCAGAACCGGTGAGTCGTCCAAATGAACACGGTCACGAATCGCCTCGACGCTCACGGTGAACCTCGGATGAAGAGGGTTGGTCGCAGCCAACTTCTGCACATTGGCTTCCTTTTGTGCGAATGCAGGGCTGAGATAGTAGGCTTCACGGCGTAGTCGCTCCTGTTCCTTGCGCTCCTGTTCGTCAAGGATCGCTACCTTCGAGTCAAAGCAGACGTTGAGGTACTTGCCGAAGTTTCCCTTGTCGATCTTGCCCTCCAAAATGTTGCTTTCGTGCCGACCACGGTACTTGTGGAACTCGGTCTCGTATTCTTCCGGCGTTAGATCCAGCCGACGTGCCTTGGCGATGGACTTTTCCGCCCATGTCTGGGACATGTGACCGTCGCAGAGGCGGCGGCAGATGTCCCAGTTGTCTCCCCGGTACTCGTAGGCAGTTGTGGCCGACCGGGGTTGCTTTTCCTTCCGGAAGTATGCACTTGGCAAAGCAGGTATCGGTTTATGCGAACCCGGCCCACCCCGGCCGGGTCATTTCAGCAAGGTCTTGAGCGGCAGTTTCGCCGCTCGACAGAAACGACGGATCGTTCCGATGCGTGGATCGACACTCTTTAAGAACTGGCTGACAGACTGACGCGCGGTTGTTGCCGGGTAGCCCATGCGCTCGCCCAGCACCTGTTGCGTCAGCCCGGATTCGGCGACCCACTTTCGGATCGCAATCATCACCGGGTCAATGTCTGTTCCGTCGTCCATGCCCCCATCTTAGAATCCTCGCGGATTTTGTCAATGCACGATTGACATCCGCCTGTCGTGTCTATAATATCTATACAGACGCGAAAGGGAATGCCATGAATCTGATCGACCTCGCCCGACTCGACGACAACCAAGCCCGCCAGTATTTCGAGGGAATCCGCTGGCCGAACGGTCCGGTGTGCCCTCACTGCCAATGCACGAACTGCACGCGGCTTGAAGGGGAAGCCCATCGGCCCGGCACGCTGCAATGCAACAACGGCGATTGCCGCCTGCAATTCACGGCGACGGTCGGAACCGTGCTGGAGTCCAGCCACTTGCCGATCATCAAGTGGCTGATGGCGTTCCACCTGATTTGCAGCAGCAAGAAAGGTTTCAGCGCGAAGCAGTTGCAACGGGAACTGGAGATCGGATCGTACCGGACGGCGTGGTTCCTGCTGCACCGCGTGCGCCATGCGATGACGGCCGGATTCGAGAAGCTGGACGGCGTCGTGGAAGCGGACGAAACCTACGTCGGCGGGAAGCCCCGGTACAAGGGGCAGTCGCCCCGCGGCCGTGGCACGAAGAAAGCCCCGGTTATGGCGCTGGTCCAACGGGATGGCGACGTGCGCTGCTTCCCCGTTCAGATGGTCGATTCGGTCACGCTGCACAACGAGATCGTCGCCAAGGTGTCCAGCGACGCCACGCTCATCACGGACGAACTGCCCAGCTACAAGAAAGTCGGCAAGACGTTCGCCGGTGGCCATCACACGGTCTGTCACCGGGAGAAGGAATACGTTCGCAAGGCCCGCGGTCGGGACGGGATGAAGATCACGACGAACACGGTCGAATCGTTCTTCGCTCTTCTGAAGCGGGGAAACTACGGCGTGTACCATTCGATGAGCAAGCGGCACTTGCACCGCTACTGCGAAGAGTTCGCGTTCCGCTGGCGTCACCGCAAGGTGTCCGACTCGGTGCGGACGGAATGCGCGATTGCGGCCGCGGAGGGCAAGCGACTGATGTACGAAACATCTGCGACGCGCTAAATCACGACAACTGAACGAAAACTGAACAAATCGCTTGACGTTTCACGGGACATCGTCGATATTGCCCTTAATGCGGTTCGCCCGCAGGCGGGCAGCGGCTTAAGCCGTGGCCGCAAAAAGGACTCGCTAACACGAGTCCTTTTTGTTTGCGCCGACCAACTCTGGCATGCCGGACAGGAACACCTGCCCGTACCCCTTCTTCATTCCAGACGCGGGGTTGCAGTGGTACTTGCTGGCCACGCCGTCATGGATGAAGCGATCCAGTGGGTGGCGAAACTGGTTCTTCTCGAAATGGCACATCAGGACGTTGTCGGTTGCGGCCGTGGCGATGATGTCTGCGAGTTGCAGCCCGTGGATGTTTGCGTCTTTCGTGCGAATCTTGATTTCGTCGGTCGAGATCAGCCGCGCAAGCCGCTCACCTGAGATATGTCCGGTTCCGTTGGAATAGAACCCGCGCCACGCGGCCTGTAGCGCCTCGTTCTCGCGTGCGCCGCGGCTCTCCGCCATCGCGTCACCTGCTGCGCGTCGATGGCGGAGCCAGAAGAAATACCTCTCCATGAGAACCTTGGCGCAGTAGTGGTATGGGTGCATTGCGCCGAGGCCGTACCTGGCGTAATGGCCTTGCTTGTCGATGACAACGGCGATCACGCCAACGTCGGACGCGGCGACGAATTGGCAGAGCGCCTTGTTGAAGCGGAGGGCCTCATCTGGGTTGGACAGCCTAGAAAACACATTCCGGCGACCGACGATGTCCTCCCTGTGAAGGATGACGCGGTCGTCTGGATCATTCCCGAAGAAAGCCCGCTTGAGGCTCTCCATAGCGGGACACAGAACCGCCGGATAATGGTGCGTCATATCGACAATGGTGCCGACGACGCCAAGGTAGCGATTGTTTGCGATGCCCTTCGCGTCCATCTGGTGGTTGCCAGATTCGTCGAGGTACATCCTGTACTGCGCTCGTTGCCCGCTCATTGTGCCCCTGCATCGTGCAGCGGCGCGACTTTCACTGATCCGCTTGTCTTCCCGCTTGACGTTTCAACTCGGCATCCGTACCATTCTGAACTTAGACGGAAATACGCTTCGGCGTCAGCCTGTCGGCCGTGGTTGAGGTGTGACCAGCACCCCACCTTGGTTCGGAGAAATCGAAGTCACAGGACGCCACCAGTTCTCCATCGGGCTGGTGGCGTTCGCCATTCTGCCATATTGCGCCGACAAGTCAACACCCGTTGCGCCGACGCAACCTCCACACGGGAGGCAACTTATGACGAATGACAAAAAGGCGAAGAAACCGCCGAAGCGCGACGAGCCGTTCTCGCTCTACCCGATGACGATGGAACAGGCGCTCCGATTCGCCTTGCAATCGCCACCGATGCCGAAGAAGGCCCCGGCTAAGAAGAAGCCGGCGCAGTAGGGTCTTGCCGTTCGGCGACGGCGCGTTATGCTCGCGTCAGTCCAGCCGAACACCCCATCACCGATACACCCGGTCGCGAGGCCGGGGAAGCCGCGCCACGTTCGGCTGGACACTGAACGGCGCGGCTTTTCTATTGGCGAGTGACCATGACTGAAAAAATCGACACCGAAAGCGTCTACTCAAAGTCCATGTCTGCATTGCTTCTTCTTCACGAGTGCATGATCGCGTCCCTGATCGCCTCACACCCAAACCCGACATATCTCAAGGCGATTTTTACAGTGCGATTCAAGCCGGAGACGATGCCGGAAGAGGTTCGAGGCTTATACTCAATGCACTACGAGAAGCATCTGCACTTTCTGGAACAGCGGATTGAGGAAATGGGAGGTCAATGAGAATAAACCGAAAAAAGTGCGCCTCGTGCTTAGGCAACTCAGCCGCTAAGCGTTCAACCCTCTCTCGGAATTCCTCGGTCATTCCGCTAGGCGTCATCGCGGGTCTCCACTGAGATTGATGGTCGCTTCGATTTGTTCTGCGGCTGGACACGCCCCATTCTACGCCGCCGCGCCCGCAGGCCAAGCCCGCTTTCCTGCCCAGCGCTCCCCGCCGTCCCCGCTCGTGGTAGACTGATGGGCGGAAGCCAATTCTGCCTATCCCTTGGACGGCATCACCAACAACTATGAGGTGTCGAATGAAACTCGGATGCTTTGTCGGCGGACTCGCGCTCGTGTTGATCGCCTCGGCTCCTTCCCCGGCGCAGGACGAGAAGCCTAAGATTTCCGATCCGAAGTTGCGCGAGGCCGTGGCCAGGTTCGAGGATGCCGTCGCCAAGTTCGGCACTGGCGACCCGGACCCGTACATCGCGTGCTGGTCTAATCGCGAGGACGCCCTCGAACTGGGACCCAGCGGCGGCTACGACAACAAGGGCATTGCCGAGATCAACAAGCAGGCGAAGATCGCCGCGCTGAGGTTTGGGAGGCCGGGGTGCAAGAATACGTTCGAGCATGTGTCGGTGGTCGAGACGAAGGAGTTGGCCTACGTCGTGTCAATCCAACGGGTCGTGTTCGAGCAACAGGGGGCCAGGCCGCTGGCCTTCCGTTGCTCAAACGTCTTCCGCCTGGAGGACGGCGAGTGGAAAGTCGTTCTCCGGCATTCCGACGGGCGGGTGAACGGGCCGAGACAGGAAGAAAAGCAATGACGCCCTCGTCGCCCACGCGCTGGCCCTGCCGCTGCACCTGATCGCAACTGACCCAGGAACCCATCAACACCCGCCTGCTTTGGCAAGTGCATACTTCCGATGGAACCCGCCACACGCCGCGCACATTGGCGGCAACGACTTCACAACTTACTGTGTCCACGATGAGAAGACCGCCGCATACATCATCGCTTACCGGGGCGACTTCGGCTCGTCGTCTGACAACAATTCGAACTCGAAGACGCACACGTGGAACGAAGATGTCAAGCTCACGCTGAAAACGCCGGCTGGGAAAAAGGAAGTCTCGTTCCGTCGCGACCACACCGCGCCGGACAAGCTCACGCTCGCCGGAAAGGACTACGACCTCAAGAATGGCCGTCTCTTGCTCCTGAACGCCGACGGTGCTGTACGCCAACTCGCCATTGAAGCGATTGTCGTTCGAGACGCCGAGGCTCAAACGCAGCTCAAAAAGAAAATAGCCGCCGTACCGCCGCAAGCGCGTGGTGAAGCTACTGCCATGAAGACCGGCATCCACTGCCAGAAGTTCCGCGAGGAAGACGCGAAACGCCCGGGCGGAGAACTTATGGGCGATGTGTTGGAATCTCAACGCGGAGAAGATCCACTGGTCCTGGGGATGCGCGTGGCCAGCGATGCGAAATGGAACATCGGCGGCCAGGCGAGAGTGGAACTGGTGGTTCGTAATGCCAGCGGGAGCGACGTGCAGTTTCCGCAGACGCCCCGGGCCGACAACGGTCTTTCTGTGGTGGCGATCGACAAAGATGGCAAAGAACACCAGGCGGAGATCGCGCAGGTCGATTCGTGGCTCGTTTGGAACCACCTGCTGCTGCCGCGCAGCCATATAGTGATGGTGAAGTCATTCACTCTCCGCTTCGATCCTGAGAAGCGCGGCGTCTCGAAACACGGCGTGGCCGCATTTCACATCCCGCCGGGCAACTACAAGCTGCGCTGCAAATGGAATGATGCGCGGCCTGAAGTGGCCCATGACGGCGAATGGACCGGCGAACTCGTGAGCGTGGAGCACAAGTTCAACTTGGCTGCCGCTGTCGCGACTCCCCCGGCTTCTGAGACGCCGAAGACTCCCGCCGCCAGCGAGCCAGCGCAGAAAGTCGGCGCGAAACTTCCCGGCCGGCTCTTCGTCAACGCCGGTCTTCGCACGGCAAAGGATGAAACGCGATTCTCTCAAAGCGCGATTGCCATCGATCCCAATACGGGGAGTTGGACTCGGCTGCAGGAAGTCAGCAAATCCGGGTTTACCGTTCCGCTTTCGCCCGTGCGCGTCTCTCCCGATGGCAAGACAATGTTGTTCATGCGGGAGAGGGAAATCTGGAAGTGCGACGCGACGACGGGTGACCGTGCGGAACGTATGCTCGAAAAGGGATCGCCCGCGGCTTGGTCGCCCGACGGCAAGACGTTCATTGCGGTGGTCGAGACGAACGAGAGGGACGGTCAGCTTGTCGAGAACTGGATTGTGAGCGCGGACGGTCAGAAGCAGTCGGTGCTTGTGCTCCCGAAGGGAGACGCGGTTGAGGACTGGTCCGCCGATGGCCAGTGGCTGGCGGTCAGGTCGCGATTGGACCGTCAGATCTACCTCGTGAAGCCGGATGGAAGTGGGCGGCGGCGGCTCGCCGACTCGGTTGAGTACTCCCTGGGCCACAGCAGCTTTTCGCCGGACAGCCGGCGCATCGTCTACCTCAGCCGGCAAACGCTCGACGACAAGAGCCGCTTCAGTCTTCGGACAATCAACATCGATGGAACCGGCGACCGCGAAATCCTGGGTGAGAAAAAAGCAAGATCAACACCTGACTCTGCCATTTGGACGGCCCCGATGGCCGCGCGATGGTCGCCGGACGGAAAGCACTTGGCCATCGTACTGTTCGATCATACACGCGACGGCGGAATCCTCGCCATCAACGGCAACTGGCGGCTGGCGATGATCGACGCCGACGGCGGGAATCTTCGTGAACTCAAGCTCGAAGGGATGCTGACCACGGTTTTGCCCTGGGACGGCCCGGAGTGGAGACCCATTGCACCGGCCGTGGTCACGCGGGAACCGAAGCCGGGCGCGCAGCTCAAGCCCGCCACGGAGCAGAAGCTGAAATGGGGCGAGCCTGCGAATGGACTGCGGATGGCGCTGGCGTGGCCGCCTTCGCTTGGCGAGCCGGGGATGGGCGATGCGAACGAGTTTTTTCTCGTGGTGCAGAATGTGTCGGAGACGGCTGTGAGACTCGCCGCGGGCGACGATGCGCCTAATCCGCGCAGACTGATGATGCGGGAGAACGGCAGGCCCTTGCAGGCTATCAGCGACCTGGTGCCGACGCCGGGCGATTGGTTGCTCCAGCCGCGTGAGGTTGCGTTCTTTCGCCTCTACCAGTCCAACGCCGAGTGGAAAGACGGTCGCACGATCAGTTCCGCCATCGAGCAGGACATCCGCGTAGTTCCGCGATACAGCATGACGGCGGAAATGACGATCGAGAAGGCACCGGCGGGCGCGTGGACCGGCAAGCTCATCACCGGTCAGACGCGCGGCTCCGCGGACGTGGCAGCCGCGCCGGCTCCGATGCACAAGGACGCCCGCGCGCTTTACGAAGTCTGGCAGCGTTACGCCCGGGCGAATGGCGACATCCCCGGTGCGCTCGTGGGCGAGCTGGCGGCGGCGGTGCGGCAGTTCATCCGCTACAACCCGACTTGGGAGACTGTGCCGAAGCTCAACGCCATCCTTCCGCGCCTCGACGCGACGCACGACTGGAAATCCGCCGACGCGATCGCGCTGCTCGATGAAATCGCGGCGGTGAAGGATTCGCCGCTGACGATGGCGGTATGGAAGGGAACGATGCACACGATTCGCAAAGGCGAGGCACTGCCAGCGAAGTTCGCGGATGCGGCCTGGAGCGGCGGTCAGGCGAAAGCCTTGCGCGCGGCTTGGGTGTTGGAGCCGGGCGCGGCGGAGCACCGCATCGGTGCGGCGCTGAAGGCGCGGCTGCTTGTCTGGAATCCAGGGGCGGTTCCCGTCGTGCTGCAGGTGCCGACGTGGCATCAGGGCGGGGTGAAGGCGACCGATGCGAAGGGCGCGGAGATCGAAGTCTCCGGCATCAGTTGGACGACACTCGCGGAGTCCGTCCCCGCTCGCCTCGGTCCGGGCGAATACATCGAAATCAACACACCGGGCGTCGGCTTCGGCCCGCGCGCGGGCATGGGGCCGTGGGCCGGGCCGCGCGTCGGCTCGAACGTGCTCGCGAAGCCCGGCGACGACATCACGCTCACGCACAGCCCCGTCCCGCTCGACGGCAGCGAAGTCGGCGTGCGCGAGGACGACCCGCACGTTGTCGGCGCCGGCTGGTGGCTGGCGCACATCAAATCACGGCTCTCCCGCGAACTCCCGCTGCCTGCCGACGCCGCCGAGCGCACACACCTGCTCGACCGCGCCGTGCGCGAGCTTTTCGCCACCGCTCCGACGGCGGAGGAAACCGCGGCCTTTGTTGCCGACAAAACACCGGACGCACTCGAAACGTTGGTGCAACGCCTCGCCGCGCGTGCGGACGTGGTGTCGTTCAGCGGTGCACTGCAAACGGCCCCGGCGACGTTCCGCGTGCTCGCCGCCGATGCGAACGCCGACAAGCAACCGCGCGTCGTGCTCGGTCCCGGCGAGTATCCGCTGAGCCAGCCGACGCTGAAAAGTGGCAACGCGACACTGAAAATCGTCGGCAGGCCGGTGGGCGACCGCCGGACGAACGACGCGCAGATTTTGTTTGAGGCCACAGAGGCGACCGGAATACTCGCGCCGGACCCACACAAACTCGAAGTCCCCGACGGCTGGGGCACATGGGCCATCGTCTGTCGTCCTGGCGAAGGATTCTTCTACCTTCTGCACAAAGGCGGCGTGCGGAAGATTGACTACAGCAACCCGGCGAAGGTCACCGACAACCCAGCGAACGATCTGCCCGCCGAGTTCCGCGACGAAGTCAAGCGTCAGTTCGACATCCACGAAGTCTCCAGCGCGCAGCAGGCAGAGATTTTTGAAAAGCCCGCGGCTCCAGCGACGACGCCCGCAAGCGCCATGAAATCACGCTCCCCGACGGCGACGGCACATGGGCCGCCGCGTGGGCGAGCGGCACAACGGTGATGTGGATCACGCAAGAGGGACTGCTGCGGAGATTTGATTTCACCGATCTCGCAAAGGTGGATGAAACGCGGTTCGAGGTGGACAAATCCGCCGCCGCGCCGATTCCGCTGGACATCCGCGAAGCCCTCCGCGCCGCGCTCGCTATGCCTGATGCGCCGAAGCAGCAGGAGCCGCTGAATCCGAAGCCAGCCGCGCCGGCACCGGCGACGCCAAAGCTGGAGCCGCAATAGGTATGAAGGCGCGGATGTGACGCCGCAGCGCGCGTCGGTCACATCGTTGAATGGCACTTAGATTTTGGTAAGGCCTTTGGCCATCTCGCGTTTGACGTCGGCGCGGGGCCGCGTCAGCCAATCGTAGTGATTGGGTCGATGCTTTTT
>JAWXBB010000470.1:0-12148 GCA_034439795.1 Planctomycetaceae bacterium | reverse complement strand
GTGAATCGCTGCACGCCGACGTTTTCAGAGATCCTGTGAAAGGCCCACGGCTCCGCGGGCTTCGTCCAATCGGGGCTGGCGTAACCGAAGTGGCCGCCGGTCGAGCAGACGATTTCCGGCTGGCCGTCGCCGGTGATGTCGGCCCACGTCGGCGATTCGTTGTCGACGACGTCCATCACTTTATGCCGGACCCACATGCCGTCCTTGCCCTGCGGGTTCTCGTACCACGAGGCGTCCTTGCCGGGGAAGCCGTAGATCAGAATGTCGTCCCAGCCGTCGGCGTTGAGGTCGTGCGTGAAGGCGAAGAAGTTGTCGGAATAGCCCAGCGGATCGAACGGCTTCGGCGGAGAGTAAACGTGCTGCTTCGCAAAGTCCGGCCCGGCGAACCAGAACGGCCCGGCGACGACGTCGGCGTGGCCGTCTTTGTTGAAGTCGCCGATCGCGGCCCCCTCGGCGAAGAACTTGTCCGACATCTGGATCTTGCGGAACGTCCGCGTCGGGGCGTCCGCCGCAAACGCCTCCGGCAGCAGAATGGCGGTCCACAGCGCAACGAACGTGAAGCGGGCCAGTGGCGACATCGGCGGGGTCTCGCTTGAGAGTGCATCCAGTAGGCGACGACGGGGCGAATGCCCGACGACAACACTCTACATCACCCGCGCAGCACGGTCGAGGAACCGCTCATTCCTCCTTGAGCGCCGTTTCCAGTTCGGCGATCTCCTCCTTCAGCAGCTTGATCTTTTCGTCGTTCAGGTAGTGCTGGACCAGTTCCACGGTCTCATCGCACAGACGGATGATTCGCTGTTCCGTCACGCGGTCGCGGCTCTGTCGGGCGACGTCCGCCGCCCCGCGGATCGAAGAGATGCGCTCCTTGAACGATTGCGGCTGCGGCAGCACGTCAATCTGACGGAGTCGGAGCTTCGCGTCGTCCCACTGCCGCTTCTTGGCCGACGAGCGCGCCGTGGCCATGAGCGCGGCCCGCTGCGCCACGACGGAGACCACGTCCCCCTGCAACAGCTTCAGTTGCCCCTCGACCTGCAACCGCAGGCTGTCGTCGGGAAGCTCCAACCGGGCGGACGGCGTCGCCCCCGGCAGCACCGGCACCTTGGCCAGCAGCAAGTCGCCACTCATGACACGCAGCCATTGCAACTGCGGTGCCTCGCCGCGCGGCAGCCGGACGATGCCGTCGCGATCGGTCAGCAGCGCCCGACCGGGAGGGGGCGGTGGAGGTTCGATGCCCTCTTCGGCGAAGACCATCGGCGTCAATTCGAGGTGATGTGCGGGCAACGGCCGCGGCGGCTGCGACAACGCCACCACGTGCACGGCGGTTTCCGTCCACTGCGAGCGGACCGCCACCGCCAGCAGCTCGACCCGGCCGCGCGGTCTGGCGCCCAACGGATTCCGCAACCCGCTGACCACCCGCCCCGTGCCGCGACCGTCGTCGATCTGCTCCAGCGACAGGAACGTCCAGGGCAACTCCTGAACCCGTTGCACCTGGCGCTCCCGATTGCGGAACACGATCCACGGGACGAACACCTCCCGTTCGCGAACGATCGGCCGCGCGTGCTCGCCATCCGCCAGCGCACCCGCCTGAACCCGCAAGCGAACGGTGTAGTCGTTCACGCGCTCCCAGTAGGCTCGCGGGCGGAACAGTTCCGGCATCTCCGCGGCGACCGTCGCGGCCAACTCGCGGGGATCGAGACACGACGCCGTCCGCACCGGGCTGAGGTGTCCAAACAACGGCTCCGACGCGCGCAGATCGACCAGCAGCCGGTTGCCTTGTCGGCGGACCACGGCGTAATAGAGAACATCAACGGGCATTGCCGGATCGAATGCGGCGGCCGGCAGCCGGGCCAGTTGCCCGTGCGTCGCCCAAGCGGGCCGGTCGCCAGTCGTCGCCGTGAACCGCCAGCGTTCGCCGATGGTTCGCGTGACCCACTGCGGCAAGTCGTGCGTCAGTTGCGCCGCGATGCCCGCCACCGCGGGAGCGTCCGGGTCGGCGGCGATCGCGCACTCCACGCGATACGGCTGAAACTCAAACGGCGGCGGGGGCAGCGGCGCAGCCTCGACCGCTTCGTCGCCGCGGCAGTCCACCGCCACGGTCAACACGACGAGACACACAGCGATCCATGCGAAATGTGAGAATGAGTGACGGTTCTTTGGCTCGGTCCCCTCTCCCCCGAAGACGGGGGAGAGGGTTAGGGTGAGGGGGCCGGGCGCTTCACCGATTGTCCCACTCAATTTCGACGTGTGATTCGGATGAGCGCAATGGGAAGCGCTCGCCCCCTCACCCCAGCCCTCTCCCCCGCGGCGGGGGAGAGGGGGCCGGAGTTGGAAGCAACGGCGACCGTTCATCACGGCGTGTCGGTGGGATACCACGATTGCAGCGCCCAATGTTCGATGTCGTGATAGGTGTGCATCGGCAGCCGCGGAGACTGCGGCAGGCCGCCCATCCGCTTGCGGAGCACCAGCGATTCGTCGACTTCCCACAACGGCAGCCAGCGGGCTTCCAGCAGGAACTCCGTCTCAATGCGGTGCAGCAGCCGCACCGCCGTCGTCCAATCGACCGCCCGGTCGAGCTCCAGAATGCGGTCGCGCAGCCAGTGCGGCAGGAACTCGATGGACGCGAGGTCGGTCTGTCCCGTCGGCGACAACAGCGGCCACAAATCGGTGATCGGTTCCGTGGACTGCAACACCCGGTAGACCAGATCGTACTGCACCGCATCGTCGCCGGTCGCCGTCACCGGGGCGACATCCACCCCGACGTACTTCCAGGCGGCGATCATCGCCGGCAAGGCCCGCTCGACCACCGGGTCGTCGGGCACCAGCAGGGTCAACGGCGGGATCTTGCCGCCGAGTTGTTGTTTCGCCGTCGCGATCAGCGACGCGGCGAGAATCGGGTTGAACTCCGGCGAGACCAGTTGCGGATGGTGTCCGTAACTGGTCGTTGCGAAGGGACTGGTGACGACCCGACCCGGCGGGGGCCGCGTGTCCGCTCCGATGCTCGGCGGGAGCTGCAACACCTCCGACAGCAGGATTTTCTCGCGCGGCAGCGCGTGCAGCAGTGCCCGCCGCAGCGTGCCGTTCGTCGCCAGCACCGACTGCGGCGCGACCAGCAGCACGTGCGTTCGCGGCAAGGCGTACGGCAACACGAAGAAGCGGCTGTCCGCCTGCAACGCCGGCAGATCCTTCCACTCGGCGACCGGCGTGCCGTCGATCTCGCCCCGCTGCAAGCCCTGCAGCAGCCGCTCCCAGTTGTCGTAGCGATGCTCGATGACTTCGGCCAGCAAACGCGGTTGAGCGCTCGAGAGTTGCGGACGCGTTCGCTGCCAGACGACCGTGCGGTCGGTCCGATCGGTCACGTAAAAGCGTTGCTGCCGCGGGGATGATGCCGAATCTGCGGCGAGGTCGGGCGACCACTCCCGTTCGGCGGCGGACAACGGGACGGGAAACCGCAGCCGCGATTCGATTCGCAGCGGAATCCGCTCCAGCCGCAGTTGCCAGTCCCAGGGGGACGACGACTCGACCGACAGCACATCGGCGGCCCAGCGCTCGTCGAACGTGGGATCGAGCGGATCGACGCGGCGCGACAGCGCCTCGGCGATGGCCCCGGAGGTCAGCACCGGCCGCGACTCCCACGTCGCGCGGCGGGGCTTCATGCGAAACGTGATGTCGCGGCCGAGATTCTGCGGGTCCCACGATTCGATGAACGCCGAGCGAAACCGGACGATGTCGTCCTTCAATTGATCCGGCTCGAACAGCGCAATTTCAGTCAGTTGCCGATGGCGTTCGTCGGCCGGCGAGGGAGTGATTCGCGACGGGCGCTCGTTCGGCAGTCGCAGGACGCCCAGGTTCAGAATCTGGTGGGCGTCGATCAGTTCCTTATGCGCCTCCTTGAGTCGGGGCAGATTCGGCCAGACGCGCGCGGCCCGGTCGATGGTCAGCGATGCATCGCGCGGTTTGCCGGAGGTTTGGGCGGCACGGGCCTGGGTGATGACGTCGTCGCTGATCCGCTTCAATTCCGTCGTCCAGGTTTCCACCACGGCGTGAGCCGGTTCGCGGGACTCCAGCCGAGCGAGGAAGCGCTCGAGCCGAGCGAGGAAGTGGCGGGCCTGGCGGTAATCGTCGTCGAAAATCGCCTGCTTGATGAGCGCATCGATGATGCGGCCGTGCAGCGACGACCGCTCGGGATACGTGTGATCGACGTCGAACAGCAGTTCCGTCTGCATGAGCGCGGCCTCCCAGCGGGCGTCCCTGGCCAGGCGGGTCGCGTCGAGGAACAGAAACCGCTGGTAAACGGCGTCGAAACCGTCCCACCCGCGGGCGCGGCGGTCGAGGAACATCAGCAGTTCGTAGGCCGTCGGCAATTGGCGCTCGTCGAGCGTCTTGCTGATCCGGCGGACGATCAGGTCCTCAAAGTGGACGATCCGCTCGATGAACCGGATTTCGAGCGTGAACTCCGGATCATCCGTGGAGTCGAACAACGTGATCTTGAGCCGTTCGAGCTCCGCCAGCTTTTTCAGTTTTTCGGGGAGATCCTTGGCGCTGACGGCCTGCTTGCTGACGGCGTCGTGCTCGGCCTTGATCTTTTCCAGCGTGCCGGGCCGCCGGTGCACGGGGTCGGTCAAGATGACGTCGCCGTTGAGCAGCACGATCCAGTCGACCGGCTTCCCCTTCAGAATCTCGTCGGCGGTCGGCGGTTGCAGGTCCTTGTACTTCGGCAACGTCGCTTCGGGGGGAGGATCGGTGGGTTTCGCGGGATCGGTTTGGGCTCCGACAGACACGGACGTGGCGAAGAGGAAGACCAGAGCGTATTTCAGAATCAGGGACATGGGTGGCCGGGGCTGGAGCCGCATCGGCGAAGCCCCGGTCGGTTGCGCGCTCACCGGGGCTTCCCTCCCGTTGGTCGGTCCAGCCCCGGCCACCCCACGCGGAGCGGCGAGTTTCGTTGGATGCATCATTGTTGGGCCTCCGCGGCGACGGGGAGGCGGTACAGCGTGCCGTCGACAGCGACTGCCCACGGGGTGCCTTGGATGGCAACCACGCCCAAGCTCAGCAATTGCGGCGTCACCAGTCGGGACAGCACCTTGCCGGTGGTCAGATCGAGAATCAACACCGTGCCGTCGGCGCATCCAAGCCAGGCCTGCGATCCGCGTACGGTCGGACGACCGACGGGGGACAGCCCTTCCAGATCCAGTGTCCAACGGTCGGCGAAGTCCTTCTCCAAATCGACCAGCCGCAGCACGCGGTCGTCCCAGATGAAAGCCGACTGGTCATCGACTGCGGCCACACCGCGGAGGCCGTCGGGAAACTCGCGTTTCGATTGCTCGTCCAGCGTCCGCACGGCCAGCTTGCGGAGCGTGTGCTGGATGTCGGCCATCAGCAGCGATTCGCCGACGAGCACCGGCGTCAACCGCGCCGGCGGGGCGTAATCGACGTGGACGACCTCGGCGAGATGCGGCACGTCGCCGCCGCGGAGTTGCAGCCGTCGCCAACGACCATTGGCATCCGCGGCCAGCAACTCATCGCCCGCCGTGCGGATGACGTGTTCCCAGGCCGGTGGAGCATTCCCGTCCGCCGGGGCGCGCCAGTCTTCGGACTTCACATTGCCCGTCAGCGGCCGAACCTGCAAGCGGCCCGACAGCGGCAACACCAGGCCGGCGTCGAGCAACACCGGCGGACGCTCCACGGCCTTCGTCAACTTGAACGGCGTGCCCACGCGGCCGTTGGCTTCGACGATCCAGCCTTGCAGCACCTCGCCTCCCGCGGCGATGACGGCGCGGCCGTCGGACAGCGGCCCGATCTGCAACGGCTCGGCGAGCGCCGGGGACACTTCCAAACTGAATCCGCCGCGCATCTCGGTCCCGCCGGTGGCGAGCCGGTTCGCCACCACGGTGTAGACGAAACCGGAGTCCGTCACGATCGCGACCGGTCCCGAATCGCCTCCCAGGACCAACCGCGGCCGCGCTCCGACCGCCGTGCGCCAGGTGCCCGACATTCGGTCGCGGTCCACGTTGGTGAACTGCACCGCTTCGCCGAACGGCAACCGGCGGGCCACGAAGAATGTCTCCGCCACGGCTTGCAGCGGCTGCGACGTCAGCCCGACGGCCACGGGGGTCGGGTCCATGCTGATGCTGTCGGCCTCAATCTTGAACCGACGAAAGGCCGTGCTGCTCATCCAGAACTGCTGATCGGGACCGAGCAGCACGCGCATCGGCCCGCCGTAACCGTCCTGCACGCGATAGTCGCCGACCTTCGTCAGACCCATGCGGCCGGGATCGTCGTTGACGACGAACGCGGTCAGCCGCTCCCCCTGCGAGGGGACGACCAGTTGCGGCCCGCGCAACACCGGCGGATCGAACACCGATCCCGCGATCGACTGGTCATCCACTGCGGGCAAGGGCCTCGTCGGTTCAGACGCGTTGAACACCCGCAGCCGCGACTGCTCCGGCCGATCGTTCTGACAGACCAGCAGCAATTGCCCCAGCGTGGCCAACGGCGCGGCAATGGCCCCTTCGGCGTGATCGGTGAACGTGACCGCGACGCACTCCAGCGGCCGCATGCTCAACGCATAGATCAAGCCCCGCGATCCGGTCAGGAACAAATGATCGCCCGCCGCATCGACGGTCGGCGGCCCGATGACGTCCTGCGCGAACTGCAAGCCGGACGACAATGCGCCGGTCTCCTGATCGATCCGCAGCAGCTTCCGATCGGCAGTGGCGAGATAGATCTGCCCCTGCTCGACCAGCGGCGCGCCGCGCGGCGGCGCGGACAACGCCAGCCGCCACAGAGTCTGGCCGTTGTCGGATCGGCAATGAACGAGCTCGCCCGTGCGTCGGTCGAACAGCAACCATCCGGCTGGGGAGCCGCGCGTGATGACGGGGGGGAACGCGGGATCGCCGCCGATCACGCGCCGCCAGACGATTTCCCCGGTGACTGTGTCGACGGCATAGCAGGAGTCTTGCGCCAGCACCCAGACCGTCTGACCGAGCGACGCTTCATCGGTGCGCGACCGCTGGTGAAAGGCGGGCAAGACCGACGGCATTGCCGGCGGCTCCGACAAGGGTTGGGCCGCCGGACCGGGTTCCCACGGCGTGACCGTTGATTTGGCCTGAGCGAGCGCCTCGTTGAGGACCGTTTGCACCCCCTTGTCGGTCGCGTACATCGGGTAGGCGCGCAGCAGCCGATCCCGTTCGGACAGTGCGTCGATCGCGCGGCCGCCGGCGATCGCCGCCTGCATGACTTTCACGGCGGCATCGCGGGCATCCTGCCGGGCAATGGCAGCGTTGGCCTTGTCGGTGGCGTCGCGAATCTTCGACAGAATGCTGTCCAGCGGCGTCTCCTGGTCGGCGGTCCGCTCCAACAGGGCGGCGGCCTCCTTGGAGATCGGCAGCAGCTTGCGGTCCCTGGTCGTTTCCGCCGTTTTTGCGGCACCGACGGCGATCCGCTCGCTGAAGTCCAGGACGATCGGCCGCAATTCCTGGTATCCGGGCGTATTGCGGAACTCGCGGACGAATTCGTTCAGGCTGTCCCAGCCCTTCGACCAGGCGGGCGAACCGCCGGCCAGTTCCCGCTGCACGCGCGCCCGGCCGATGTTGACCTTCGCAGTCTCGGAGTTGGTGTGGCGCGGATACATCGCGACGAACTTCTCGTAATTCTCGATGGACTCGGCGAAGCGGCCCTCGGCGAGATCGGTGGACGCGACGTCGAACAACCGGATCGCCGATTCGCGTCCCATCAGCAGATAAATAGTCGCCGCGATCAGCAACAGCACAATCCCGCCGCCGGTCAGACCGAGGATGATCGGCGACTTGAAGACCTCCTGCTCGCCGGGGCGGACCCGTCCCCCTTGCAGGCCGAGTTTGGCGACGAGGCCCGCCTCCTCCGCGGGCTGGGCGTCTTTGCGCCGCCCGCCGAGAACCGGCAGTTCGTCTTCGGAAAGGGCGACCGGGTCGTCGGCGTCTTGATAGGCGGGAAGTTCGTCGAACGTCTCGGCCCGGACGGGGCCTTCGAACAGCGACAAGTCCTCGGCGGCCACGGGTTCGACCTTCTTCGCGGGCTTCTCCCTGCCGTGATGCTCCTTCGCCGGCTTTTCGTGGGCCTTCCGGGAGACAGCCTCCGCCGGTGGCGGCGTTCTCTCCACGGGCTTGGCGGCGGGTTGATCGGACTCGTAGACGACATCGGTGCTGCCGATCCGCAAGACGTCGCCCGGTTTCAGCAGCGCATGTTCGACGACCGTGCCGTTGAGATCGACCCCCTTCGGGGTCGCCGCCGTCACTTCGTAGCCGGTTTTGCTCCAGCCGATGCGGCAATGCAGCGGACCGACGTCGGCTTCGGGAATGCAGACATCGTTGAACGACTGCGCGCCAATGCTCAGCGGCGACGACCGGCTGAGCGGCCTTTGGTCGCGGCGGCCGTCGGCGAAATGCACGACCAAACTGGGCATGGATGCAGGTTACCGCCAGATGTCACGAACGAGTTGAGGGAAGAAAGATCATTCTTCGGACTCCGATCGGACTTGCCAATGCTGCCGGAGGAAAAAGCGAGGCAGCCGTCGCGGATTATTCGAGATACTGTTGCCTGACGACGGTGAACTTGTACGCGCCGGCGGAACCGTCGACGGAAAAGTACGTCCGTTTGATCTGATCGGCGGGACGCCCGCGGTAGGCGCGCTCGAGCTGTGCCAGTTGCGCCTCGACCGCCGGCGGATAGAAATGGAACACCGGCACGGTGGGGGGAATGTCGAGCTGCACTTTGGCGAACAGTTGCACATCGGCGAAGCGCCGGTCGCCCCCCAGCCAGGTCATGTACAGCCGGGCTTCGTCTTTGCCGGTGTTGACGTAGCGGATATTCGGCCGTGGCTGAGACAGCTTCGACAGGTAGGCCAGCCGTTTGTCCGGCAGGAGCGCGCCGATCTCGATGTTGAAAAAGTCGAGCTGCCGCGCGTATTCGTCCAGCCCGGCCTGATCTCCGAAGCGGACGAACCAGCGCTGTTCGCGGCCGAAGCCGCTCCCCTTGCCCCCCCCCGAACCGAGCGCACGGCGGCCGGTTCCTTTGGCGCTGCCCGGTTTGCCGGCGTTGCGGATGCCCGTCTCGAACTGTTGCGCCGCCGAGGCGACGGACACCGTCGCACCGACGGACAGATCGAGTGCCGAGGCCAGCGACTCGGCGATCTCCAATTGATCGGACACCTCTTCGGCCGGCGAGGGGTTGTCCGTTTCCGGCAAGGGGGAATCGACCCGCAAGGTTTCGCCGACCACGCCGTCTTCGTATCCGCCCGGCAACTCGACCAACTCGACTGGCACGGTCTGAATCTTCGGCGGCTCGCGGTTCGCATACCAGATCGACGCCACGAGTGCGCACAACGCCAGCAGCGCCAGGAACGACGCGAAGACGCCCGCGTACGCCTTGTCGTAGGAGGTGACCTGCAACATCGGCGGCGGCGGTAGTGGCGGGGATGTGGTGGACATGCGGTCGTTCGTCAGTGGTCCATGGTCAGTTGCTATAAGCGGTTCTAAAACCCGCTTCGGGCTGTTGCCGTTGGTGGCGGGTCATTGGTCTGAGGTCATGTACGCCGAAGGCGTTCGATCGCACAGCCCAGGGTCGCGAGTCGGCGAGCGCACCCTGGGTCGATGGCGTCCTTACAGGGTATGGTTCATCAGGGATCGCCACCCAGGGTGCGCTCGCAGACTCGCGACCCTGGGCTGCGGGATACAACGCCTTTGGCGTAAAGACCCTGCGGCTGACCATGCGCCTCACTTTCGCGGCAATTGGCGGCGGTCGTCGCGTTCGTCGTAGGGACGCACGCGGAGATACCAGGCGTCCCACGCGGCTTTCGTCTGGTCGTGCCAACTTTGATAGGCAGCCTGGCTGGCGGCGTCTTCGGCCGTCACTTCCGGCGGCGCGATCGGCAACGGCGGCTTGCCCCGCGCGGGGACGATGCCCAGCGGCATCCGGCTCAGCACGCACAAGCCCAGGCTGGCCTCCCACGCGACGACGGGGTCGGGATCGGACAACCGTTCGATCAACATCGGCGCTATGCGATAATCGCCCGAGCGCGACAGCGCCCAGACGGCAACCTGCCGGACTTCGGGCTCCGGATGCCGGGACAGCTTTTTCAGGCGATCCAACTGGCCGATCAACTCGTCGGGATTGTCCAGCGACACGCTTTCGACGATCGCCTCCTGAATCGTTGGCAGCGAGATCTCCTGCGGCTGTTCGAGCTGGCCCAGCAGGTCGTCGACCGGCCCTTTCTTCAGCCGCTGCTTCACCGTGCCGCCCGTCACATCCACCCGATCGAGTTCGTCGGGCAGACCGCGTCCGCCGGCCAGCAGCCCCCCGCCGACGAGCCGCTGCCGCGGGCCCGGTTTTACCAGCGTCTTGGTGGCCCGGCTGAGGAACAACATCGCAAACGCGGTGTTGGCGGGGCCCGTCAGCGGGCCGCCGAGGTCGCCCCAATCGCCGGTCGGCAACTGCTTTTCGAGCAGGAAGTCCACGCCGGATTCGTACCAACGATGCGTGCCGAAGGTCTCCGTGCCCAACAGCGTTCCCGTCCGCTCGCAGGCGTACAGGAAGTACACGGGGAACCGGTTTTTCGTGCCGCCGGGGAATTTGTCGGCCAGCGTCTTTTCGGCGGTGTTGATCGCCTTGTCGAGGGCCTCGCGCGAGACCGAGACCGTGTCGGCCGTCGATCGGGCCGCCGGCTTCTCCGGCTTTTCTCCTTCGAGGGCCGCCTGTTCGAGCACGCCGAACTTGCGGCGCGGCGGTTGTGTCGCCGCGACAGTCGGCGCGGGCTCGCCGTAGAGGATCAGCTTGATGACCGCCAGCGTGCCGCAGCCGGCGGCGGTCATCGACTCGCTGGTGAGTTTGTCCTCGGGCCGGGCGGCGATCTCGAACGGATGATAGGCAAAGCCGCCGTTGCTGCGCTGGCTGCCGATCAGCCATTTGCCGGCTTTGGCCAGGGTGTCGCGGGGAACCTCCACCCGGGCCCGGTGGATCGCCCACAAGCCCAGGATCGCGAACTGCGTGATGCTGGTGTCGCCCACGCTCGCAGCGGGGACGTTGGGGTAATACCAGGCGCCGTTCTGCAACTGCTTGCGGACGAGGTAATCGCGGAGTTTTTCCAGACGGTACTTGTTCGCCTCGGCGTCCGTGTCGGCCAGCAGCATCGCGTCGCAGGCCGCCTCGTACACGTGATGCTGCGGCTCCCGGACGGCGTCATAGCTGCCGCCGTCGACCTTCTGCTGAATCTGCCGAATGTGGTTCTGAATGGCGGGGGCCTCGACCGGCTGGCCGGACTTGATCAATGCGTACGCCGTCAACGATCCCTGTCCCGAGCCGGCCAGAAGCTGCACGCTGGACAGGCTGCCGCGCGCCCGCTCGAGCGCCGCCTTGACCCGCGTCTGAAACTGCTCGGAAACGACCACCGGTTCTTGCGCCGATGCCAGGTCGGCCATTGTCACGGTCAGGACGCCGATCAGCGACAACGCGATCCCACATTGCCGCGGGAGGACGCGACCCAAACTGAACGGCGGCAACGGACGAAGCAGCGGCACGGTGTTCATTATCTGCCGAAGTTCACGGGGCATCGTTCGCCTCCGAAGAACCGTCTTCGCTCTCGACTCTTGACTCTCGACTCTCGACGGCCGGCCCCTCGGCGGCGTAGGCCTCGATCGACAACACCATGCTCTCCAGCGCGGCGATCATCTGCACGACGTCGTGCTCCAGCATTCGTTCCAGCGGATTCAGCTTCCCGAAGAATTCATTGGACTGATCGGCCGCCTGAATGCTCCAGCGGCGGACGACTTCGATCTGCTGCTGCACGTGCTCCATCCGGGCTTTCGCCCGCCGCAAGGCCACCTGTTCTTCGATGCAGGCCGAGCGATGCTTCGCAATGGTTCGCAGCCGGCAGGTTTCGTACGCCACCCGGCAGGACGCCACGTGATCGTACCCGATCCGCTCCTGATGTTGCCAATAATGCGGCTGTTCCTGTTCGAGCCAGCGGATCGTCCGTTGCGTCTCCTGCCGCAGGCTGCCGATCGCCGCCAACGCCCGCTCGCGAAACGCGACAATCCCGCCGCGTAATGCGACCAGAACCTCGGAGGATTGCACGCGAGCGCCGGACATGTTGTGTGGGTCGCCAGAGAAGCTC
>JAWXBB010000469.1:0-3909 GCA_034439795.1 Planctomycetaceae bacterium | reverse complement strand
CAATCGGCATGGATTCGTCTGCTGCCTCCGGGACCGTTCGTCACCCGCCATCAACGCTCGCACATTTTAGGAACGCCGGGGGAGGGGACAAGACCGAAGCGGCCAAAAATCTCGCCCGTCTCCCGATTTCTCCCGATCGTCCCTTGTCGTTCCGATTCCGATCGGCACATTTCTGCCGGTCGACGCGCGCGGTGTGGTCTCGGCCACTCCGCGGCGGATTCTGCAACTGAAGTTCGACCGGACCGACGGTGCGGCTTGAGTGGAGTTTGCCAGTGGGGCGACTTCATATAGCCCCCGGTCTCCCGACCGGGGGGGCGAACGTCTACGGACGCCCAACGAAGCGCTCGACCCCCCGTCAGGAGACGGGGGGCTATATATTTAGGGCGACCGTTTGCGGCCATCGGCGATCGTCGACAGATCGCGGTACACGGCGATGTCCGTCGTCTCCGACAGAAACTTCACCGCGCCGTCGGCGAACAGGAAGTGGCTGCCGCCGGTGTGGACGCTGCCGAAGCCGGTGGTTTCGGCCCGCGTCTTCGCGCCGGCGTTGATCTTCACGGCCGTGTCCCCCAGCGCCATCGCCAGCCCGGCGGCGGTCGAACAGTCGGGGACGCCGACCCACGTGCCGTGACCGACCGCGCCCGGCTGCTCATTCCGCGGCGTATACCGTTCGCCGACGATCAGCGTGTTGGACAGGCCGTCCTTGATGTCGGCGATCTTCGTCCAACTGTTCTGCCCGAACACGCCGCGGAAATTCGCCGGATCGCAGTAGCGATGCCCGACGGAGACCGTGCTGCCGATGTTCCCGAGGCTGCCGGCGTTCACCAGCGGTGGCTGGCTCGCCGGTTCGCCGCCGGCATTGTACGCAATGCCGGCGACCTCTGCATGGAGGTAACCGACGACGCCGAAGTAGTTCGATCGGGCGAAGTGGTTCGGGACGTCGAGCGTCGCGGGGGTGACGATGCCGTCGGTGACCGGTGTCGTCACAACATTCACATGCGACAGCCAGCTTTTGCCTTGATCGCTTGGGCATCGAAAAATGGGGACGGCCCTTGAATAGAAGCCCATCGTTGGATTCGCAGACAGACCATCTCGCCCTGACCCCATGACCTGGTTGTAAAGCGGGTTGGCATCAATGTAGGGAAGCACGAACAGCTCCCAATTCCAGCCGTGATACGCGCCGTCCGGATCAATCACATAGCCGGGCGGAAAAGCCCTGAGATTGTCGTGATAATTGTGCAGGGCCAGGCCGAATTGCTTGAAATAGCCACGGCACTGCGTTCGTCGTGCGGCTTCCCGCGCCTGTTGAATCATCGGCAAAACGATCGCCGCGAGGATCGCGATCACGCACACCACGGCAAGCACGTCAACCCGGCCAATGCCGCGGCGGTGAGGGTTCGTCGTGCGGGACATGGAACGGCTCCGACGGGCGGGCGAGTGGTGGCAACGGCGTCCCGGTTTTCAGCCCCGGAGGGGCGACAGATCGTAGCCCCAGGCGTGAGCCTGGGGTTTGGCGATGTTCCTCACACCAGCCCCAACGGGGCGACAGAAGGCCCGTCGCGCGGACGGCTTCTGTCGCCCTTTCAGGGCTGGAAATCCTCATGACCGTTTACCCCAGGCTCACGCCTGGGGCTACGATCTGCCGCCCCATTCGGGGCTGAAAGGCAAGGCTCCGAATGGGAGAACCGGTCTCGACTCTTGTCCCCTCGCCCGACGCTTCGGCGGGAGAGGGTTAGGGTGAGGGTGTCTTTGGCTTTCTTTCAGATCGCGAAGAAGAGAAAGGCACCCTCACCCTAGCCCTCTCCCACGCAGAGCCGTGGGCGAGGGGACAAAGCCCAAATCAATGGTGGTGCCCGTCCTTGTGGAACAGCACGTTCGCCTTGTCGCCGCGGGCGGAGACGAACGCCACGAGGTCCAGAATCTCCTCGCGCGTCAGCTTGTCCAGCAGGCCCTTGGGCATGATCGACACCGCCGACTGCACCCGTTCGTCGATGTCAGACTTCTTAATCACCGTCGGCTGCGGGCTGATGAGCGGGTTCTCGACGATCTTCAGCACGTCGCCCGAGTCCTCCACCACCAGGCCGGTGACGACCTTGCCGGAGTTCAGCGAGACCACCGTCGTGCGGAATTTGTCGTCGATCTTCAGCGACGGATCGAGAATGTGCTTCAGCAGCTCCGCGGGGGCGAGCACCTTCGGATCGAGCTTCGTCAGCTCGGCTCCGAACTGGTTGCCGACGCCGTCCAGCCGGTGGCAGCCGAGGCACGAGGCGACCGTGAACATCTGCTTGCCGGCGGCGAAATTGCGGCCGGCCTTCATCGCCGCGACCGGCTCGGCGAGGTCGGCGATAGTCCATTCGGTCCGCGGGCGGCGGTCCTTGAGCAGTGCATCGGCGGCGACGATCTTGTTCGCAACGAGATACGCCTCCGGGGCAGCGTCGTAGGCGTCGAGGTCATCCACGACATACAACGCCGCATACATCCGCCGCCAGTGGCCGGGGTACGTGCAGACGATGGGGTAGACCCCCGGCTGCGTCGGCGCGGTGAAGCTCAGTTGCTGCACGTCGCGCGGCTGCAGCAGCTTGCTCGCCAGCAGCACCTTGTTCGACTTGGGAACGTACTGCCGGGCCGCGTGTTCGGGCTTCTGGGCGTCGGCTTCAGAGATCGTGCCGATTTCCTCGAGCGCGCCCGGCGACGTGATGACGAGGTTGTGCGGCATCAGGTCGGAGTTCTCAAAGACGAACTCGACCGGCTTGCCCGCGCGGACGGCGATGGCGTCCTTGTCGAACGTCATCTTCTCGAACACGGTGCCGATGCGGACCACGCGGACGCCGAGCTCGGCGAGCTCCAGCCGCACGGCTTTGGCCCGGTCGGCGGGCAGCAGGCTGGCGAGGGCGTCGGCGAATTCGAGGCTGTCGAGCGCGGCGGGACCGGTTCGCTCCTTGACCGGCGTCTGCTTGAGCGACTCCGTCAGCACGTCGATGAGCGCCGGGGCCTCCTCCTTCGGCCACGATGACCGCGGCAACCGCTGCAACGACCGGATGGCCGTCAAACGGTCGGCGTCGTCCTTCACGAACTTCGCCAGGCTGCGGAACGTCTGCGTCTCTTGCCCGCGGATGTGCGTGAGGGCCGCCATCGCCGCGCGGCGGACCTGCGCCGCCGGGCCGCCGCCGGCGAGTTCGATCTCGGACTTCGGCGAGGGCGTGGGGAGGTTCGTCTGCTTGACGACGTCGTTGCGGCGGGCGTCGAGCACCCGCAGCGTGTAGCCGCTGAGGCGGTTGCCGAGGTCGCCGTCGGTCCGGTTGTAGATCACGATCTTGTCGATGGGAACTTCGCCGCCGAGATCAACCTCCCAGTGCGGGTTTCCGGCCAATTCTTCGGTGTGCGTTTGTCCGCCGGCGCCGAAGCTGCCGTCCTTGTTGCCGTCGATGGCGCGGGCGGCGTCGCCGCCGTGGGCGGTGTTCTTCTGACTGGCGCGGCCGCGGCGGGCGACGTTCTCGCCGCCGGAGTAGACCTCAACTTCGGCCAGCGTGAGGGTGGCCCGGCCGGGGATTTCGATGCGGACATAGCGGCCCGGCGAACCCTTGCCGGCGGTGGTGGCAAGCTTCTCGGGCAGCCCGTCGAGCAGCGCGGCGAACCGCGGATACAGTCCGGCCCGCACGCTGGGATCGGCGATCAACGGCGTCGCGGAGACGAAGTCCTGCAGCGCCTTCGCATCGGCCGAGGCGAGCTCCCACGCCGGCTCAACGGAGTCGTCGACCGCGATCAGCGAGGCGAACCCGATCTGCCGGAACACGGGTTGCTTCGCCGACTGCGCGAGCTTCTGCAACTCGGCCCGCGCGCTGGAGAGCTCCTGCGAACTGCGGCCGGTCAATTGGCGGACGAGGTCGAACACCACGCCGACGTCGGCGT
>JAWXBB010000468.1:0-7796 GCA_034439795.1 Planctomycetaceae bacterium | reverse complement strand
CTTCAAGTTGGTGTTGCTGACGATCATCGCATTGTGAAGCGCACGGCCCCCTCACCCTATCCCTCTCCCCCGAAGCGGGGGCGAGGGGACCAGACACAAGTGCCACTCAGAATCGAGACGCACACCCCTTCCGCTGCCGGCATCGATGTCGCACAATTATTTCTCAGACCTGATGACTCCTCCAAGACCGGCTGACACACATGGTCTACCTGAACCGAATCTACACCAAGAGCGGCGATGGTGGCGAGACATCGCTTGGCGACGGCGTGCGCGTGCCTAAGACGCATCTGCGGATCGTCGCCTACGGCGGCGTGGACGAGCTGAATTCGGTGCTTGGCGTCGCGATCGCGGCCGGGGTCTCGGCCGATCTGAAGCGGATGCTGGTCCACATTCAGAACGATCTGTTCGACGTCGGCGCAGACTTGTGCCTGCCGGAGTCCGAAGCACCGCCGCCGTATCCGCCGCTGCGCGTCGCGGCCGGGCAGGTAACGCAGTTGGAGCGCTGGATCGACGAGGTCAACGAACGACTGTCCCCGCTGACCAGCTTTGTCCTGCCGGGGGGTTCGCTCACGGCCGCCCATCTGCACGCCGCGCGGACGATCTGCCGGCGGGTGGAGATCGGCGTGATCGCCTTGGCCGAGCACGAGCCCGTCAACCCGCAGGTGACGATGTACCTCAACCGGCTGTCGGACCTGCTGTTCGTCCTGGCCCGCGCCGCCAACCGCGACGGCCAGGACGACATCCTCTGGATACCCGGCAAGAATCGCGCAACGGACGAAAAGTCCTGATCGCGCCAGGAATCCCGAAGCCGCGGGGCTGCGTCCCCGCGGATACTGCGGACAGACACCGCTACGCCGCCCGGTCCTCCGCATGCCGCACCGGCTGCGGCGCTGAGTAAACCCGCGGCATGCGCGCCCGGCGCTGCTTGCGGCCTGCGGGGCCCAACGTGTACGACAACTGCACGAGCAACCCGCCCGCCATCAGCGCCAACACGCACCCGCCGATCGCCAGTTGGTCGTCGCTGAAGGTCCGTAGCAGGTCCAGCATCGCAAGGGTCTCCGGGGAAGACGGCCGATCGTCGGGCGCTGTTCCGCCTTCATCGGCGATCTTTGCCGGACCACTTGACAGCCGCTCCCGGCGCTGGATTCCCTTCCCCAGTTTTCCGCGGAAAGTGTGCGCGTTACGAAGAGTCTGCGGCCGTGTTGCGCGACGGCGGCTCAGAGTCTTGCCTGATCTGGCGGGACTGGCCGGCGGGCCTGGGTTTGAACGAATGGTGATCGAGTCGGGCGACCAAGATACGGGCTGGCTGCTGAACGATCAACCGCCGGACGTTTAGGCCCAGTTAGGGACAATTTCTTGGTCGGCTTGCGATTTGCTGACGGCTCCCTGCCGTCCAATCAAAGCAAGGAAAAAAGCCATGTTGCCGGCCACCAGCGCCCGCGTTCCGATGAGCACCAGTCCAGACGTGAATCGCCAGATTCAAGAGGACATGCAGGACCGGGTGTCGAACTACCGGAACGCCTCTGCGGCGGAGATCACAGACCGGCTGTGGGAACTCGATCGAGAATGGGACATCGAGCGCACCTTGGAAGCCAATGCGGCCATGGCCTGCCTGGTCGGGGTGGCCTTGGGGGCCACCGTGGATCGCCGCATCTTCTATCTGCCGATGGTGATCGGCGGATTCCTGCTCCAGCACGCGCTCCAGGGATGGTGCCCGCCGCTGCCCGTGTTCCGTCGGCTGGGAATCCGCACCGAGCGGGAGATCGACGGCGTACGGTTCGCGCTCAAGGCGATCGGTGGCGACTTCCATCACCTGGCGAACTATGCGGCAGTTGGCCGGCGAATGGGCGCGTGACGCACTCTGACTGACGGAGCGACTAATGGCCAGCGAACGGAACCCCGTGGCACGTCTGATTCCCGCCGCGCTGCTGGTGGGAATGGTCGTGGCGATCCCCGCCGGACTGTTGATCGCTCTGGCGGGCCACGCCGTCACAAGCGACCCGCAGTTCGCTGCTCGAATGGCCTTGGCGGGTGGCTTGGCGCTGCTGTTTGCGGTCACCCTTTCAGCCTGGTTCTCAATGCTCCGCGAGTTCCAATCGGAGCGCAATCGCGCGCCGTTGGATTTCGACAGCGACCACCGCTACTGACTGTTCCCCGCGGCGATCCGCACAATGAAAGCAACCGCAGGTGATGTGAGCGCCCCTGCGGTGAGGGGCTGCCGTTATCCCCAACGGCAGCCCCTCTCTCTGTAGATTTTCGACTGGACTTGAACGGGTGTTTAGAGCAGCCGCAGAGTTGAGCTAAACACCCGTTCTTCGGTGTGAACCATGCCTGGCGGAAGAATGTGCTGACATCGTTGGGGGGCTGCCGGGTTGACCGTGGAGCCATCGGAAACAAAGGAGCGGCGGGGAACGACGAAGACTTGTTCGCAAGGGCGTTGGACCGGGGTCTACGGATTGTCTACACGCCGCCTGACGCAACAGTCGGGCACATGATTCTCGAAGCCCGCTGCCGCAAACAATACCGCCGTCGGAATCTGTGACGCGGCGCCGAACTGTATTATCAGGTGATTCGCGAGCAGCCGGCGGACGTGCAATGGATGTTCGGAGTGCCAAGGTATCTCTACCGGCACCTGCTGGACCATACAGTCCTATGGCTTCGCCATACCGTTACGCGCAATCGGTGTGATGCATTTTACCATGAGTTGCAGACAATTCGGTTCTTGTCGCTTGTCCGTCAGGGCCTGATGCATATGGCTTCCAGCGGTAAGCAACCCTAAGTCAGTTCTAGACTCACGTCTTGGTGGATGGGATGGTGTGATGATCGCCCTCTCGGTGCTTCCGGATACGTCGGTTCCTACTTCCGATCCCTTTTGGAGCAGGAGGGGCTGGCTTGCGGCCTGTCCGCCGCGCTGACCTTTACGATATTGACCGCGGAACTACCTGCAGAAACTGCTGAGCTATCAGACCCTGCTCGAAGCCGAGAATTCCCTGTCGCAACTGGAAGAGTTCGTGCAGGCCTGCGTGGACTGTTTCCGCCTGCGTCTCCCCTGCGGCGTGTATAATCTGACGAATCCAGGGAGCGTCTGGACCAGCGAGGTCACCGAGCTGATCCGCGATTCCGGCATCACTGATAAGGAGTTCTGCTTCTTTGACGACGAAGACCAGTTCATGCGGCTGGCGGCGAAGACCCCCCGGTCGAACTGCGTGCTCGATTCCAACAAGGCGGTTGCCGCGGGGTTGCGGCTGACACCGGTCCACGAGGCGATCGAGCAGTCGCTGGCTCGCTGGCTCGCTGGAAGTCGACCGTTCCCGCCCTTGCCGTCCGTTAGAGGCAAAACCGATATCCATGAGTGAAACGATCCTCGTCACCGGCGGTGCCGGGTTCATTGGCGGCTGCTTCGTGCGGCAGGTCTGCCAACGGCCGGGCCCGCGCGTGGTGAATCTCGACAAGCTGACCTACGCGGGGAACCTGGATTCCCTGGCGGAAGTTTCGGCGGACCGGCTGAAGTTCGTCCGCGGGGATATCTGCGATTTCGACCTGGTGGCCGCGCTCCTGGCCGAGCACCAGCCGCGGGCCGTGATCCATTTCGCTGCCGAGTCGCACGTCGACCGTTCGATCGACAGCCCGCTGGCGTTCGTGCAGACGAACGTGTTGGGGACGGCGACACTGCTGGAGGCCGTCCGCCGATACTGGGTCGCCTTGCCCTCGTCCGAGGTGAAAACGTTTCGGTTCCACCATGTGTCGACCGATGAGGTGTTCGGCTCGCTCGGGGATACAGGAGCCTTCACGGAGACGACGCCGTACGCGCCTCGCTCGCCCTATTCGGCCAGCAAGGCCGGATCGGATCATCTCGTGCGGGCGTATCACGAGACGTACCGACTGCCGACATTGATCACGAACTGCAGCAACAACTACGGTCCGTACCAGTTTCCCGAGAAACTCATTCCGTTGGTGACGCTCAACGCGCTCGAAGGTCGGGAGCTGCCGGTCTACGGCGACGGAAAGAATGTTCGCGATTGGCTGTTTGTCGAAGATCACGTCGACGCCATTCTGACTGTGCTCGAACGCGGCCGGCTGGGCGAGACGTACAACATCGGCGGCGATTCCGAGCGAACGAACATCGAGATCGTCCGCTGCATCTGCGATCTGGTGGACGAGTTGCACCCGTCAAAAGACGGTCGCAGCGCCCACGAACTGATTCGTTTTGTGAAGGATCGTCCGGGACACGATCATCGATACGCGATCGATTTTTCCAAAATCGAAGCGGAGTTGGGATGGAGGCCGAAAACTAGCTTTAGCGATGGGATGCGGCAGACAGTCAAATGGTATCTCACGCATCGTGAGTGGGTTGGGCGCGTCCAATCGGGCGATTACCGCCGGGAACGCCTGGGACTGAGCGCGGCCGTCGTTGACTGACGCAGAGTCCGCCGTGCGGACTGCGAGGGAATGTGGGACGGAAAAACTGGTCGGCACAGCGGCCCCTCTCTCGAGCACGGATCGCGGATGGCAAATACTATGCTTCCCCGATCGCCGCGAACGGGAACATTGATTTCACGTCACTGGATGGAGCGGTCACGGTGCTCAAGGCAGAATCGGGTCAGCTGGTTGTCGCCGCCCGGAATCCTGCACTCGATGAGCGGACCGCGGCCACGCCGGCCATCGCGGACGACACCATCTACGTCCGAACCGAGAAGCACCTGTACGCATTCGCGGAACGGAAGTGAATCCGCGGTTCAGACACTCGCATCATGCGAATTCGCGCAGTAGGCATTTGCCATGTGCGGCCGATTCAATCTCCGACTGACGCCGGCAGAACGCCAAGAGTTCTTCGACGTCGCGCGCGAAGTGCCGCAGTTTCCTCCGCGCTACAACATCGCGCCGACGCAGCCATCGACTTACGAAGATGAGCTGACAAAGGCGCACTGGACCGCGGCCGAAATGAAGATGACCAAAGCCCTGCTCACCTCCATGCAACAGAAACGGTTCGAGATCGGCGACTACCACGATCTGTACGCAGAACGGCTGCAGGCCTTGGCGGAGGTCAAGGTGCAAGGCCAGGAACTGGTGTCGTCACCGGAAAGCCAGGACGCGCCGCCGGTCATCAAATTTGATGGAGGCGTGAACCAGCCGAGGGACAGCCGCCCCCCGAAGCGGACGAAGGCGTCGGCCCGCCCTGCGGCGAGGAAACGGAAGAGCGCCTGATGGCGACGCTCCGGGAGACGGGCGAAACCTCAGCGCTCTTTCTGAGTCCCGTCCGGTCATCCCGCCCGCACGGGTGAGGTGCGGAATGAGAACTCAAGGTGAACGGAATTCGCTCACCGGTCTCAAATCTCCGCAGGCATGCGGAGTTCTTTGATCGCCGAACATTGAGCGACCCTCGTTGGAACGGCGTTTGCAGAACTTCCGCCTCAGCACCCTGCGGGCCCAATTCAGGGAGGCACCCATGTCGGATCATCGACAGTTGAAACGCGAAGACGCATTCGTCATTGCCCTGAACGAGTCGTGGGAAGTGGATTATTGGACGGAAGAGCTGGGCGTTTCGGAAAGTGAACTCCGCCAAGCGATCAAACGGGTGGGCAACCGCGCTCTCGCAGTGCGGGAATACTTGAAGCAAATGCCGACGGAAGTTTCGTGAGGAAGGGAGAACCCAGACTCCCGGAAAGCTCTCGGCGTTTGGCCGAAGGCTCTCTTCTCTGAAAGGTTCATCATGGCGACGCACGAAGAGGCGAAATCGAGGGTTGAACAGATCTTCTGGTCGCATGTGGCCGCCTTCGCGATCATTGCCAGCGGTCTCATAGTTCTCAGCTTCGGTGAAAGCACCGAGGAGATGACTTGGATCATCGCCGCTTGGGCGACGGCCGTGCTGATCCACGCCTTGCTGTTCTTCAGCCCGGACTCCCAGCAACAGATGGTGAAGCGGACGCATTCCCGGATGGACTGGCGGCGGCAAAACCTGACTTCAAGGCGGTCGTTGACCCGCTGAACGGGAAACGATCGGCGCCGGCATCAGAACCTTCGGTGGAGAACCGATGGCAATGATGCCGGGGCCGATCTCGGAAGAGATCATGGAACCCGACGTTCCCCGCGAGAATCCGCCACGGCGAACCAAGTCGGAGGTTCCAAAAGACATGTCGGCAACGGTGTCACGCCGATCAGAGAGGTCTGACGCGAACGACATCGTCTGGCAACACCGCCTCCGTGGCCAGTACTCCACCTCGCCGCTGGTGATTGACGACCAATTGCTGGTCGTCAGTGAAGACGGCGTCGCCACCGTCTTCCGCGCGGGGACCGAGTTCATCGCCATCGCCGAACACGATCTGGGCGAAACGGTCCTCGCCACGCCAGCGGTGCTCGACAACCGCGTTTACGTCCGCACTGCGGGCCACGTGCTGTGCGTGGGAGAGGCGGGGCGGTAACCAGAAGTGCAAGCGACGGCGTGTGCAATGCCGTGAAGCAAAGCTCTGGCCGCCGTCGCTCGCGCTCCGGGCTATGACAGTTCCGGCGAGCGTTCTCGCTCACCCAACCGTCTTGGCGCTGGCCCGCCGTCGTTTCCACGGTCCCGGCTTGGATCGCCGCTGTCAATCAGTGGAAGAGAATCCGAGCAGACATGACGGACTTTTACGCTTAGCAGCTTAGCAGTGCGGGCGAAGGCCAACGTACAGAACTGTCAGGCAGCATTGGGCGAGCCGCGTGGCATCAGCCCGCGGATGTCTTAAGCAACGACAGAACTCCGCGAGCTGACGCCACGCGGCTCGCCTGACGCAGTTATTCCACCGTCAAATCCTTCAACCGCTGATCGAGCGCCCGTTCCGCGTCGGTCGTGCTCCGGGTCGCCTCGGCGAGTTGGACAGTGAGTTTCTCCAACCGGTCTTCCGTCTCGGCGAGCTTCTTGACGAATCGCTCGCGGACGGGGTCGGTGGCGGTCACGGTCTTTACGTTTTCGCGCAGCCGTTGTTGTTCGGCGGTCGTGCCGCTGGCCGCCTGTTCCACCTGCCGCCGCTGCTCGGTGCGGGTGAGCAGCTCTTTCTTCAACGACAGCACGTCGTTGATCGCCGCCAGGACTTTGTCCGACGGTTTGCCGGTCTGACTCAGCGCGGTCAGCCGTTCGCTGTCGAGGCTCTTCAGCGACAGCGACTCCTCCAGCGGACGCTCATCAGTAATGACGACGGTCTCAGTCTTCCCCGCGGCGACCTGCGCGGCGAAGCGGTGCGTGTCGCGGGTCTGCTCGGCGGGGGCCGGTTTGACCGTCGGCCAGTCCTTCACGATGGGGCGTTCGATCAGCAGCTTGACGGTTTTGTCGCCGGCGTTCTTGAGGACATACCGGTGCATCCGCGATTCGGTCTGCCGCACGACCAGATTGCCTTGCTGGATCGCCAGGCCGGCGGGGCGTTTGACGGCGGCCTCGGTCTGCGGGGCGACTTCCACGTCGAGGTTCAGCGCGTACGTCAGCAGCCGTTCGGCTTTCGGGGCGATGTCGGCGATCTGCGCGTCACCGGCATATTCGCCGGCGTCGAACACGGTGATCGGCCCCGGCTGCAGATGCACGTCGGTGCTGTTCGTCAGCCTGATCCCGGCCAGCGGGTGCTGCGGATGCGACGCCGGGTTGTAGATCGCGATCCGTTCCGCCGTGATGCGGTCATTCACGATCGGCAACAACGCCGACTGTTGCTTCGCCAACGTCACCGGGGCCTGAATCACAAACCGGAACGATTCGCCGGCGTCATCCGCGACGGCGGCGGTCTGTACGCCGACATCAGGAGCAAATTCCATCTCCGCCCCCGGCTGGCCCGCTT